>JBCCZA010000168.1:0-7645 GCA_039188455.1 Planctomycetota bacterium
CGCCACCTCATCCGACACAACGACGGCCGTCCCCGCGGCCATCGCCTCGAGCACCGCAATGCCGAAGTTCTCTTGGTAGCTGAAAAGGCAAAACAGCTCCGCCTCGGCCAACGCCGCCACGCGATCACCGCCGTGCAGCATGCCCGGGAAGTGGACGCGGCCACCCAGGCCAAGCCGCCCCGCCAAGGCCTCGAGCTCGGCGAGATACGTCGGCTCACCAGGGCCGGCCAGAACGAGGTCGAACCCGCCGTCCCCGGCCTCGGCAAAGGCTTGTATGAGCAGATCCGGCCCCTTCTTGTGATGCAGACGGCCGAGAAACAACACGTAGGGGCGGCCCTCGAGGCCCACGCAAAGCCGGTCAAAGACACCTCGCTGCGGCAACGACTCGAACTCGGCCAGGTCGATGCCGTTGGGTTCGACCAAAGACGGCGAGGCGATGCGCAGAGGCTCGGCGTTCGACGCCTCGGCGGGCGTGGTGAAGTGGATCGCCGCGGCACGGTCGAGGTTTCGCTTGACGCGCAGCTTGAGGAACAAGCGCTTCCGCAAGGCCGACTGCCGCAGGCTCCACGGATCGAGCATCCCGCAAGGCCTGATCACGTAAGGGATGCCGGTCGAGTTGGCGGCGCGGCAGGCCGAGTGCTGGACCTGCTCCCACATGCCATGGACGTGCACCACCTCCGAGGCCGACACCGCCTCCGCCACCTCGCGACGCAACGACGAACACCAGCCGATCGGTGTGACCACCGGCCCGACAAGCCGGACATCGACCGACGCCCGCCGGAGCACGTCCGCGTAATCCGGCGAGTCGTGCGTGCCAAACGTGGCCAACACGGTCACGCGATCGCCCGCCTCCGCTTGCGCGCTCGCCAGCCCGACCATCGCCTTGGGCGGGCCGCCGGCCTTGGGGTCCAACGAAGTCAGGACGTGAAGGATCTGCATGATCGGGTCGTCTGACCGAACGAGATGCCCGGCGACATGGCGGTATTAGGCGGTGTCGCGATGGGAATCGTCACGGACTCGAGGCATGCCGAAGGCGGCGGCTCACGCCGCTCGCTCAGGCCCCGCACTTCTCGACGCAAACCATCCTTCAAGCGAGGTCGATCGGTCACTCGTGTCCTTCAGCACGCCGCTCGGGGCGAGCGAGTATAACGGCGTCATGCTCTGCCTCCGTGACCAACGCGATGCCCTCTGAGCTCGGTATCCAAGAGCAAAAGGCCGATGCGGCACCGCCCGGCGCGGTAACGAGGCCGCCCGTCTCCGTGGTCATCCTGACCCTCAACGAGGCGGTCAACATCGAGGCCTGCCTCGCGTCCTGTGGCTGGGCGGACGACGTGCACGTCGTCGACTCGGGCTCGACCGACGACACGGTCGCCTTGGCGGAGGGCGCCGGGGCCAAGGTCTACCACCACCCATTCACGTCGTTCGGCGAGCAACGCAACTGGGCCATCGACCACATCGACGCCCGGCACGACTGGGTCTTCCACCTGGACGCCGACGAACGCTTCACGCCCGAGCTCGTCGAGGAGATGACCGCCGTCCTCGCCTCGGACCCCCAAGACGTCGACGGCTATCACGTCCCGCAGAAGCTCATGATGATGGGCAAGTGGCTGCGCCGCGCCGGCGGATACCCGACGTACCAGGTCCGGCTGTTCAATAAGCAGCGCATGCGGTTCATCGATCACGGCCACGGCCAGCGCGAGTCGCCCGACAGCCGCACCGCCGTGCTCAAGCAGCCCTACCTGCACTTCGCCTTCAGCAAGGGCGTCTACGAGTGGCTGCAGAAGCACAACCGCTACAGCACGCTTGAGGCGTTGCAGGTGCTCGAGTCGCAGGGCAGCGGCTGGTCGTTCGGGGCCTTGTTCTCCCTCGACCGCATCCGTCGTTGGCGGGCGTGGAAAGAGTTCCTGTACCGCGTCCCCGGGCGGCCGATGATCCGCACCCTGGGCGTGCTGCTCGTCCATGGCGGCATCCTCGAAGGTCGGGCCGGCTGGACCTACGCTCGGCTCATCGGGATGTACGAGCAGATGATCACGATCAAGCTCCGGCTGATGCGCGGCGCGCGGAAGCGCGGCGAGAACCCGCGTTTCGAGCACGAGCAGCGCCCCGAGACGGAGAACGCCGTCTTCGCGGCCGGCGGCACGGTCGATCGTCTCGCCGAACGCGTCGATCGCGCCTCCGCGATGCCGAGCCGCGACGATCACCCCGAGCCGCCCAACGCCACCGGGGAGCACGTCCCGCAGATGCAGCCGGAGACGAGCCCGTGGAGCTTCCGCGAGAAGTTCTTCCGGGCCCTGTGGATGACCATCGGGCGGCCGGCGTTCCACATCACGTTCCACAACTGGTACCCGCTGCGCGCCGCGATCCTCCGCCTGTTCGGCGCGAAGATCGGCAAACGCACCGCCATCCGCCCCAGCGCCCGCATCGAGGTGCCCTGGATGCTCGAAGTCGACGATGACGCCAGCATCGGCGACTTCGCCATCGTCTACTGCCTGGGCCCGACCTACATCGGCAAGCGCGCGATCATCAGTCAGTACGCCCACCTCTGCGCCGGCACGCACGATTACACCGACCACACCTTCAAGCTCATCCGAAGCCCTATCACGATCGGCGCGGACGTGTGGATCGGCACCGACACGTTCATTGGCCCGGGCGTGACCGTCGGCGAGATGACCGTCGTCGGGGCGCGGTCCAGCCTCTACAAAGACGCCGAGCCCGGCAAGGTCTACGTCGGCAACCCGGCCCGGGCGATCAAGGATCGCGTCCTACGCTAGCGTGGCGAGCATCTCGACCAAAGGCGTCGACATAACCTAGATGGGTGCCGCAGCGACGAACACAAGATCGTGTTCGGCGACCCGACCCGTTCATCGATAATTGCCCGCGGTCTCGCCGCTCTTAGTCGATCTTCTCGAGCTGCCACGAGCGGATGTAGTCGTAACGCGTCGTGTTCTTGCTGTCGTCCAGCAGGTTCTCGACCTTCGGCGGGTGCTCCCACGCATAGGTCTCGCACACCGCGTTAAGCCACATCGGCTTGTCGAACGGTTCGGGCTCGATCTCCGTCGACACCTCGATCGTGTGGACGTGCTCGCCGTCCAGATAGAAATGCATCGTCGTGCCGTCCACCCACCAGCAACCGTAGGTGTGAAACGCCGTGTTCACGCGTTCGCCCTCGGGGAGGTTGGAGCTCGCGCCCTTCTTGAGGTTCAGCGGCTCCCCGGCGTCGTCGAGGATGTCGGGGTAGTTGATGTGCGTGTTGGACTTCATCTGCGTCGCGAATCCCGGCCAACGCTGCGCATTCCCGACCGCCTCCATGATGTCCAGCTCGGTCGACTTGCGGATCTCGTCATCGTTCGACGCAGGACGCTTCAGCCAGAACGTCGTCGATGTCGCCACGCTCGACGCCTTGACACGAACCTCGTAGTAGCCACGGTACGCGCCCTGATCGACCGACTGGACTGCCCCGCACGCGATCGTCCACGTCGTTCCCTTGTCATCGGTGACAGGCGGGTCCATCGGCGTGCTCTTGATCTCCAGATTGCCGTCGCGGACCGACACGTTCTCGGGCACGAACAGCCCCGGCGGCCGCCCGCGCCAACCGCTGTAATAGTCGTTCCACTTCGTGCGATCGAGCTCATCGCCGTCGAACTCATCGCTGTACTGCTCGTTGAAGACCCAGCGATAGCCTTCCGGCGCGGGCACCGGCGGCTGAGGATCGCTGGCGGCCGAAGCCGTGGACGCAACACAAATCAGAACGCATATCAGGGAAAGAGCGATCGCAGGCATGACGAAATCCAAAAGGAAACGAAATCGTTTGCTTACGTAATTTATCGAGCGTTGGCTCCCCCGTCGAGCATTCGCCTTGAACGACGTGGATCGCTCAGGCCCAGCCCTCAACGCACGTCGAGCCGGACCGATGCACCGCCGGCGTCCAGGCTCTTCCGCCCCGCCTCAAGAATCGCGGTGACTGGCAGCGTCTGCCTGGCCGTCGCGAGCTTGCCGTCCCAGTCCGCCGGGCCGGTCTCGCCGTCGTTCACCGAGTGGGCCGCGCGGACGAACGCCTCGATGCTCTGATAGCCGTAGCCCGAGGCGCCCGCGAACTCGCCCGCCTCGTTCGGCAGGTACTTCATGAACAGCGGGTTCGGGGATCGGAAGCCCTCCGCGTCTGTCGCGATCTGGTAACCGCGGTGCGCCTGATCGACGCTGACCTCGCCCGCGTGCCCCATGTAGTGAAACCGCTGCTGCGAGTGCACGTCGCTCTTGGGCGCGATCCACGACGAGGTGTACAGCGCCGTACCGATGTTCCCACTGGGCGTGTTCTCCCAATTCACGGCTAGCGTGATCGTGTCTTCCGTCTCGATGCCGATCGACTGCGCAACGCCGGTGGCGCCGAGCGCGGTCACGCTCACCGGTCGGGCCCGATGACCGATCGCCCAGTTGTGGAAGTCGATGTGGTGGGCGTTGAGGTAATAGCTGATGTCGCTCGACTTGCCGGCCCAAGCGCGGAAGGTCTCCAGCTGCGACTTCGGCTGGCTCATGTACGCGTTCAGGTGGCTGAAGTCGCCGAGGTCGCGGATCTTGTCGCGCGCATCGGCGTAGATCGGGTCCCAACGCTTGTGCACTTCCATCGCAACCAGCACGCCCCGCCGATCACCCGCCTCGATCAACGCCCGATGATCGGCCACCGTCTGCACGATCGGCTTGGCGATCAGGACATGCAGCCCACGCTCGACCGCCGCCAGCCCGATCGCGTGGTGCGTGTCGTCAGGCGTGAACACCATCACAACATCCCCCGCCGACAGCTCGTCCATCGCTCGCAGATAGGCCTCGGCATCGCGCTGGCAGTCGTCCGCCGGGAAGCTCTCAAACTCGGTGCTCAGGTTGCGATAGCGGTCGCCCAACACCCGGCCAAGGTGCTCGCGGATGCCTGGAAACTTCGTGCCGTTCGTCCCGGCCATCAGCACCCGGTCGAGCTGTCCAAGAGCCCGCTGATGAAACAGGCTCAGCCCGATCACGCCCGCTCCCTTGTCAGATTGGCTCGACTGGCCGTAGACGTAGCCGGTGGTGTATTCGCCGGTGCCAACAACGAGTGCATTCATGCTCAGAGATCACGTGGGGCTAGATGAAAGGGCGGGTACAGTACATTGTTGACAGTTTCGACGCTGTTTCACGATAACTCTGTCGCAATCAACTACATCGAGGCCAAATCAATGACGCTTGCTTTCGCTCAGTCTCTGCCGTTCGTTCTTACCACCCTCGTTCTCGCCGCCTCGCCCGCAGCGGCCGCCACCGCCGAGCCTTCCGCCGTCACGGTCACCGTGGAACCATCCACGCGTCACCACATCGGCGGGGTCACCGAGTTCGAGCGGCCCAAGTACATCAACATGCACTCGTCGACAACCGAACCCGAGTGGGACAGCCCCGAGATGATGGAGCAGTTCCTCGACTGCTGGGACGTCTACCTCGGCCGTGAAGCGGGACAACCGCTGCTTTACGTCAACCAGACGCCCGAGGACCCCAACAGGCATGGTTACCCGTCGATCGAGCACATCGAGAAGTTCGGCCGCGAACGCCGCGAAGCCTACGACGCAGACGCCGCGATCCACCGGTACGAACCACGCACCGAGCTGATCGTCGCCACCCACCCGCACCCGTTCTTTCCCGATGGGACGCCCAACAAGCTCGGCTGGTCTTTCGCCAACATGGACGCCACCGCCACGTTCCTCGGGCACTACTTCAAGAACTTTTACCGCAACGATGAGAACCCATCCGGCCCGCCGATGCCCGCCTATTTCGAGGTGGTCAACGAACCGGTCTGGGACCTGATCGATTCGCCCCACGCCAAAGGCGACGTGAAGCACGACGACATCTACCGATACCACAATGTGGTCGCCAACAAGGTCCGCGCCCTAAACCCAGGCATGGACATGAAGATAGGAGGGTTCTGCCAGGCGTCCGCCGACCCCGAAGAAGACAACTTCGAGGAGTGGCATCGAACCTGGGGCCGGTTTATGGAGATCGCCGGCGACAACATGGACTTCTTCGCCGTCCACTTCTATGACAAGAGCTGGCAACGCGGCTACCAGGTCAAGACCAAGGGCGCTCGCATGGAGGCCGTGCTCGACATGCTTGAGCAGGCCTCGCTCATCGAGCTCGGCGAGGTCAAGCCGCTGCTCGTCTCCGAGTACGGCATGACCGGCGTCCACACCCGGCTCGACCCCTACACCCCAGAACGTGACTGGCACAAGCTCAACGCCTACTCCGGTTTCATGATGGGCCTGATGGAACGCCCCCATATCATCGAGAAGTCCGTCCCGTTCATGATCATGAAGGCTCTGTGGTGGAGCCACCCGGAAGGCAACCCGTATCGCACGCGCCTGCTCCGCGAGGTCGACGGCGAGTGGGTCTATACCGAGCTTGCTCACTTCTACGAGCTGTGGTCTCAGGTCAACGGCGAACGCGTCTGGACCGAAGCCATGGACCCCGACATCCAGACCGCGGCATTCATGGACGGCGACACGCTCTACCTCGTGATCAACAGCCTCGACCTCGAGCCGGTGCCCGTGCAGATCCGACTGCCAGACAACACGACCGCGCCAAGCCGGGTGACGTTGCGCCACCTGCACGCCCCCGAGGGCAGGCCCGTGCTGGACGAGATCGAGCTAGACGCCATCCCGGAGATCTTCGATATCGGCGAGCAAGCGACCGCCATCCTGACGCTGCAGTACGACGCCCCGCCCGATGTGAAGGCTGTCATCGAGGAGACCAAGCACTACGCGGATCGATACCTGCGCGAAATCGCAAACGAACCGCTGACCTTCGAGATCGATGGCGTCGACCATGTCGCCGGCTCGCTCCGGCTGGACGTCTCCCGCGAGCACGGCATGTCGCTGAAGCCGAAGGTCCTGTTCAACGGCACGCCGCTCGACACGCCCGACGACTGGCGCGGCTTCGATCAGACCACACGGGCCAGCTTCTTCGGCATCCTTGAGATTCCCGTGCCGGCCGAGTTGATGCGGGCGCGCAACACGGTGGAGGTCGTTTTCGACGAGCCGGGCGGCCACGTCAGCAGCGTGACCATGCGGGCGTTCAGCCGGCGCTAGCCGCGGGCCGCACGGGCATCCGCCATCCAACGCTCAGCCAACCTCGTCAACGCGGGCCAATCCTCACGGCTCACCGCCTCGGGATCGATCAGCGTCGGCCCAACGCCCACCGCCGTGGCGCCGGCCGCCAAGTACGCGGGAACCTCGTTGAGCCCCAGGTTGCCCGTCGCCACCAGCCGCAGTTCGCTCAGCGGCGCCAACACCTCGCGGAGGTAAGTCGGGCCCAGAGCGTTGGCTGGGAACAGCTTCACCGCGGCCGCGCCAAGCCGTTGCGCTCGCCACGCCTCGGTCGGCGTGAACGCGCCTGGCAAAATCGGCACGCCCGCGTCCACCGCCCACCCGATCACCGCCTCATCCACCGTCGGAGCCACCAGAAACTGGGCCCCCGCCGACACGGCTCGCCCCGCGTCGTCGACCGTCAACACCGTCCCCGCCCCGATCATCTCCGACCCGTCATCGCTCAGCGACGCCCGGACCGCGCGGATCGCCTCGCACGCACCCGGGGTGTTCATCGTGATCTCCACCGTCCGCAGACCGCCCGCGAACAA
>JBCCZA010000169.1:0-7610 GCA_039188455.1 Planctomycetota bacterium
CAAGCTGGCGGATCAGGTCGTCGTCCGTCTTGGCCTTGTCGGGCCAGTCGGTGTGGATGAACTGGCCGTAGCGATCGATGAACGGCAGGAACGTCGTCGAGTCGACGCGGTTCATCGGGCCCTCGGCCCGGAGGTCGCGGATGACGAACGCCTCGTCCTGCTCGGGCCGGACGGAGAAGAGGATGAGCTTGACGACGTTCGACGTGTCGATCGCGGCCTGGCCGGGGGACTCGCGCATGCCGACGAGCGTCATCGGCGGGTCGAGGGCCCAGTTGGTCGCGCTGAGTCGCAGCGAGAGGGTCTTGGTCTCGCCGGGGGCGAACTCGTTGAGGGTGAAGGTGCGGAGCTGGTCGTTGTCGTCGGCGCCGGGGTTGTCGGCTCGAAGCCCGAGCCGGAGCCGATCTTTGCCTCGGTTCTCGACATCGAGGTTGATGTACTGCCAGGCGGAGAGGTCCCAGTTGCCGTCGGGCGCCGGGATGCGGACGCCGGGGTAGCCATTCTCATCGGCCTTGACCTCGATCATCAGCGCGTTGCCAGCCGGGTCGTCGGCGATCACGGTCGCCACGGTGTCCGCGGAGGCGACGATCGAGCTTGATCCGAGATCGATCAGCTTCTCCGACTCGCCCGTCTGGCCGTGATAGGCCTCGGGGGCGAGGTGCGGGATCTCCTGGGAGTGAATCGGGCCGGCCCAAACGCCGAAGACGAGCGCGAGCAGGGCAAGGCGACGAATGGCGGTAAGCGGGAGCGTGGTCATCTGAATCAACCTGATTTGCGAGACTGAGGCGGGGCGGAGAGCACGTTTCGCGAGCCGGGAGACTCTCGCTGCCGGCGAACCGAACCGTAGCACACGCATTCCAGATTGTCGACAATCTGAGGCGCAAGATCTGGCTCCTCGGGGCCGTCATGCAGGCACGATTGCGGGGCGGCATGTGCGGCTGCCCAGGCCGCCTGAGACGTGGTGACAGACCCCCGACGGTTCGGTCTGCCGAGGACGCTCTAGCTCGCCGATTCGCTCGACCGCACGTAGCCGTCGTCCGACTCGTCGACGCCCTTGGCGCGGATGTCGCGGATGAGGCGGACGAGGTCTCGGGCACCGCCGAGGGTGAACCAGATGCCGGTGATCACGGCCATGGTGCCCTGGATGCCGAACAGCCAGCCCCAGCCGATGTACCAGCGCTCGGCGTTGTCGCGCTGGGCCTCGGTCTGGAAGAACAGGAACCAGGTCGTGCCGATGAGGAACGTGCTCGACATGCCCACGGTCCAGAAGATGGCGAGGCAGTAGATGAAGACGTCGGCCTTGGAGAACTCGTCGGTGATGCCGATGTAGCGCAGGACGCCGCGGTGCTTGTTGGTCTTCTCGGCTTCTTTGTCGGCGTCGGTGCGGTCTTCCTGGACGGCGTACGCGCCGCGGTGCAGCAGCTTGTCGAGGTTGGCCGGCTTGCGGCAGGTCAGCAGGGACACGGCGGCGTAGACGCCGATGGAGACGAGGATGTTGAACACGGCCAGGTGCAGGCCGTTGATCGGCTCGTTGCCTAGGAAAGGGATGAATCGCGGGATGCGATAGGGGACCTCGGGGTCCTGGATCTGGTTGAGGAAATAGATCGCCAACAGCGAGAGGGTGCTGCCGAGGATGAGGCCGGACCACGCGCCGGCGGTGGTGCCGCGTTTCCAGTACAGCCCGCCGACGATCGCGCACGCGGCCCCGCCGGTGTAGATGGCACCGGTGATCTGGAACCACATGTTGATGAAGTCGGTGAGCCGCCAGAACGAGCTGAAGATCAGGGCGAACAGGCCGATGCCGATGATCGCTAGCCGCAGGTAGAGCAGGTGCTCGCGCTTGCCGAAGGGCGTCTTGCGGAACGGCATGACGACGTCCTGCAAGAAGATCGATCCCCACGAGTGGTAGGCCGAGTCGTCGGTGGAGATCGACGCGCCGATCATGAACACGGCAAACAGGCCCATCATGCCGGCCGGCAGCACGATGCCCAGGGCCATGGGCACGAACTGCTGGCTCTGCAGCAGCGGGTCGTCGATCGTCGCGGCGGCCTGCAGGATGAGCGCCTGCTCCTCGGCGTAGCGGGCGTTCCACACCATCGAGTACACCAGCACCACCGCGGCGAAGCCGCCCAGGCTGATCGTCATCCACCGCCAGGACCCCAGGATGCTGCCCATCCGCCCCTCGTGCGGCGTGCGCGCGGCGGTCAGATAGCCCGATCCGCCTTGCCACACGCCGGTATTCGTCACCATGATCAACGCCATCATGATGAAGAACGGCACGCTGAACGGCCCCTCGTTGCCGAGCTTCGACGGGTTCATCATCGACGCGTTCTCGGGCCGTTCGAGCACGTCGACCATGTCGGGGTAGTTCTCGTTCACAAGCAGGCGGGTCGCTCGGTAGTTCTGCGCCGCCTGGCTCAGGAGGTCGGGGTGATCGGCCAGAGCCGTGAGCGCATCCGCGCCCTCGGCGTCGCCCGACGCGCGCGCGGCTTCGGCCTGATCCAGCGCGGCCTGCCTGGCGCCGCTTACGCCCAGGTCGAGCGCGGTCGCGAGGCCGGGGTTGGCGCGGTAGTCCTCGGGCGTGAGTTCCAGGCCCATGGTGGTGGTCCCGCGTTCCTCGGCCGCGCGCTGCCGGGCGGCGTCCACGCCCTGGCTCATCGCGTCGAACACGCCGGGGTACTTGCGGATGAGGTCGAACACGCCGGGCATCTGCGCGTCCAGCGCCGCGTGGTGCTCCCGCACCGGCTCGATCCGCTCGCGGTACCACTGCGGGTAGGTCATATCACCCTGCGCGGTCTGCAGCACGCGCACGTCCTCGGACCGCTTGAGCGTGGTCATGATGTCTGACCAGCCGACGGTCAATAGCACCAGCGCGATCATCGCCAGCAGGGAGACCGTGCCGACGGTGCCCTGGAAGAAGTCGGTGACCATGATCGTGATCTGGCCGCCCGCGATCGCCAGCGTCACCCCCAGGCCGACCATGATCAGCATCACGAAAAAGTGCGACGACAGCGCAACGCCGAACACGTCGAACGTCGTCGGCAGGTCGAGGAAGAAGACCAGGAAGTGGGCGGTGACCAGCGGGAACACCGCGCAGTTCAGCATGCCCGAGATGAACGCGACGAACCCGGCGAAGATGCGGAACCGCCGGCTGTAGCGCTTCTCGAGGAACTGAGCCATCGTGAGCGACCGCGTCTGGCGGTAGCGGTAGGTCACCCAGCCCGTTAGCGCGAGCAGCGCCCCGACGGGCATCATCAGCATGCCCCACCACGCGCCGGTGATGCCGTTGCGGTAGTTCCCCTCGAACCCGCCGACGATGCCGATCGCCGAGCAGAACGCCATCGAGTTGGCGATCGTCAGCAGGTACCGCCCGGCGCAGCGCTCGGAGGAGAGGAAGCCGGCGACCGACTTGGTGATCCGGTTGGTGTAGATGACGATCGCGAGCAGCAGCACCGCGAAGGCCCCGAGGATCAACCAATCGATCGTTTGCATAAGCGGCGCGTTGGGGTGGCTTTGAGCCTGAGAGCGAGATGCTCATCGCTGGGCGGCGGAGGCCCGAGGCGACGAGGCAAAAGGCATGATAACTGCGAGATTAAGTAGTTGAGCTTCCGTCGGGACCGGCGTCAAAGCCGTCGCCCGGTCATCCAGAAAGTCGGGCACGGCCTCGCCGCCCGGTGAGCGTGACACGCGGCGAACGACGCCGAAATGGAGCGTATCGGGATCGAACCGATGACCTCCTGCTTGCAAAGCAGGCGCTCTCCCAGCTGAGCTAACGCCCCAACGGCACGGAGCCTATATCGGGCCGGCGGCGCGGGCAACGCCACCGACATCCGCGGCCGCCGCACCGCCGGGTCTCGGCCGGGCAGCGCGGAAAATCGGCTGCCTTGGCCGAACCGGGAATCGCCCGCCGCGTACGTTGGTTGTTGCAACAGTCAATTATGCCCGCCTACCCTCAGGCAACCCCTACCAGGAGATTCCGCATGTCCGTGATCCGCTCGTTTGCCCGTCGTGCCCTTGCCCCCGTTTCAGCCCCCGTTCTGGCCCCCGTCCTCGCCGCCGGCCTGGCGCTGCCGTTCGGCGCGTCCGCCTTCGCCGAGGCCATCACCTTCGACTTCAAGGACCCCAAGGGCGTCAACGGCGTCGTCTTCGTCCTCGACTCCAAGCTCGAGCCCATCGTCGGCCACGGCAGCGGCATCGCCGGCGAGGTCACCTACGACCCGGCCGACCCCGCCGCGATCGCCGGCACCATCACGCTGTCCGCCGAGGGCTTGTCGACCAGCAACGACCGGATGACCCAGGTCATGCACACCGCCGATTGGCTGGGCGTGAGTGACGTGCCGCTGGTGACGTTCACGATGAAGTCCGCCGAGGTGGCCGAGTCGGACGTCGACGGCGCGGTCAAGCTCGACGTGACCGGCGACCTGTCGCTGGCCGGGACGACCAAGGAGATCAGCGTGCCGGTGTACGCGACGCTGCTCGAAGACATGGCCAAGAACCGCGGCGGGGCCGACTCGGGTCACCTGCTCGCGCTGCGCTCGACCATGGTGATCGACCGCACCGATTTCGGCATCAAGCCCGACATGGGCGGCGATGTCGTCGCTGAGACGGTCGTCATCGAGATCCCCATCGTCGGCTACAGCAAGTAAAACTGTCTGACCCGCGCGGCGGCCTCGACGGGTCGCCACGCGCTTGCCTCACGGAGATCGATCATGGGCAATGAGATGAGTCGTCGATGGACATCGGGTTGGGTCGTCGCGTTGATCGCGGTCGTCGGCGTCGGGATCGGCGGCGAGAGCCGGGCGGCGACGAGCGACACCGGCGAGAAGCTGGCCGTGTTCGTGCAGCCGGGCGACGGCGACGTGGCCGGCGGCTTCGCCGATGCCGCCATGCCCGTGGTGCAGGCCATCGCCGACGAGCTCGGCGTCGAGGTCGTGACGATCGACGTCGGCGAGGCCGGTGCCCCCGACGGCGTGGCGCTCACGCCGTCGATGGTGTACATCAACCACCGCGGGCGTTACCCGTACCTCGGCCGGTTCACCACGACCGATCGGCTGCGCAACCACATCCGCACCGCGCGGTTCGGTGGCGGGGCCGAGGACGTGCGGACGAACTTGGACGGCGTGCCGCGTCGGACGATCGGCCGGGCGGTGGTGGGCACGCCGATCAAGGTCACGCCTTGGGTCGGGCCGGGCGTGGACGCGGTGATGAACGCCGAGAAGGGGCGCGTCGAGGGCATGCCGTCGCCGGCCGACCTGAGCCAGGTCGACGACTCGCCGATCGCGGCGATGCACATCTCGCCGATCACGATGTACCGCAACGGCATCTACGCCGCGCTGGGCAAGCCGGCGCACGGCGACGACGCCGAGCCGATGGACCGGCTGTTCTACGCCGACTTCTACCCCTATCTCGACGACGACGGCACGCTCTACGTGAGCACCGCGCTGTTCAGCCAGTTCCACTGCCACGAGCCGGTGTTCGTCAGCGAGACGCCCGCGTCGGGGAACTGGACGCAGACGGAGCAGGTCTTCGCCGAGGCCGCGGCCGGGCTGGCCGAGGAGATCGATCGGCAGCTGAGCAACCCCGAGAATGGCGACGGCTTCGACGCGATCGCCGTGGGCGCCGCCACGCCGGCGTGGGACGACCTGGGACTGTCGCTGCCGCCCAAGCCCGAGGGCCCGGACATCGATGTCGCCGACCTCGAGTTCGTGCGCGAATGGACGGTCGATCAGGAAGCGGTCAATCGCCGGCCGGTCGTGCAGTTCCGCTTCCCCGAGCCGATCGTCGGCTACGCCGGCGAAGCCCAGCAACTGACCGGCGGCGTCACGCTCGGCGAGGGTCTGACGCTGGCCGACGCGAGCGGCGAGTTCGTCGTGCCGGTCAAGTCGGTCACCATGGGCGAGCCCGATCTCGACAGCTACATCCACTCGGGCATGCTCGACGCCTCGGCCCACCCCAACGCGTCGTTCGTCTTCGACTCCATCGAGGTCCCCGACGGCGCGACGCCCGCCTTCGGCCAGGTCATCCCCGGCAAGCTGATCGGCACGTTCACCATGAAGAACAAGGCGATCCCGCTGTCGGTGCCGGTCTCGATCGAGGCCTTCGCCGGCGAGGACGGCAAGCCCCGCCTCGCGTTCGTCGGCACGTGGGTGCTCGGCCCGCTCAACACCGAGTTTGGCATCGAGGACGCGCCGCCCGGCCCCGAAGAGGCGGCGAGCCGGCTGAGCTTCGACTGCTACATCGTGCTTGAGCCGGCGGAGTAAGCCGGGCGGCCGCCGAGATCGGTTAACTTCAGCCGATTCTCGAGGCGGAGCCCGCTCATGACCTACCGACCGATCGGCGTGCTGAACTGGTGGTGCATCGGTTTGTCGATCGTGGCCTACGTCCTCATCTTCGTGATGACAGCGCTTAACGTGGCGGGCTATCTGGCCGTGCCGGATTGGACGACGTCCGATGATCTGCCCGCCGAACCGTTGGGGGTTGCGCTGTTTTTCGGGATGATCATCGTCGGTCTGGGAGGGATGCTGGTGGGTCTGGCGGCGGGCATCGTATTCCTGGTCTGGTTCTCGATGGCAAACGCGAACGTGACGGCCCTGGGCGTGATCGGCAAGAAGACCGGCCCGGGCTGGGCGGTCGGCTGGTGGTTTATCCCGATTGCGAACTTCGTCATGCCGTTCCTGGCGCTGAAGGAGACGTACGTCGGCAGCCGGCCTGGCATCTCGGAAATCGATCGCGCCGCCGACCCCACGCCGGCGATCGTTGGCTGGTGGTGGGCCGCGTTCTTGGTCAGTGGGTTGCTGACCAACCTGGAGGGCCCGCTGGCCTCGGTGCCAGACCCGACCGCGCTGGCCGCCGCCGTGTGGGTCGGCGTCGCCAGCACCGCGCTGATGGGCGTGGGGCTGTGGCTGTACGTGCGCTGGTCGCTGGACATCTGCCGCATGCAGCAGGCCAAGCACGAGGCGGGCGGTGGCGGCTTGTACGTCTGCCCGACCTGCGACTACGACCTCCGCGGCACGCCGGGAGCGATCTGCCCCGAGTGCGGTGCGCGGTTGCCCGACTCGCTCCTGGCGGCTCGGGAGCGTGCTCGCGCCGCGGCGGCGGGCTCGTCGGCGTCCGCCGAGCCATGGGAGTGACCGATCATGGCTTATTTCCTGAAGGATCGGCCGTGCCCGTGTGATTGCGACCAGAACGGGGTGTTGGCTGTGGTGTGCTGCCCAGAGTGCGGCAAGCTCATCCTGGTCTGCGATGAGATCGGCAACGCCTTCGACAATCTCCAAGACCCGCTCGACAGCCTTCCGCTCGTCATCTGGGGAGGCACCGGGCAAAAATGCCCGACGTGCGGATCCGTCCTGCTCTCCGACTTCCCGTGCGCGGACTTGCAAGCTCTGCTGGATGGCGGCCTGAGTCTGGATGAAGTGGAGGATGGCGGCAAGCAGCTCGCCGCGACGATCCGGACACATCAACGCAACTAATGTTCACACGTTGAAGTACTTCGCCTCGGGGTGGTGCACGATGATCGCCGAGGTCGACTGCTCGGGATCGATCTGCCAGTTCTCGGTGAGCACGCAGCCGATGCGGGTGGGGTCGATCAATCGCCAGATCTTGTCCTGGTCCGA
>JBCCZA010000170.1:0-7604 GCA_039188455.1 Planctomycetota bacterium
GCCCGCGAGCGTGGCCCACTGGATGATGCTCTCGCTCGGCGGCTTGCCGGTGAACTTCTCGATCAGCAGATAGACGATGTGCCCGCCGTCGGTGATGGGGATCGGCAGGAAGTTGAGCACCGCCAGGTTCACGCTGATCAGCGCCAGGAAGTACAGGTACTTGGTCCAGCCCTCGCGCGTCACCTGCGCTCCGACATCGACAATGCCAAGCGGCCCGCGCAGCTCGGTCGGCGAGACCGATCCCTGCGTCAGCCGAAGCAGCGTCATGTACGTCTGCTGGATGAACCGCACCGTGTACTCGAACCCAAGCCCCATCGCGTCGACCGGCCCGCGGGCGAGGATCGGGTCGAACCGCGCCTGGAAGCCCACGTCGTCGGGCACCGTCCAGCGAGCCGCGAGCAGCTGCGTCACGTCCGCGTCGTCGAGCTCGACGACGTCCGTCTCGGTCGGCGATCCGGCGAGCATCAGCTCGGCGACGATCTCGACCCGGCGCAGCGACGCGTCGTCGGGCGACGCCTGGATCGCCTCGGCCCGCTGCTGCAGAACACGTTGGATGTCGGCCCAGTCGTCGACGGGCTGACCGGCGATCGACCGCAGCAGCGACCCCGCCGGCAGGTTGACCTCGGCCGCGAGGGTGCCGGGCTCGGCGTCGGCGACGCGCGTGCTGTCCAGCGCGGGGGCGAGCCGCACGCCGAGCTTGTTGTTCATCTGCTTGGCGACCGGCGTCAGCTCGACGCGCTCGCCGTCCCGCCAGACGTCGACCTGGACATCGCCCTGGGCGTCTTCGATGAGCTGTTTCGCTCGGATATCCGACGGCCAAGGCTGGCCTTCGATGGCCATCAGCAGGTCGCCGGACATGTCGAGCGGCTGATCCGTGTTGGCCAGGGCCTCGTCGCTGGGGCGCTGCTCGATCCCCGCGCGGGCGGCGGGCGTGTCGGGCTCGGCCAGGCCGGACACCACCGGTGACCAGCCGAGTAGCGAGGGCGCGGCCTCGAGCGAGGGGCGGTACAGCCCGGGCGCCGCGCGCTGCTCGACGCGGACGGTCGAGCCGTCTTCGGCGGTGTAGGTCACCGTGACGGGCTGGCCCTCCGATCGCTGCATCCGGTAGACGAACTCGTCGTGGCTGTCGATCGGCTCACCGTTCAGGGCGGTCAGCCGCATGCCGGGCTTGACGCCGGCGCGTGACGCCTCGCCGAACCGCACGAACCACACCTCGTTGGTGTAGGTCGGCGTGATGCCGATCGCCATCAGGTTGCCGCCCCGCGCGGCACTGACGCCGGCGATGACCTCGGGCGTCATGCGGTACGTCAGCCGCGTCGGGCTGGCGTAGGGCGTGGGCGAGTCGTAGTCGGGGCGCTCGATGACGAAGTCGACGGCCTCACCCGCCGAGCCGAGCGCCGCGGCGATCTTGATGCCGGTCAGGTCGCGGATGACGTCGCCGTCGGCCTCGACGACGCGGTCGCCGGGGAGCAGGCCGAGGTAGTCGGCATCGCCGTTGTGGCCCTGGGCGTAGGTCGTCGCGGCCGGGGCGCCGGGGATGACGCCGCCGACGATGTTGGGCGGGAAGTTCACGCCGCCGGTGAAGGCCGCGATGAAGAAGATCGCGCCGACGATGAGGTTCATCACGACGCCGGCGGAGATGACGATCGCGCGGGCGCCGACGGACTTGTTGTTGTACGCGCGGGGGTCGTCGGAGCGGGCGTTGGGGTCCAGGTCCTCCTGGCCGAGCATCTTCACGTAGCCGCCCAGCGGGATCCAGTTCAGCCGGTACTCGGTCTCACCGAGGCCGAGCTCGTCGACCGCGGCGTAGAGCTCCTTGGCGGTGGCCTTGTCGGGGTCGCCGCCCTGGTCGGCGATCGCCTGGCGGGCACGCTTCTCGTACTCGGCCTCGGTCCCGCCGACACGCAGGCCCAGGCCTCTGCGGTAGCAGAGCAGCGCCTGGCCGAAGCCGACGGCGAACTGCGTCGTGCGGATGCCGACCGCCTTGGCGGCGATGAAGTGCCCGAGCTCGTGGATGAACACGAGGAACCCGAACCCGAGGATGAACAGCGGCAGGGCGATGTAGGTGGAGATAGCCATGGAGCGTGCGGTGCCCGGGAGGGAGATTTTAGCGGTTTATCGGCGGGCGATCGTGGGGTCGCCAGCGACGGGTGGCCTGTCGGCGGCCAATAGGGCGTCGTCGACCCATACGCGGGCCGCCCGGTCGGCGTTCAGGACGTCGTCGACGGAGGTGATCGGGCGATGCCCCAAGGCGTCGAACGCCCCCTCGGTCAGCCGGGCGATGTCGCCGACGCGGATCCGGCGGTCCAGGAACGCGGCGACGGCGGCCTCGTTGGCGGCGTTGAACACGGCCCCGGCCGTCCCGCCGGCCTCGATCACCCGGTACGCCATCCGCAGCGCCGGGAACCGGTCGTGGTCCGGGGGCTCGAACGTCAGCCCGCTCAGCGCCGCCCAATCCATCGATCGCGAGCAGCCCTCGGCTCGGTGCGGGTGCGTAAGGGCGTACTGGATCGGCGTGCGCATGTCCGGTGGGCCGAGCTGGGCCAGCACCGAACCGTCGACGAACTCGACGAACGAGTGCGCGACCGACTGCGGGTGGACGATGACGTCGAGCTGATCGGCGGGGAGGT
Organism: Planctomycetota bacterium; assembly: GCA_039188455.1. GTDB lineage: Bacteria > Planctomycetota > Phycisphaerae > Phycisphaerales > Phycisphaeraceae > JBCBUE01. The sequence goes on from JBCCZA010000170.1 coordinate 2,631, forward strand.
CGAACAGCCAGTGGGCCTCGATGAGCTCGAGGGCCTTGTTGGTCATGGTGGCCGAGTCGATGGTGATCTTGGGGCCCATGTTCCAAGTGGGGTGGTCGAGAGCCTGCTCGACGGTGGCCTCGGCGATGCGGTCGGCGTCCCAGGTGCGGAACGGACCGCCCGACGCCGTGAGCACCAGCCGGCGGACCTCCTCGGCCGGGCGTTGAGAGCCGGCGAGGCACTGGTGGATCGCCGAGTGCTCGGAGTCGATCGGCAAGAGCTCGGCGTCGTGTCGCGCGACCGCGGGCATGACCAGCTCGCCGGCGGCGACTAGGGTTTCCTTGTTGGCTAGCCCGATGCGCCAGCCGCGCTGGATGGCGGTGAGCGTCGCGGATAGCCCAGCCGAGCCGACCATGGCGGCGACCAGGTCGGTCGCGTCGTCCGTCTCGGCGACCAACTCGGCGGCGGCGTCGGGCCCGGCGAAGACGGTCGCGCCCGGCACGAGCGAGCGCAGGCGGTCGGCCAGCGTCGCGTCGCCGATCGCCAGCCGCTTGACGCCCCACGCGTTGGCCTGCTCGGCCAGCTCATCGACGCGCCTGCCGGCCGCGAGGCCGACGACCTCGACGTCCATCGCGCCGGTGGCGCGCAGGTGTTGCAGGACGTCGAGCGTGTTGGCGCCGATCGAGCCGGTGGACCCGAGCAGCACGATGCGTCGGCGGTCGCCGATCACGGTCAGTCGTCCTCCCCGGACACCGGCGCGGTCTGCGTGCCGAGCTTGGCGTTGCCGTAGGAGCTGACGACGACGACCGGCTTGGGCGTGCCGTCCTTGGCGGGGCGGTCGCCGGTTTCGCCCTCGCTCGCTGCCTCGCCGTTGCCATCGCCGGAGCGGGATCGGCGTCGGCGGCGACGCTTGCGCTTGGGCTTGGCCTCGTCGCTCGACGGCTCTTCGCCGGTGGCGTTGTCGGCCGCGTCGTCGGTCTTGGCCTCGGTGTCGGGGGCCGTCGCGTCGACCGACGCGTCCTTGGCTGGCGTATCGTCGCTCGCGACCTTTTCAGCCGACTCATCAGTCTTCTTGCGCGAGCGCTTCTTCTTCGCCGACTTCTTCTTGCTCTTCTTCCGGGCCTCGATCGCCTTGAGCTTGGCCTCGTACTCGCGGCGGGCGATGTCGTCCCACTCCGGCGACGGCGGGAGCAGGATCTCTTCCTCGTCCGCTTCTTCCTCGGTTTCGGCGTCCGCCTCGGCGTCCACCGCCTCGGGCGTTGATTCGTCGCCGTCAGATGACTCGTCGCTCTGCTCCGCCTTCTCGTCGTCGGTGCCCTTCGTCTCGTCAGACCCCTCGGCCGCGTCGGAGGAGCGACGGCGGCGACGGCGGCGGCGGCGTTTCTTCTTGCCGCCCGACGCTTCATCGGCATCGCCACTCTCGTCGCCGTCGTCCGAGGCGGCGGCCTTCTCGTCCGCGTCCTCGGCCTTGCGCGACTTGCGCTCGGACTTCTCGTCGCCGTCGGCCTCGCCCTCGTCGCGGCCTCGGCCCCGCCGGCGACGCTTGCGCTTGCCTCGCCCGCCGGGCATGCCGGTCGGTTTGATGTCTTCGATTTCCTCGTCGATCTCGATCTCCGACGCCTCGGCCAGCGACGCCTTGATCGCCTCCGTCTCGTCGCCCTCGGCCTCGACGTCCGCCTCGGCGTCGGGCAGCTCGGCGACCTTGACGTCCAGGAAGCTCTCGTCGGTCGTCTTGGGCATAGCCGACCGACTGAGCAGCGTGTCGACGTTGACCTTCCCGCCGCGCGTGTCGTAGGCCGTGATCGCGATCTCGTCGACGCGACCGCCGACGCGGACCATCACCGGCTTGCCGAAGCGGCGCTCGAGCCCGACGAGCTGGTCCCGCCGGCGGTTGAGCAGCTGGAACGCGACGTCCGGGCTCACCATCACCTCCAGCCGCGCGACCTTCGAGCCGAGCATCACCAGCTGCAGCTGGCGGATCGCGTCGAGCACGACGGACTCGGGCGTCTTGATCACGCCCAGCCCGTTGCACATCGGGCACTCTTGATAGAGCGTCTTCTTCAGGCTGCCGCGCATCCGCTGGCGGGTCATCTCCAGCAGGCCGAACTGGCTGATCGGGTTGGTGCGGGTGCGGGCGCGGTCCTCCTTGAGGTTGTCGCGCATCCGCTGCTCGATCGTGCGGCGGTTCTTGCTGTTCATCATGTCGATGAAGTCGCAGACCACCACCCCGCCCAGGTCGCGGAGCTTGAGCTGGCGGCAGACCTCGTCGACCGCCTCCTTGTTCGTCTCGAACGCGTTGGTCTCGGCGTCCCGCGCGGCCCGCGACTTGCCCGAGTTGATGTCGATCGCCACCAACGCCTCGGCCTGGTCAAACACCAGTGACCCGCCCGACGGCAGCGGCACCTCGCGCGCGTTGATGTCGTCGATCTGCCGCTCGATGTCGAAGCGGTGGAAGATGGGGACCGGGTCGTGGTAGTACTCGAGCGTGAGGCTCGAGCGCGGCATCGAGATCGAGAAGAAGTCGCGCGCCCGCTTGGCGGCGTCGACGTCATCGATCACGACACGCGTGATGTCCTTGGTGAAGACGTCGCGGATCGTGCGGATCAAGAGGTCGCTCTCGGCGTACAGCTCGCCGACGCGGACCTGCTGGTGCCGCTTCTCGATCGACTTCCACAGGCGCGAGAGGTAGGCGAGGTCGCGCTTGAGGTCGGTCTTGGTCTGCCCGATGCCGGCGGTGCGGACGATGAACCCGAAGCCCTCGGGCGGCTCGAGCTCGCGGAGGATGTCGCGCATCTCGCGGCGGGCGTCGTCGTCCTCGACCTTGCGGGACACGCCGAGGCGGTCCATCTGCGGCATCATCACGATGAACCGCCCGGGGATCGACAGGTAGCTGGTAACCGTCGGGCCCTTGGTGCCGATGCCCTCCTTGAGGACCTGGACCATGACCTCCTGGCCGCGCTTGAGGCACTTCTGCATCGGCGGGCGGGCCGAGCGTGGCGTCTTGGTGCCGACCTTCTCGAACTCCTCCCGCGCGTCGCCGGGGAAGTACATCGGGTGCAGGTCGGTGATGTGCAGGAAGCCGTTCTGCTCGAGCCCGAAGTCGACGAAGGCGGCCTGGATGGCGGGCTCGACGTTGGTGACGCGTCCCTTGTAGATGTTGCCGACGTGGGACTCGTCGGAGGCGCGCTCCTGGTAGTACTCGTCGAGCTTGCCGTCGACGGTGATCGCGATCCGGCATTCCTCGCCGGGCACGAAGTTGATGAGCATCTCTTTGACGGGAGACTTGCTGGTTTTGCTGGGCACGGGTGGTCGGCCCGTAGCCGCTGGATTCGGCCGCGCGTGGCGGGGGAGAGCCACCTTGGGCGCGGACGGTCGCGGCTCGGCGCCGCTCCTGGATGTCGGCGGATCGGGGGGCTCGAGCCAGCCCGGTGGGGCGTCGGCGAGCCTCGATCGCGCCTGGTTTTCTCGGCCGGGTGCTTCGGCTTGATGCCGCCTCGGGGGCGGATCAGGCCACGACGGAACGCCCGTCGGCGATGCCCGGCATGACTTTCTGCAGCTCCACGCGGAGCAGGTTCAACACTTCCCGGTCGGTGTCCAGACCCTTGACCCGCCGCGCGAGGCGGCGGCATTGGTCCGTGCTCACCGAGCGAATGATCTGTTTGACCTCGGGGATCGCGGGCGGGGTCATCGAAAACCACCGCAGCCCCAGGCCGACCAGGAGCATCGTGAACTCCGGCTCGCTGGCCATCTCTCCGCACAGACTAACGCCGATCTTCTCGCGCTGCGCAGCCCGAACAACTTCCTTAATCAGCGTCAGCACCGCCGGGTGCGCGGCCGAGTACAGGCTGGCGATCCGCTCGTTCGACCGGTCCACCGCCACGGTGTACTGCACCAGGTCGTTGGTCCCGATCGAGAAGAAGTCCACTTCCTTGGCGAACGTCGCCGCCTGCACCGCTGCGGACGGCACCTCGACCATCATCCCCACCGGCACGCCCCGGTCGTACGCGATCCCCTGATCGTCCAGGTCCTCCATCACGTCCTGCAGCACCATCCGAGCCTGACGCAGCTCCATGATGTGGCTGATCAGCGGAAACATGATCCGCACCTTGCCGTGGGCCGAAGCCCGCAGGATCGCCCGCAGCTGCGTCTTGAACAGCGGCAGGTTCTGCAGGCACAGCCGGATCGATCGGCAGCCCAGGAACGGGTTGCGCTCGAAGTTCGCGAACGCCGACGGCCCGTCCATGGCCACCTTGTCAGCGCCCAGGTCGAGCGTGCGGATCGTCAGCGGCAGCTCGGGGCCGAGGCGGTTGATGACCTCGACGTACGCCTCGTACTGCTCCTCCTCGGTCGGCTCGTGGTCGGCGGCGAGGAAGAGGAACTCGGTGCGGTAAAGCCCGACGCCCTCGGCGCCGTTGCCCACGGCCTCCTCGACCTCGCTGCTGAACTCGATGTTGGCGAGCAGGTTGACCTTCTCGCCGTCCTTGGTCTCGGCTTCCTTGTCGCGGAGCTCGTCGCGCTTGCCGACCAGGTCGCGGAAGCGGCGGGCTTCCTGGCGGTACTCGAGCAGCTTGGCGCCGTCGGGCTCGACGATGATCGTGCCGCGCGTGCCGTCGACGATGACCTGCTGGCCCGACTCGACCTCGCGTGACAGCGAGCCGAGGCCGACCACGGCCGGGATGCCCAACGCGTGGGCGAGGATGGCGGTGTGGCTGGTGCGGCCGCCGAGGTCGATGACCAGGGCCTTGACCTTCTCGCGGTCCAGCCCGGCGGTCTGGCTGGGCGTGAGGTCGCGGGCGATCACGACCGACGGCACGGTCAGCTGGTTGATCTCCGAGCGGGCCTCGCCCACCAGGTGACGCAGCAGGCGGCGTTCGAGGTCCCAGATGTCCGAGACCATCTTGCGGACCAGCGGCGACTGGTGGGCGTCGAACGACTGAGCCCGGCGACGCAGCGCCGCGTACACGGCGTACTCGGCCGAGACGCGGTCGCCCCGGA
>JBCCZA010000171.1:0-7307 GCA_039188455.1 Planctomycetota bacterium
ACCGCCTGCTCGCCGACGTGCTCAAGCTCGACGAGCAGTCCAAGCAGGCGCTGGTCGACACCCAGAAGACCGTCGGCGACCACCTCGCCCAGGCCAACCGCGTCGGCCAGGCCCGCGCCGCCTACGGCCACGCCCCGCAGGCCCAACCCGCCGCCCCGCGATTCGCCGACCAGCAAGGCTGACGTTGAACACCCTCGCCCAACAACCCGCCGCGGACGCCTCGCCCAGCCAGGCGCTCGACCCGCGCGACCTCGGCGAGGTCATCGACGCCTACAACCAACTCACCGATCGGCTTCAACGCTCGTACGACCGGCTCTCGCACGAGGTGGTCCGCCTCCGTCGCGAGCTCGCGTCGACCAACGCCCAGCTGCACCGAGCCAAGCGTCTCTCGGCCCTAGGCGAGATGGCCGCCGGCATCGCCCACGAGGTCCGCAACCCCCTGGCCGCGATCCAGCTCTACGCCGGGATGATCGGCGACGACCTCGCCGCCGGCGACATCGACACGCCCCAGCGTCACGCCCGCAGCATTGTCGACGCCGTGCGTGGCCTCGATGGCATCGTCAACGACGTCCTCACGTTCTCCCGCGGGATCGAGCCGCGCTGCTCCCGCCTCGATCTCGTCGACCTGATCGAGCAATCGATCGAACGCCACCGCCCCGAGCTGGACCGCGCGGCCGTGACCGTCGAGCTGGCTCGGCCCGCCACTGTCGCGATCGCCGACGCCGACGAGCACCTGCTCGGCCAGGCGATGCTCAACCTCGTCCGCAACGCCGTCGACGCGATGATCGACCGCCCCATCCGCCGGCTCACGCTCGACGCCGCCGTCGCCGAGGGCGTCGCGCAGATCACCGTCGCCGACACCGGCCCGGGCATCGACGCCGACGCCATCGACCGCATCTTCAACCCGTTCTTCACCACACGCTCGACCGGCACCGGCCTGGGCCTGGCGATCGTGCATCGCATCCTCGACGCCCACCGCGGCGGCATCGCCGTGCACAACAGCCCCGATCACGGCGGCGCCGTATTCACCCTCACCTTCCCCGCCGTCGCCGACGCGATCGCCCCGTCCGCACCCCCCGCCCAGGAGGCGCTCGCCGCATGAGCAAGGTCCTTGTCGTCGACGACAAACCCATGATGCGCGACGCCGTCGGCTCGACGCTCACGCGCGCCGGCTTCTCCGTCATCGCCGCCGGCGACGGCGCCGCCGCGCTCAAGCAGGTCGCCAAGCACCGACCGGCTGCCGTCATCACCGACCTCAAGATGCCCGAGATGACCGGTCTCGAGCTGCTGGAAAACATCCGCAAGACCGACGCCGACCTGCCCGTTGTGCTCATGACCGCCTACGGCACGGTCTCGGATGCCGTCGCCGCGATGAAGCACGGCGCTCACGACTTCGTCACCAAGCCGTTCGACCCCGAGCAGCTCGCGATCGTGATCACCAAGGCCGTCGAGCACCGCGCCCTCAAGGCCGAGAACGCCGCCCTTCGCGCCGCCGCCTCCGCCGCGTCCGACACCCAGGCCCCCGCGTTCATCGGCCAGTCGCCGCAGATGCGCCGCGTCGCCCGGCTGATCAGCCAGGTCGCCGCCTCGCAGTCGACCGTCCTCATCTGCGGCGAGTCCGGCACCGGCAAGGAGGTTGTCGCCCGAGCCATCCACGCCTATTCGCAACGCCGCGACAAGGTCATGCTCTCGGTCAACTGCGCGGCGCTGTCGGCTTCGCTGCTCGAGTCCGAGCTCTTCGGCCACGAGCGTGGCGCCTTCACCGGAGCCGACCAGCTCCGCAAGGGCCGGTTCGAGCTCGCCGACGGCGGGACGCTCCTGCTCGACGAGATCTCCGAGATCGGCCCGCAGCTGCAGGCCAAGCTGCTCCGCGTCCTGCAGGAAGGCCAGTTCGAGCGCGTCGGGTCGTCGGCCACGATGGACATCGACGCCCGCGTCATCGCCACCACCAACCGCAATCTCACGCGCTCAGTCGCCGCAGGCGACTTCCGTCAAGACCTCTACTTCCGGCTGAATGTCCTACCGATCGAGCTGCCGCCGCTGCGGGACCGTGTCGAGGACATCGAGCCTCTGGCCGAGCACTTCCTCAAGCGCGTCGCCGAGCGCGAGGGCAAGGAGCCGCGCACTCTCGAGGCCGATGCGCTCGAGCTGCTGGCCGCCTACCCCTGGCCGGGCAACGTGCGCGAGCTGCAGAACATCTGCGAGCGGGCGTCGGTGCTCTGCCGCGGGTCGGTGATCAAGGCGAGCCTCATCCGCCCCTGGCTGATCGAGCCCGACGAGGTCTTCGCCGCCGCCGCGGCCGGCTCGGTCGCCACGCCAACCACCAAGCTGACGGAGACCATCGAGCGTGAGTCGGCCGGCTCGATGGCCCCCGCCGCGCTGCCGCCCGAGGCGTTCGAGGTTCGGCCGCTCGAGGTCGTCGAGCGCGAGCAGATCATCCGCACGCTCGGCGAGTTCAACGGCAACCGCCAGCGATCGGCGAAAGCCCTGGGGATCGGCGTCCGCACGCTCGGCCTGAAGCTCAAGAAGTGGAAGGAGGCGAACCTTGTCGCTCAGACGCTCTAGGACAAGCGCAAGATTGGCCGGCGGGTCGCGCAGCCTCTGCGCGTTGCGTCGGCGGAAGCTGCGCGGCACGGCCGCGACCGTCGCGTCGGTCTCGCGATCGGCCCTGCTCACACGCGGGCAGGCGGTTTGCTACCCGTTCCCCGTGACGGAGCGCAAGCCATGATCGCCGGGCTGCTCGACTCGGGCGCGATGCCCACGCTGGAGCGCGTGGTGCAGTTCACCGGTGCGCGGCAGAACCGCCTCGTCGCCGATATCGCCAACCTGTCGACCCCCTACTTCAAGCCGACCGACCTGGATGTCGACGGCTTCCAGGCCGCGCTCGGCGACGCCGTCGACCGCCGCCGCCGCCAGCCCAACCCGATGCGGGGCCGGCTCGACGTCCGCGACACCCACGACGTCGCCTTCGAGCCCGACCGCATGACCGTCAAGCCCGAGGCGATGAACAGCAACATCCTCTTCCACGACCGCAACAACCGCGATCTCGAGCGGATCATGCAGCGGCTGGCCGAGAACACGATGACCCACAACGCCGCCGTCGATCTGCTGAAGAACCAGTTCGACATGCTCAAGCTCGCGATCCGCGAGCGCATCTGACCGTAACGGAGTTCACCACGAAGGACACGAAGATCACGAAGAGAACGAATTGAGACGAGTGCACGCCGGATGATGCTCATCCCCACTTCGTGTCCTTCGTGTCCTTCGTGGTAAAGACACAAAATGTTCGGCGCACTCGACATCTCGACCTCGGCCCTGGTCGCCCAGCGGACCCGGATGAACGCGATCTCGGCGAACATCGCAGGGCAGAACGCGATCACCGACGAGAAGGGCAACTACGCGCCGTTCCAGCGGCGCGTCGCGGTGTTCGCCCAGGGCGACGGCCGCGGCGGCGAGGGCGTGCACGTCCGCGAGATCCTCAAAGAGAACGCCTTCAAGGCCAAGTACGACCCCAGTTCGCCGTTCCGTGACGAGCGTGGCTACGTTTGGGTGCCGGACATCGACTCGACCGTCGAGCAAATCAACGCCCTCGAGGCCAGCCGGGCTTACGAGGCGAACATCACCGCCGCCGAGGCGACGAAGTCGATGATGCGCAACAGCCTGCGTCTGCTGGCGTAAACCGGACGCGTTAGGAAACGACCATGGCAGACCCCCTGGGATTGATCGGAGCCGGCCCCGCGCGACCCGTCGCGCCCGCGCCGCCGTCGGCGCCCGGCGGCGAGCCAGGGACGCCGTTCCGCGATGTCCTGATGAAGAACATCGAGCAGGTGAACAAGCTGCAGCGCGACGCCGAGGGCGCGATCGAGGACCTGATGACCGGTCGGCGGGACGACGCCGACGCCGTATTCACCGCGAAGCAGAAGGCCGACATCGCCTTCCAGACGCTGCTGCAGGTGCGGAACAAGATGATGGACGCGTACGAGGAAGTGAAGCAGATCCGCGTGTGACGGCGCGGCGTCGCGCGGCATGAGGCCGGCGACACGCGGCGGGCGGATCGGTGAGTTGAGTCAACCGACGGCATGGAGGCCGTGCGATGGAAGTGCTCAAGCGATCGTGGTTGCAGGTTCGGCAGGGTCTCGAGGGGCTGAAGCCCGCCGAGCGCATGGTCATCGTGCTCGTGCTGATCATCGCGATCGGCGCGACCGGTTGGGCGGTGTACCTGCTGAGCCGGCCGGAGATGGTGTCGCTAGGGCCTTTCAGTGGCCAAGCCTCGGAGGTGGTGTCAAAACTGAACGCGGCGGGGTTCGACGCCGAGTTGCGAGGCGGCAGCGTTTGGGTCAGGGAAGCCGATGAAGATCGCGTTTATCTCGCTCTGGCCAGCCAAGACCTCTTGTCGGAAAACGCGCTCGAGGTCTTCGACCAGACCATCCTCGATCAGCCGATGTGGTCGACCGAGCGGCAGAACCAGCGATCGATGCAGGTCGCCAAGCAGAAGGCGCTCAGCAGGCTGGTGAGCAAGATGCGGGGCGTGCGGTCGGCGGACGTGCTGATCGCGATGCCCGAGGACCGCGGGTTTGGCGCGGGCTACACGCCGCCGAGCGCGTCGGTGACGATCGTGCCCGAGGGCAACGGCTCGGTGCGTGCGATCACCGACGGGGTGGCGAGCCTGGTCGCCGGCGCGGTCGCCGAGCTGACGCCGCAGGGCGTGGCGGTCATCGACGCCAGCACCGGGCGGCGTTACGGCACCGGCGACGAAGACGACATCCTGCCGACCGAGCAGCTCGAACTGATCGCCGCGTTGCAGCGGCGGAAGCGCGAGCAGATCGAGATGGCGCTGAGCTACATCCGGCCGCGGGCGATCGTCGCGGTGAACGTGCAGACCGACACGGTCCGCTCGCAGCTCGAAGAGGCGTTCGATTACAGCAAGGCCGAGCCGCTCAAGACCGAGAAGCAGGTTGAAGACATCAACCGCACCAGCCAGGACGCGGGCGAGCCGGGCGTGCGGTCCAACGCCGGGCTCGACATCGCCGGCGGGTCTTCGCCGACGACCGAGTCGACCCGCACCGAACGCGAGGCGACCTACGGCGAGCGCGAGCTGGTCCGCCGCACGCACACGACGCGCGGCGGGATGTCGACGCAGATGGTCAGCGTGACGGTCAACGTGCCACGCGGCTATTTCGTGAACCTCTGGCGTGCGGAGAACCCGCCCGCCGAGGGCGCCGAGGCGCCGGCGAACCCAACGGACGCCGACCTCGAGCCGATCCGCGTCCGCGAGATCGAGAAGATCCAGCAGCAGGTCGAGCCGCTGATCGCGTCGGCGTCGCAGGGCGTGGTGGTGGCGCATATGGTGCCCGACGCGACGGTGATGCCGGCCATCGCGGGGATGGGGGCGCCGACGTCGTTCGAGCAGATCATCGAGAGCGAGTGGGTCGCGCCGGGCGGCGTGGCGTTGATGGCGCTACTGAGCATTGCGCTGATGCTGGGCATGGTGCGCAAGGCGACGCGGCCCGAGTCCCTGCCGAGCGTCGAGGAGCTCGCGGGCGTGCCGCCGACGCTGCCGGACGACGAGGACGATCTCGTCGGCGAGGTCGAGGAGCAGGAGGGCTCGCTGGAGGCGATGGAGCTGGGCGAGGACGAGCTGCGCAGCCGACGGATCGCCGAGCAGATCGGCGAGATGATCAAGGCCAACCCCGACGAGGCCGGCCGCATCATGAAGCGGTGGGTCAGCGACGACGAGTATTGACGGAGCGAGATGACCGTTGCCGGTAGCGATCCCCACGAGCGTTGAAGACATGACCGGTTCGCAGAAGGCGGCCGTGCTGATGCTTGCGCTCGACGAGGACGCGGCGGCGATCCTGCTGGGCCAGCTCGACCCCAAGAGCATCGAGGAGATCACCCGGGAGATCGCCGGCCTGCGCAACCTCTCCGAGGACCTGCGCAACGAGGTGTTGAACCACTTCTACGAGCTGGCGGCGGCGTCGGGCTGGGCACGCGAGGGCGGGCTGGACTACGCCCGCATGCTGCTGATGAAGACGCTCGACCCCAAAGAGGCCGAGCGGATCATCCAGCAGATCGGCCAGCAGGTCCGCAAGGCGCCGTTCGCCTTCCTGCAGAAAGCCGAGGCCACGAACCTGCTGACATTTATTCAGGACGAGCACCCGCAGACGATCGCGCTGATCGTCTCGCACCTGCCGTTCCACAAGGCCTCGGAGATCCTCGCCGGCCTGCCGACGCCCAAGCAGGTCGAGGTCGTCAAGCGCGTGGCCAATATGGAGCAGACCAACCCGACGGTGGTGTCGGAGGTCGAGAAAGGCCTCGAGGGCCGGCTGGCCAACATGCTCACGCAGAGCTTCGAGACCATCGGCGGCGTGGGCACGGTGGCCGAGATGCTCAACCTCGTCGATCGCACCACCGAGAAGTCGATCATGGAGGGCCTCGAGGCCGAGGACCCCGACCTGGTCGAAGAGATCCGCCGGCTGATGTTCGTGTTCGAGGACATCATGCTCGTCGACGACAAGGGCGTGCAGTCGGTGCTCAAGGAGGTCGACAACGACGAGCTGGCGCTGTCGCTCAAGACGGCCAGCGAGGAGCTGCGCGAGAAGATCTTCGGCAACATGTCCGAGCGGGCGGCGAACCTCATCGCCGAGGACATGGAGTACATGGGCCCGGTGCGAGTGTCGGACGTCGAGTCGGCCCAGCAGCGGATCGTGGACATCGTGCGTCGCCTAGAGGACGCCGGCGAGATCATCATCACCGGCCGCGGCGGCGAAGGCGACGTCGTCGTCTGACCCCACGCCGCATAGACCGGTCGTTCACGACCGGCCATGGAAACCCCCATGCCCCATCTCAAGTCACACGCCGCCGTCCCCGCCATCAAAGAAGCCGTCGTCCTCGATCTCGGCGACATCGGCGCCCAAGCCGCCAAACTCCGACTCGCCGCCGAGGCCCGCGCCCAACAGATCATCGCCGAGGCCGAATCCAAGGCCGCCGAACTCATCGACGCCGCCCGCGGCACCGGCCTCGAAGAGGGCCGCGCCCAAGGCCACGCCGAAGGCCTCAAGCAGGGCCACGAGCAAGGCAAGGCCGAAGCCCTCGCCCAATGGCAGGAACAACTCCAAAACCTCACCGACGCTTGGGCCGATGCCGCCTCCCGGTTCGACGCCCACCGCGCCCAACTCCGCCGCGAAGCCCACCACGCCGTCCTCCGCTTCGCCGTCCGTATGGGCGAAAAACTCACCCACCGCGTCGTCGAGGTCGACGAATCCGTCATCCTCGATCAGGTCGCCGCCGCCCTCGACCACGTCCTC
>JBCCZA010000172.1:0-7268 GCA_039188455.1 Planctomycetota bacterium
GACGCGCTTGACGACGACCCGCTTCTGCTGGGTCGCGTCGGCGATGGCGTCGATCAGTTCCTTCTTGGTAACGGTGGCCATGGGCTCAACCCGGGTCGGAGCAATCGTGCAGGCTCGGCCGGCGTGTCCGGGCCCTCAAAAGGCCGACACGCCTTGCGGAGCTTACGTGGCTGCCTTGGGCCGGTCAACCCGAAACCCATGCCAATACCGAGTTTAGATGCACGATTGTCGATCGCAACGACCACCCCTACCATCCGTCCCATGCCCGTTGATCCCGCCCGCCTGACCATCATCCACCACCCCGAACCCGTCCTGCACCGCCGGGCCCAGGCCATCGACAGCGTCGACGACGAGGTCCGGGCCGTCGCGCAGCGGATGCTCGAACTCATGCACGCCGCCCCCGGCGTCGGGCTGGCCGCCCCCCAGGTCGGGCTGCCCTGGCGGCTGTTCGTCGCCAACCCGACCGGCGAGCCCGGCGACGACGCCGTGTTCGTCAACCCCGAGCTCGTTGATCCCACGCCCGAGACCGAGTCCGGCGAGGAGGGCTGCCTCTCGCTGCCCGATGTCCGAGGCCCCGTCACCCGGCCCGTGGGTGTCACGCTCAAGGCCGTCGACGAACAGGGCGAGCCGATCGAGAGGCGGGCCGAGGGGTTCGAGGCCCGCGTCTGGCAGCACGAGTTCGACCACCTCGACGGCGTGCTGATCGTCGATCGCATGACTCCCGCGGATCGCCGCGCCGTCCGCCGCGCGATGCGTGCCCTCGACCCCGGCTACGCCGCGTGACCACTCGCCACCCGCCCCGACTCCGGCTTGCCTTCTTCGGCGCCGGCGCGTTCGGCCTGCCCACGCTCGATGCGCTGCACGCTCGGCACGATCTGCGCCTGGTCGTCAGCCAACCGTCGCGCCCCGCCGGCCGCAAGCGCGTGCTCACGCCGACGCCGATCGCCCAGCACGCGGCGACGCTCGGCCTGTCTGTCGAAGAGGTCGAGCTGGTCAACACCGACGCGTTCGTCGAACGTGTCGCCGCGCTCGGCCTCGACGCCTCGATCGTCATCGCCTTCGGCCAGAAGCTCGGCGAGCCGCTCATCGACGCGATGGGGCGGCTGGCGGTCAACCTGCACGGCTCGCTGCTGCCCGCCTATCGCGGCGCAGCGCCGATCCAACGGGCCGTGATGAACGGCGAGACCACCGCCGGCGTCTGCGTCATCGGCCTGGCCCAACGCATGGACGCCGGCCCCGTCTACGCCAGCGCCTCGCTGCCGATTGAGCCGACCGAAACCGCCGGCGAGCTGCACGACCGCCTCGCCGAACTGGGCCCGCAGGCCGTCACCGCCGTGCTCGACGACCTCCTTGCCGATCGCCTCAACCCCGTCGTCCAGGACGAGTCGCTCGCCACCCGCGCCCGCAAGCTCACCAAGGCCGACGGCACCGTCGATTTCGACCAGCCGGCCGGCCGCGTGCGTGCCCTGATCAACGGCCTGAACCCCTGGCCGGGCTGCCGGGTGCGGTGGATGCGGGGTGACGTCGACCGGGCCGTGCTGATCCTCCGCCGAGCCGCCGCCGACGGCGGCGCACCCGCCCAAGCCGAGCCCGGCACGATCCTCGACAACCGCGCCGGCGTAGCGTGTGCGACCGGCATCTGCCGGCCGCTGGATATCCAGGCCCCCGGCAAGCCCGCCACCTCGATCGATGATTTCCTGCGCGGCCACGCCATTCAGCCCGGCGACCGCCTGCTGCCGTTCCACCACGCCTCGGCGTAAGCTGGCCGTTTCGACACCCCTCGGGGCGTCGGGGGCGTAGCTCAGTGGTTAGAGCACGGGACTCATAATCCTCTGGTCGCGGGTTCGAATCCTGCCGCCCCTATTTTCCGGCTGAATCCGGACATCAACGCAAAGACGCCATTCAACACTTCAGCTTGGACGCGCGCCAAATCCAATTAAACATAACCATCATTATCAGACGTTCAATTGCGCGGTGGAGCGGCCACGGGAAACGCCGGCGAGGGTTTCGCAGCATTGATGCACCGGCCAAATTTAGACTCGCCTCAGCTGCGTTTCTTGGAGAAGAGTCATGCATTACGACATCAACGGCACGATCGCTCCGTGCGTCCGGTTCGACCCCGCGGCCCGCGAGACGGCGTGGGTTTCGTCGGGCGGGCTGATGAGCTACACCGACGACATCGAGTGGCAGGTCAAGGTGCCCGGCGGAGCCGGCGGCGCGGTGCGGCGGATGTTGGCCGGCGAGGGCGCTGGGCTGACGTTCGTTACCGCCAAACAAGACGCCGGGCGGTTCACGGTCACGGCCTCAGAGCCCGGGCGGATCGTGCCGTGGTCGCTGGACGAGGACGGACCCGTGGTGACGACGCGCGGCGCATTCCTGGCCGCCTGGGGCGCGGACGTCGACATCGACGTCACGATCGCCCGCCGGGCCGGGGCTGCGCTGTTCGGCGGAGCCGGGCTGCTGCTGCAGAAGATCTCCGGCTCGGGCTCGGCGTTGATACACGTCTCGGGCGACCTCGACGAACGCACGCTCGGCCCCGGCGAGTCGCTGACGGTGAGCACCGGCAACCTCGCCGCGTTCAGCCGGGACGTCGACTACGACATCGTCGCCGTCGGCTCGGTCGGCAAGTTCTTCTTCGGCGGCGAGGGCTTGTTCATGACCAAACTCACCGGCCCACGAAACGGCCACGGCCGCGTGCTGCTGCAGACGCTGAAGCGAGGGGTAACAGTGGCCACGAAGGGCTGACTAAGAGACAAGCCCGGCTGTCGAATCTCGCCGACTCAGAGGCGCCACTTCTAGCGACATCGAACCGCCTGCTTGGCGTCTCTCGGCATCCCAGCAGAGACTGACATTGCAAACAATCTGTAAATTACAGATTAGTAGCTTCACTTGGCTGTGTGAGATGCTAGCCTTCATGTTAATTCTTGTTCTTTTATCGGTGTTTTACCGATCGAGTCAGCTTCTTTCTGATATTTACAGTTTTGCATTTGATCCGCTTTCAAGCCCCTTCGCATTCTCTGAGTACCCCCATGAATCAGTTCATTAGCTCGGCTTCTCATTCGTTGTCCCGATTGCTTTCCATCGCGCTTGTTGCGAGCGGCCTGTGCTTCGCCGGTGGCTTGGCCCTGGGCGCCAGGCCGCTGGTGACCGACGGTGCGCTGACGCCCCAAGAGAAGGCGCACTTCATCGAATGGGCGGTGAAGGCCAAGAGCCCGGCCGACAACTGGGAGAATCACTGGGTGCTGCGCTACTTCTACGTCGACGTCATGTACTGGGTGTACATCATGTCTGACCACGATCCGCGGATCCTCGCGAACCTGATGGTCATGGCAGACAAGGCCGTCGACCGCAACAACAAGCGCGACGTTCGGCGGTTGATCCACGTCGGCTGGGACGATCAGACCAACAAGCCGATCGGCGAGGTGCTCCCCAGCTGGCCCCACAGCCAGGACTTCGGCGAAGACATCGACGGCAACCTGGTCAATGAGGGAGACGCCGGTGAGGTCACCGTCGGGGCAATCTTCATGTGCGTCGCCGCGCGAGCGATCGTCGAGACGCCCGAGGTGTGGGACCAGACCGTCCCCGGCAAGGACTACACGTACCTCGAACGCGCGCGCTATTACATCGACGAGAGCATCGACGCGGTCGAACGCAGCTTCAAGCGGCTTTACGTCGACCCCGAAACGCTCGAACAGCAGTACCAGGTCGACTTCCCGCCGCCGCCGCTCGGCCGAGGGTGGCGAGGCCGCGGCGTCTTCGTGCCGTTCAACCGTGTCTGGCACGCGCAGACGCTCTTCACCTATCTCAACCCGTGCCTCGAACAGCTCGGCCTGCACCCCGACAAGGTCGCCGAGTACGACAGGATCACCGAGGTCGCGATGGACACGTGGATCAATGAATCCATGCGGCGATACTCGGAAAGCGGCAGGAAGCTGCTGGACTACCCGTACCGCTTCGACCCCGATGAAGAAACCAATTCCGAAGACGTCGGGCACAGCGCATACGACGTTTTCGAGATCGGTGCGGTGTACCGCTCGGGTCGATACCCCATCGTGACCAACGACATCCTCGAGCGCTGGGCTAACACGATCGTTTACAAGGTCCACCAGGGCGACGGCACGTATGCCTATCGGCTCAGCGGGGAGGGCAAGCCCAAGCCAGAGAACCAACCAAGGCAGGCTTACTACCAATTCAAGCGGTTTCACCCCGATCTGGCCGACCACGTCAAGCCCCCGCGTCACGGCTGGAGTTCGACGCTGTACTTCGCTCGCGCTTTCGCTGAGATCCAGGTCGACTGCGTCGTCGATAGTGGGCCGACACGAACGACGAAGAGCATCGCGGTCACACCGGGCTCGTCGTTGGTGCTCACCGCTTCGTTCCCCGAAGACGACCGCTACTGGTCGTGGGTTGGGCCGAACGGTTTCGAGGCCGACGGCGCGTCGATTGAGTTCGGCGCGGTCGATCGCGAGCATCACGGGACCTACGCCGTTACGCACGCCCCCCCGGATGGCGTGGAGCGAACGACTTACTTGAAGGTGACGGTCTACGATCCTGATGTGTTAGTCAACCGCGGCACGAATTAAGCCTTGCGTTCACCACACGGCGGTAGCGACTGGTTCATAGGCAGTGCAGGCGCTCGTCGTGACCCAGCTGCTTTTGTTTGAGGTTATCGTTGGGTCCATGCAGGCTAAAATCGCCTGCCGAGTGCCCCGCATGACGCAAATTGTCCTCGGCGATCTCACCGACGCCCGCATCCTCGACCTCCTATCCGACCATCTAACCCGGGCGCGGGCAGAGACGGCGCCGGGTAGCGCTCATGCACTGGATGTCAGCGGGCTCGAAGCTCACGATGTGAGCTTCTGGGCAGCCTGGGAGAATGACACGCTGCTAGGAGTTGGCGCGCTCAAGCGGCTGTCCACGGATCACGGCGAGGTGAAGTCCATGTACACCTCACCCGACGCTCGTCGGCTGGGTGTTGGGAGTGCGATGCTGATGCACATCGTGGAGCAGGCCCGCGCGGCCGGGATGTTGCGGCTGAGCCTCGAGACCGGGTCGTGGGACTATTTTGAACCCGCCCGAGCGTTCTATCGGCGGCATGGGTTTGCGGAGTGCGGGCCATTCGCCGACTACGTGCTCGACCCCAACAGCGTTTTCATGACCATGGAACTCTGACCGAGTCGTCATGACGGATACGAGCGGCTGCGCTATGACGGGTTCGGTGCGATCCGCGTCACGTGACCCTCGATGTGGACACGCCCGGCGACGATCGCGTTGATCGCCTCGGGATAGGCGATGCACTCCTGCTCGAAGCAGCGGGCGGCGAGGATGTCGGGGGTGTCGTCGGGGAGGACGGGGCAGGGGCGTTGGACGAGGATGGGGCCGGTGTCGTAGGTGTCGTCGGCGAGGTGGACGGTGCAACCGGTGACCTTGCAGCCGTGCTTGAGGACGGCTGCGTGGACGCGTTGGCCGTACATGCCGGCGCCGCCAAAGGCGGGGAGCAAGGAAGGGTGGATGTTGAGGGTGCGGTTTGCGAAGTCGGGCGCGATCTCGAGCAGGGACAGGAAGCCGGCCATGCAGACGAGGTCGACGTTGGCGTCGCGCATGTAGCCGAAGACGGCGTCGGAGAAGGGGCTGACGCCCTTGGCGGCGCGGGGGAATCGGGCCCGCTCGATGACGCGGATCGCGGCGGCGACGCCCCGTTCGCGGGCGGCGTCGGCGGCCTTGGGGTTGGAGGCGACCACGGCGGCGACCTCGGCGGGGAGCTTGCCGTCGGCGATGTGGCGCTCGAGGTTCTTGAGGGTCGAGCCGCCGCCGGAGATGAGCACGCCCAGGCGGGCCGGGCGGTCGGTAATCGGGCCGAAGAGGGGGGCGATCGACGGGGTCACGACGCGAGGATAGCGACGGCTGGCGTGCGGGCGTCAGGCCGATACACTCGCGCGCTCTCGCCAGTCCCTCGAGGAGAACGAACATGTCGCAAGACCCGATCCGCGTCGTGCTCGTTGGCTGCGGGGGCATGGCCGACACCTGGGTGACCGTCGCGCTCGACACCGAGGGCCTGGAGCTCGTCGGGCTGGTCGATCTCGATCGATCGCAGGCCGAGAAGATGGCCGACAAGCACGTGCTGAGCCGCGAGGTCGTCTTCGACTCGCTCGCCGAGGCCGTCAGGTCCACGCGGGCGGACGCCGTGTTCGACGTCACCGTGCCCAAGGCCCACCCGATCGTGACGCTCGAGGCGCTCGATCTGGGCTGCCACGTCCTGGGCGAGAAGCCGATGGCCGAGGACATCGAGTCGGCGCGGAAGATGGTGAGCAAGGCCGCCGAGGTCGACCGCGTCTACGCGGTGCTGCAGAACTATCGCACGCGCGATCGTCTCCGCGGTTTGGCCGACTTCACGACAGGCGGGGCGCTGGGCGAGTTGGCCGAGGCGCACTGCGAGTTCTACATCGGGGCCCACTTCGGGGGGTTCCGCGATGAGATGGCCCACCCGCTGCTCGGCGATATGTCGATCCACCACTTCGACATGGCGCGTTGCGTCACCGGCCTTTCGCCGACTGCGGTGACCTGCCAGACGTGGAAACCCAAGCAGTCCTGGTATGCCGGCGACGTGAGCGCGTTCGCGATGTTCGAGATGACCGGGGGATTGATGTTCACCTATCGCGGGTCGTGGTGCAGCGAAGGCCGACACACGACGTGGAACGGCGACTGGCGCGTGATCGGGCAGAAGGGCAGCGTGACGTGGCGCGACGACGCCCCGCCGATTGCGGAGGTCATCAAGCCCGACGCCGAGCCGGCGTTTATCACCGAGAAGGACACGATCGAGGTGCCCGACGCGCCGGGCGAGACGTCCGGGCATGCGTACCTGATCCCCGAGTTCGTCGCCTATCTCCGCAACGGACGGACCGGACCGCTGTCATGCCCGTGCGACGACAACATTAAGAGCCTGGCGATGGTGCTGGGCGCGATCCGCTCGGCCGACGAGGGTCGGCAGGTGGAAATGGCCGAGTTGCTGGGCGATCTGGCGTGAGCCGCGCGGCTACGATCGCTCCCGATGGATGACACGGACCGAGTGACCCGGCTCGCGCCTTCGCCGACGGGGGCGTTGCATCTGGGAAACGCGCGGACGTTTCTGATCAATTGGGCGATGGCCGTGCGGCGTGGGTGGCGGGTGGTGATGCGGGTGGAGGATTTGGACACGCCGCGGATCAAGCCGGGGGCCGAGGCGGCGGCGTTGCGCGACCTGCGCTGGCTGGGGCTGACGTGGGAGGGCA
>JBCCZA010000173.1:0-7159 GCA_039188455.1 Planctomycetota bacterium
CCGCGCCCGGCCGAGGTCGTGCCGCATCGCCGTCTCCAGCAGCATGCCGCGCACCGCGTCTCGGTTGCGCGCCGATGATCCGTCGATCGCGATCAACGTCTCGGGCCCGCGCTCGTCGCCGAGCTCGGTCAGCAGCAGCGCCGCCAGCCCCCGCCGCCCCAGCCGCGGCCCGTTGAGCATCGCCGCCACCGCGTCGGCCGACACCGCCTCGCCGTTCTCCAGCTGCCGGGCGTACAGCAGCAGGCGGACCCCGTCGTTGAGGTCTTCCCAGGCCAGCATCGTGTCGAAGTCGGCCGGAGCGATCATGTCAGCGTCCAGCGCCGCCGTGATCAGCTCGGCCTGCACCAGCGGGTCCTCGATCGTCGCCACCCGCGCCACGTCCACGCGCCCGTCGGGCGAGAGCTCGGCCAGCCCCAGCAGCCCGTGGACCTGCAGCGCCGGCTCGGCTCGCAGCGTCAGCGACTCGTACAGCGGCTCCAGCGCCGGGTCGCGCAGATGCCGCAGCGCCCGCAGCAGCAGGTTGTATTGGCCCTGCCGATCGACCTCGACCGACCGGGCCAGCAGCCGCTCCGCCGCCGCCGTCGCCCGCGCATCGTCTGCCGCCGCCCACCCGGCAGTGCTCACCAGAACGACCAGGATCGCCCCCAGCAGCCCCCTCGCTCGCGATGCCGCACGCCGTCTCATCGAGACAGTGTAAACGCTGCACCTTGCCCGGCGACCGCGCCAGCGTCATCATGCACGGCTCGCCATGCCCGATCCGCGACCCAACATCCAGGCCCTCGACCCCTACGTCCCCGGCGAGCAGCCGCAGGGCGCCGAGGCTCGGCGCACGGTCAAGCTCAACACCAACGAGTCGCCGTACCCGCCCTCGCCCAAGGCCGTCGACGCCATGCGCCAGGTCGCCGCCGATCAGCTCCGTCGCTACCCCTCGCCGGCCGCCATCGAGTTCTGCCAGGCCGCCGCCGAGCTGCATGACCTCGCCCTCAACCAGGTCATCGCGACCAACGGCGGCGACGAGCTGCTTCGCCTGGTCATCACCGCCTTCTGCGAGCCCGGCAGCGCCGCCGACCCCACCGCCCCCGGCGGCATCGGCGTCACCGACCCCACCTACTCGCTCTACCCCGTCCTCGCTCGCACCCACGGCTGCCCGATCACCGTCGCCCCGCGCACGGACAGCTTTGCCCTCGCCGACGACACGGCCGAGACCTGGAACGCCGCCGGCTGCCGCGTCGGGTTTGTCGTCAACCCGCACGCTCCGTCCGGCCGGATGACCGACGTCGGCACGCTGCAGCGCCTGGCCCGCGCGTTCCGGGGCGTGCTCGTTGTCGACGAGGCTTACGTCGACTTCGCCCCGCACGACGCGCTCGGCCTCATCCGCGGCGACGACGGCCTCGACAACGTCCTGGTCCTCCGATCGATGTCCAAGGGCTACGGCCTGGCCGGCCTGCGCCTCGGCTACGGCCTGGCCCGCGCCGACCTCATCGCCATCCTGCACAAGACCCGCGACTCCTACAACGTCGACGCCGTCGCCCAGGCCGTCGGCGCCGCCGCACTCAAAGACGTCGCCTACGCTCGCACCGTCTGGCAGAAGGTCGTCGCCGAGCGCGACCGCCTCACCCGCGCCCTGCGCAAACATGGCTTCACCGCCCCCGCCTCGGCGTCCAACTTCCTGCTCGCCACGTGCCCCGACGCCGGCCCGTCCGCCCGTGAGCTCTACCAGTCCCTCAAGCAGCGCGGCGTCCTCGTTCGCTTCTTCGACACGCCCGGCCTCGACGACCGCCTGCGCATCACCATCGGCACGCCCGACCAGAACGACCGCCTGCTCGACGAACTCGCCGACCTGCTCAGCCCCAAAGCCCAACCGGCCGGAGACGCCGTATGACCCGCGCCGCAAGCGTTACCCGCAACACCAACGAAACGCAGATCGCCCTCGCCCTCGACCTCGACGGCGGGGCCTACGCCAACCGCACCGGCGTCGGCTTCTTCGACCACATGCTCGACCACATCGCCAAGCACGGCCGCCTCGGCCTCACCGTCACCTGCACCGGCGACACCCACGTCGACGACCACCACACCGTCGAGGACGTCGGCCTCGCCCTCGGCGACGCCATCCAGCAGGCCGTCGGCGACAAGCGCGGCATCGAGCGCTACGGCTTCGCCTCCGTCCCCATGGACGACGCCCTCGCCCAGGTCACGCTCGACCTCTCCGGCCGACCGGCCTTGGTCTATCACGCGCACTTCACCAACGCCTCGGGCACCCCGCTCGATCCCGCCGAGGTCGATGAGGGCAAGGCCACCATCCCCGGCCTGGCGATGTCCGCCTCCGGCGGGGCGTTCGACCTGCAGCTCGTCCGCGAGTTCTTCAACGCCGTCGCCAACGCCGCCGCGATGAACCTGCACGTCACCACGCCCCACGGCCACAACAACCACCACCTCTGCGAGGCGATGTTCAAGGCCTTTGGCCGTGCGCTCCGTCAAGCCGTCGCCATCACCCACGACGAGATCCCGTCGACCAAGGGCACGCTCTGACTTTGGGGTGCCGCTGATGCCGACAGTCGCTCGAATCGGCCCCTATCGCTTTTACTTTTTCAGCCATGAGCCGAACGAGCCGGCCCATATCCATGTGGATCGCGAAGACCTCTCCGCCAAGTTTTGGCTTGACCCGGTCGAGCTCGCAAGGAACCATGGCTTCCGGGCGGTCGAGTTGAACCGCCTGCAATCGATCGTCGAAGATCACGAGGCCGAGTGGCTGGAGGCATGGCATGGGTTTTTTGGCGACCAAGGCTGACGAACGTGTCACCGACGTGCGTTGCACGGAAGATACGTTGACCGTTGACCTGCGAGACGGCAGGACGATCTCCGTTCCGCTGGCGTGGTTCCCCAGCCTGCTCAAAGCGACGTCCGAACAGCGAGCCAACTGGCAAACCTCATCGGCGGGGTACGGTATCCACTGGCCCGATCTCGACGAAGACCTCTCCACCGAGGGTTTGCTGCGAGGGGCGCCCTCGCCGAACGCGGGTCGTTAGTCACCGTCACCCACGACAAGTTCCCCTCAACCAAGGGCACGCTCTGACAGCAGAGGTCGTCACGCGGTTGGCGACGCAGGTAAAAACTCAATGAGCTGTCGTCTCGGCGTTGCAAGCCGATCGGGAGTCGTTAGGATCGTGCGTGACGGGGGCTACATTGGTCTAAGCCCCTAAACATCCTTCCAGGGCGTTGCGCCGAAGGGGGCTCATGTGAATCGACAAGCGTTTACGCTGATTGAACTGCTCGTGGTGATCTCCATCATCGCGCTGCTGATCGGGATCCTGATGCCCGTGCTCGGCTCGGCACGCGGCGCCGCCCGCACCGCCATCTGCGGCACGCAGCAACGGCAGATCCTCACCGGCTTCCACAACTTCTCGATCGACAACAAGGGATACTTACCTCCGGGGGTGATGTCCCTGATCTCGAGCAACCCGTCGATTGGCCAGCCCTGGGACGACACCATCCACGAGTACATCGGCGGCGGCACCGACAACGCCGACCTCGCGGGCGACACGCTGCCCGACAACCTCGAGCAGGAAGTGCTGCTGTGCCCGTCGGACAAGACGGCCGGCGACAACGCCAACGCGACGCGCAGCTACGCGATGCCCGGCCAGGACCCGTCGAATCCGGTCGCCTGGGCCCCGCTGCCGCCCGCCGGGGCCGGCGCATCGGTGGCCATGCAGAGCAGCAGCCCCAACCCGACCGAAGACGACCTGATGTACCTGCACTGCCTGGGGATGTGGATCACCCTCGACCAGAGCTTCTGGCGACGCGACCAGACGTCCGGCCAATTGGGCGGCCTCAACGTGCGCGGCAACTTCGCGTCGGTCATCAACCTGCATCGCGCCGAGCTGGTCAGCCTCGATGTCGACGTCATCGACCCGTCGGGCACGTTCGCGCTCTGCGAGTATCCCCGGTTCGGCGAAGACAGCTCGGACGTGCCCAACCCGGCCGTCACCGGCACCGGGAGCGGGTTCAACAACCAGTCGAGCGGCTGGTATGCGCTGCTGCCGGGTCCGGCGTACCTGCTGAAGACCGACACCGTGCCCCAGTCGCACGGCGGGCGGGACGACAACCCCAGCTTCAACTTTGGCTACGCCGACGGCCACGTCAAGCTGCGCGGCGCCGCCGACACGCTCGGCAACGACGCCACCCTCGAAGACCAGTTCCCGCTCGGCGCCTGGAGCATGCGGCCGGGCGATTGATCGACTTCCCGCAGCGTGTCACGTCCTCCAGCCAGGCCACGCCGTGATCTACCGAGACATCGAGGACCGCGACATCGAGGCCCTGTTCGACGTGCGCGTCGCGACGTGGCACAACCCCCACGGCCGCGAAGAACTGACGAGCATGGGCATCACGCCGGCGAGTGTTCGCGCTCAACTGGCGTCGACCCATCACGGCTACGTCTGCGAAGAGGCCGGCCGCGTCGTCGGCTTCGCGATCGGTAACGGCAACACCGGCGAGATGTGGGTGATCGCCGTGCTGCCGGAGTACGAGGATCGAGGCATCGGACGCGCGTTGATGGAACGCATCGAGCGATGGCTGTTGGAGCGGGGCAACCCGACCGCGTGGCTGACCACCGACCCCGACGAGAACTACCGGGCCGTGGGTTTCTACCGCCGCCTGGGGTGGGAAGACTGGAAGATCGAGGACGGCGACCGCTTCATGCGGAAGTCGCTCTGAGACGGCGTTTCCGTTGGCTGAGTTTGACCCGGCCCAATGACGTAAGCTCTCTCGGCTCAATTCCGGGCCGGGAGTGCCGACATGATTGAGATCGTGATGATCATCGCTGCGTGCGTGCTGATGTGGCGTGTGGCGGCGGCCGACGATCACTCGCCGATTATCTGGATGGTGGTCACGCTGGGGATCTGCCTGGCGGCTCTGCTGATCCCGCTGCCGTTCATCCGCATCATCATCGCCGTGATCGTCGCGTTCGGCGTCATGATCGCGGTGAAGGCCGTTAAAGGGGGCTGATCAAGGCAGCGGTGGGCGGCGAGCCGTCCGTGAAGCGTGCAAAGTCTGAGCGAGAAACGATTCAATAAAATGAAAATTTTTTTGACATAATCAATATCGATCCTTAGTCTGACTCACAGATGTCAACCGCCGAGCCGATCCCGTTCCCCGACCCCGGCGAGCCGGCGCGACGAGGCCGAGCTGACTGGATGGCCCTCATGAGCGACGAAGACCGGGCCTTCATCAAGCGTTTCCTGCTCAACTCCGGCTCGCTCAAGGCCGTCGCGCAGGAGTACGGCATCTCCTACCCGACGGTCCGCCTCCGCCTCGACCGGCTGATCCAGAAGATCAAGCTCACCGAGGAGCACCACCATCGCACCGACTTCGAGCTGACCCTCCGCGCCCAGCACGCCGACGGCCGCATCGACGCCGCCACGCTCAAGACCCTCCTCGCGGCCTATCGCGAAGACCTCGACGAAAGGACGACGTGATGCACCCCGCCGACCCGATGCCGGCGCTAGCGGCTGAGTCGTTCACGCAGAGCACGCACATGAATTGGCTCGGGATTGCGATCGTGATCGGTAGTGTGTTGGTGCTCGCCGGCCTGGCCTTGCTGATCTTGGCCATCGTCGCTTTCTTCAAGCGGCGTAATGGACTTGGTCTCGGCTTGCTGCTGGGTGGCCTGGCGATCTGGTTCGGCCTGCCAGTGCTAGCGCTTGTGCTGGCGCTCGCATTGGCTCCTGTATCTCAGCCTGTGCCTGCTCAGGGGTGGCAGCACGGCCCGCAGCCGTATGAGACGCAGTCTGGAACGCTCGCCCAGATGCTGGTCGTCGTTGGTGCCTCGGCGGCGCAGATAGCGGTGCTGGTGGCGATTGTTTCGGGGATCGCGATGATCGCGCTATTGATCGCCCAGCAGCGCCGGCCCGCGATGATCGCGTTGCGGTCGTTGGGCATCTGCGTGTTGATCGTCGTCGTTGGTGGGGCGGTTGCCGCGACGGCGAGTGGGTGGTCGATGTCCATCGTGGCGATGGTGCTTGGCCTCAGCATTGGCGCGGCGTTGATCTGGGTCTCGGTCCGGTGCATGCCCGCCGCCGTGCAACCCGCGAAGACCGTATCTGCGGGCGGTGAGTCGTTGTCGAGCGACTCGCCGGCGACCGCGCAGAGCGACGAGTGGCGAAAGATGGAGGCGATGGACGCGGGCGCGTCTTAGGCCTGTCCCGCATCCTAGCTGTCACGTTTCGGGCCGCCTTCGCGCCCGCCGCGAAGTCCTGACTCAAAGGAGCACATCGTGAACTCGCAGTCTGCTGATTTCCTCATACCCCCGCTCACGCTGGCGCAGCAAGGCGGCTTCAACGCCAGTCTGCTGGTCGCGTTGTGCCTGCTGGTCCTGGTCGGCTTGTTCTTTCTGCTGTTGATCGCCGGGATCGTAGCGCTGTTCCTCGGCAAGCGCGGCCTGGCGGCGGGGCTGATGGCGCCTTTGATCGCGGCGACCCTGATGATCCCGACGTTGGTCATCGTGGCGAGGTTGGCGTACACGGGTGCTCGGGTTTCCGCCGCCGATGCGGGAGGCGCGAGTGGTTTTGCCGTGTTTGCGAATTGGATGGCGGTGCTGGGGCTTGTCTTAGGGGCGCTCGGGTTGGCGGCGCTGTTGGTGACGCTGATCGCGGGTCGTCAGCGGGAGGCGATGTGGTCGTTGCGGGTGGTCGGCGTGTGTGTTTTGGCCGTCGCCGTGAGTTGGGGGTTGGCCGGCTTGGGGTCGGGGGTGATCGCCGCCTTGGCGATGCTGATCGTTGGCGGCTCGTTCGGTTTGTTCTTGATCTGGCAGTCCGTCCGGTCGATGCCGTCGAGCGTCGACGGTGAGTCGGGCCCCGGTTCGACCGACGAGCTTCGACGGATGGAGGCGATGGACGCGGGGGCGTAATCACGCCAAAGCGTCGGCGATCGCGGCTTGCAGGGCTTCCGCGTCGTCGGGCGACTCACCGGCCGGCCAGTCGAACGGCAGGCCCGACCCGTCGGGGTGCTTGGGGATGACGTGGAAGTGGACGTGCATGACGGCTTGCCCGGCGGGGGTGCCGTTGTTCTGCAGGACGTTGTAGTGTGGGGTGTCGGCGGCCTTGGCGACGGCCTTGCACAGCCGGGGGAGTTGGCGGCCGAGGTCGGCGGCCGTGTCGGGGTCGAG
>JBCCZA010000174.1:0-7109 GCA_039188455.1 Planctomycetota bacterium
CGCGTGCCGAGCCCACCGCCGATGAAAAAAGCCCTCGTGCCCATCGTGGCCGTCGCCATCGCCCTGCTGTTCGGCGTCGCGATGTTCCTCAACAGCGGCTCGTCCACCAATGCGCCCAGCGCCGCCCAGCCCACCGACGCGAGCGATCCGAGCCAGGCGGCGGCCACCGATGTCGACGCCTCTGGAACCGACGCCGCAGCGACCACCATTGACTCCGAGCCCGACGTGGACGATACGCCGGCCGCGACGCTCGACACCACGACGCCCACCGCACAGGCCGAGTCCACGCCAGCCCCGCAGGCCGAGTCTGCCCAAGACGTCGCAACGCCGACGCCGCAGCCAGACACCACGGCCACAGCCGCCGCACCATCGACCGCCGAGCCGCTCGCCGACCTGCACGTCGCCGACGCGACCGCCGCCGAGAACGTCACGCTCGGCTCGACCGACCCGACCACCGGCTTCGACGCCGAGGTCCAGCTCACCAAGTGGGGCGCCGGCCTGTGGCGGATCGAGCTCGCCAACTACAAGGAAGCGGCCGACAGCGTCGAGCCGTATGTCCTGCTTGATGGCCCGGTGTCGGCGACGTTCAACGGGGTGAACTACTCGGCCTATTCGTTCGCGGCCCGAGCGTTGTACGTCGACGGCAAGGCGGTCGACCTGGAGCGCGCCGCGTGGTCGGTTCGCGACGTGCGGCGGGTCGAGGGCGCGGACTCGCCCGTCACCGCCGTGACCTACGCGGCCACCATCGTCGACGAGGCCGACACGCCGATCGCCGAGGTGACGCGCACGTGGACGCTGCCTCGCGGCGGGTACGACCTCACGCTCGACCAGGACGTCCGCAACCTCAGCGGCCGGCCGCTGTCGATCGCGTACGCCCAGTACCTGCAGGGCGACGTCGTCGACGACGGGCCCGCTTATCTGGGCGACCGGCGCATCTTCGCGACCGGCTATTTGCGTCCGGGCAACACCACGCAGGTGTTCACCGGCTCGTCCGGCATCTTCGGCTCCTCGGGCGCGGGCTTCCGCATCCGCACGGACGTGATCAACGACGCCACCTACGCCGCCTCGCAGGGCCAGCGCGGCGGGGTCTGGCCCAACCCGTCGCTCGCCGCCGGGTCGGAGCTGATGTGGCTGGCGTCGGAGAACCGGTACTTCAACATCATCGCCCACCCCGAGGTCGCCGATCCGTCGGCCGGGCTCGCGGCGGTGACCCCGCTCGGCCGACAGTTCCCGCGAATCGAGACGCACCCGCTGCCGGGCATCGCGATCGCGCCCGATGGAGCCGAGGTGGCGCGGGCGGTGATCTTCTCGGGCACGACGGCGTCGACGACGCTGGCGCCCGGCGCCTCGGAGAGCGTCGACCTGGGCGTGTTCGTCGGGCCGCGCGACGCCGTGGCGTTCGCCGCGTCGCCGGTGTATCGCGTCCTGAACTTCGACGCCCTGATCCGCTACGAGCTGGGCTGCACGTTCTGCACGTTCCAGTGGCTCGCGCACGGGCTGCTGTGGTACCTCGAGTTCATCCACGGCGACGTCCTGCTGCGGTGGACCGGCTACCCCATCGGCGTCTGGGACTGGGGCGTCTCGATCATCGTGCTGGTCATCACCATCCGCCTGCTGCTGCACCCGATCACCAAGTCGGCGCAGGTGAACATGATGAAGATGAGCAAGGGCATGCAGGCGATCCAGCCCGAGCTCGAGAAGCTGAAAAAGAAATACAAGGACGACAAGCAGACCCTCCAGCAGGAGATGACCAAGCTCTACCGCGAGAAAGGCATCAACCCGCTGGGGTTCCTGGGCTGCCTGCCGATGTTCCTGCAGATGCCGATCTGGGTCGCGCTGTACGCGATGCTGTACTACGCGATCGAGCTGCGTAACCAGCCGGCGTTCTACGGCGTGTTCCAGAAGATCTCGGGCGGGCACTGGCACTTCCTCGAGTCGCTGTCCGAGCCCGACCAGTTCATCCGGCTGTTCAACAACATCGATCCGATCCCGCTGCTGTTCATCACGTTCGACTACTCGTCGATCAACATCCTGCCGATCCTGATGGGCTTCGTGTTCTACATCAATATGAAGTTCACAACCCCGCCGCCGCCGGAGAACGAGAGCGACGAGCAGAAGCAGATGCGTCGTCAGCAGCAGATGATCATGAAGGTCATGCCGTTTTTGATGCCGTTCTTCCTGTACTCGGCGCCGTCGGGGCTGACGCTGTACATCTGCGCCTCGACCGGCGCGGGCATCCTGGACTCGTACCTGGTGCGCAAGCACATCCGCGAGCAGGAGGAGAAGGGCGAGCTGTTCAAGAAGAAGGAACGCAAGCCGGGCGGGCTGATGGATAAGGTCGGCAAGTACATGGAGAGCAAGCAGGCGCAGTTCGCCGAGCTGCAGGCCAAGCAGGAGGCGATGAAGGATCAACGCGACAGCAAGGGCAAGGGTGGCGGGGGCGGCAAGTCGCGCAAGAAGAAGTGAGCGGGCCCGAGACGATCGTCGCGGTCGGCTCGCCGCCCGGGCGGGGATGGCGGGGGTTGATCCGGGTGGATGGTTCGGCCGAGGGGGTGGCGTCGGTGATCGATGGGTGGTGCGGGGCGGGCACGGCCGAGGGGTTGCCGGTACGGGTGATGACCAAGGTGCGGTTGATCGAGCCGGCGCTGCCGGCGTTGGCCTTGCGATTCGCGGCGGGGGCGAGTTACACGGGGCACGACGCGGCGGAGCTGCAGGTGGTGGGGCATCCGGCGGTGCTCGAATCGCTGGTGGAGCGGGCGATCGCGTCGGGAGCGCGGGCGGCCGAGCCGGGCGAGTTCACGTACCGGGCATACGTCAACGGCCGGCTGAGTCTGACGCAGGCCGAGGGTGTGGCGGCGACGATCGAGGCGAGCAACGCGGCGCAGCTGCGGGCGGCCGAGCGGCTGCGCGGCGATGCGTTGGGGCGTCTGGCGCGGGAGGTCGTTGATGAGGTGGGGACGGCGCTGGCGTTGGTCGAGGCGGGGATCGACTTCACCGATCAGGAGAACGTTGTCGCGATCGAGGCGGACGACCTGCGGGGTCGGCTGGCGTCGGCGATCGATCGGCTGAGCGGGGTAATTGACGGCGCGGCGGCGTGGCCGAGCGGCGAGGCGGTGACGCGGGTGGCGATTGTCGGGCCGCCGTCGAGCGGGAAGTCGACGCTGTTCAACGCCCTGCTCGGGCGGGATCGGGCGGTGGTGGATGCGACGCCGGGGACGACGCGCGACGCGATCGCCGAGCGGTGCGTGATCGAGGCGGGCGACGGGCGGGCGGTGGACGTCGAGCTGATCGACACGGCCGGGCTGGACGAGGCGGCGGCGCTGACGACGGCGGGTGTGCTGGATCGGGCGGCGCAGGCGGCGACGCGGCGGGTGATCGGGTCGGCGGACGTGGTGGTGCGGGTGCGCGATGGTGAAAGTCCAACGCCCACTCTCCCCAACCCTCTCCCGAAGGGAGAGGGAGCCCGCGTCATCGAGGTGAAGAGCAAGGCCGACCTGCGGGACACGGGCGAGCCGTTGCACGTGTCGGCGGCGACGGGGCTGCGGATGGCGGCGCTGCGCGAGGCGATTGTTGATGCCGCGGGCGCGGGCGTCACGGCGAGCGGCGAGGCGGGGCTCGCGCTGCCGGCCCACGCAGCCGCGATCGGCGAGGCGGTCGATCGGCTGGCCGCGGCGCAGGCCGGTATCGGCCACGACGAGGTGGTCGCCGGGGAGATGCGGGCCGCGCTCGATGCCCTGGCGCGGCTGGGCGGGGAGCTGACGCCCGACGACGTGATCGGGCGGGTGTTCAGCGCGTTCTGCGTGGGCAAGTGATCGGGCGGATTCGCCTACACTGGCCGATTCGCCATGGCCAAGAGCAAGGGCAAGCCGCAGAACCTGTCGCCGCGCATCGACAACCGACGCGCCCGGTTCGACTACGCGCTCTCCGACAAGCTCGAGTGCGGGATCCAGCTGCGTGGCACCGAGGTCAAGTCGATCCGCCACGGGCAGGTCTCGCTGGCCGAGGGTTACGTCGACGTCAACGACAAGACGATGGAGCTCTGGCTGCACAACGTCGAGATCGCGCCGTACACCCACGCGGCCGAGCACCATCAGCACGCCCCCAAGCGGTCGCGCAAGCTGCTGGCCCACCGGCGCGAGATCGCCAAGCTGCTGGGCGCGACTACGGGCAAGGGCGTGACGATCGTGCCGATCGCGATGTACTTCAAGCACGGCAAGGTCAAGGTCGAGGTCGCCGTCGCTGCGGGCAAGAAGCAGTTCGACAAACGCCAAGACCTCAAGAAGAAGCAGTCCGACCGCGACATCCAGCGGGCGATGACGCGCAAGGTGATCTGAGGGTGCCGAGTTGAGCTGGCGGTGGCGGCTGTACGCGATCACGTTCGTCGAGAGCGTCGCGTCGATCCTGCTGGAGCGGGGGATCTACTTCCTGACGACCGACCGCCTGGCGTTCGGCGACGGGGCAAACCTTTGGCTGGCGTTGGCGTTTGGGATCTCGTACGTCATCGGTGCGTTGGCCAGCCACCCGATCGCCGACCGGATCGGGGAGCGTCGGCTGCTGGTCGTGTCGATTGCCGGGCTGGCGTTGCTGCACGGGTTGCTGGCGGTGTGGCCGACGGGCGTGGGGATCGCGTGGCTGTTCCCGGCGGTGGGCGTGGTGACGGGGCTGAAGTGGCCGGTGATCGAGAGCTACGTCGGGGCGGGGCTGGACGAGCGGCAGACGCGTCACGCGTTCGGGCGGTTCAACCTGACGTGGTCGACGGCGGTGCCGCTGACGATCGGCGGGGCGGGGCTGATGACGGCGTACCTGCCGGCGTGGGTGTTCTTCGCGGTGGTGGTGCCGCTGCACGCGGTGAGCCTGGTGCTGGTGCGTGGGGTGCCGGACGTGCCGGAGCACGCCCCGCCGGAGCCGGAGGACGCCGACGAGGTGGTGCTGCCCGGGGAAGACGTTGAGGAAGAGGCAGCGTCGACCGCGACGACGGCGTGGCGGGTGCGGCTGCTGTGGGCGTCGCGTTGGCTGCTGGTGGCGTCGTACGGGATGTCGTTTCTCATCACGCCGTTAATCCCGCAGATCCTGGGCGGGCTGGGGCAGGGGCCGGCGTCGGCGGGGTGGATGGCGGCGTTGCTGGACGTCGCGCGCGTCGTTGCGTTCACGGGGATGGCGGTGTGGGGCGGGTGGCACGGGCGGGCGTGGCCGATCGTCGTGGGGATGGTCGCGCTGCCGATGGGGCTGGGGCTGGTGCTGTTTGGTGGGGCGGTGGAGGCGGTGGTCGCGGGCGAGCTGCTGTTCGGGCTGGCGATGGGCGGCGTGTACACGATGGCGATCTACTACGCGATGGTGGCGAAGAAGGCGTCGGTGGACGCGGGCGGGCAGCACGAGGCGCTGATCGGCGGGGGGTTCGCGATCGGGCCGGCGATCGGGCTGATCGGGCTCGCGATGGCGGGTCCGATGGGCGGGCCGATCGCGGGGATGCTGGTGGGGCTCGGGCCGTGGGTGATCGCGACGGCGGTGCTCGCGGCGATGGGGCTGGCGGGGGTGTGGCCGCGTCAGTCGAGCTCGGCGGCCAAGGGGTAGAGCAACAGCACAAACCTGGCGGGCCAGAGAATCATGCGAGCGATGTTGGACACGACGAGCGCTCGGTGGTGACTTGCGACAAAGCCCTGGGACAAGCGCGTGTGCAGCGGCACCTGCACGAAGAATGTCGACGCCCAGATCAGCACCAGCATGACCAGCCCGGTCATGGCGATACCCGACGGCAGCCAGTCCGGCCGGAGGAACAGCGCGGCGATCGCGGTGGCGAGCTCGGCGAGCATGGTGGGCATGACGACGAGCGTGGTGAGCCGCTGATGGCGTGCCTCGTAGGCAGCGAAAGCGTCCTCGCCGACGCTGCTGAACAGCGGGTAGTGGACGACGCCGACGAAGAGGATCAGCCCGGCCATGACGCCGGTGGCGGCGAGCTGGATGAGGTAGAGCGTGACGGCCAAGTCCGGCTCAGCGTAGCGGTCAGACGGCCGCGGCCGCCGGCTCGGCGTGGCCGTTGCGCGAGGCGGGATCGGCGGACGGCTGCGGGGCCGACGCGAGGACGCGGCCCGAGGCGAAGCGGTCGGCCAGCACGACGGCGCGATGGGCAAAGATCTTGCGGACGTCCGGGCCGACGAACAGCGCGTGGATCAACGGGGACAGCGGCCCGCCGGGCACTCGGTAGTGCACGACATCCGTGCAGCGCGTGCCCGAGCCATCGGCGACGAACCGGTGCTCGTGGTGCCACAGGTCGTAGGGGCCGCGGACCTGCTGGTCGATGAAGCGGTGCGGCGGCTCCCAGTCCGTGATGTGCGATCGCCAGCGCAGCGGCAGGCCACGGACCTTGAGGCGGTAGTCGATCAGCGTGCCGGGGTGCATGGCGACGGGCTGGGGCGTGATGACGTGGAAGTGCACGCTGGCGGGGGTGATCTCCTCGAGGTTGGCGGCGTTGGAGAAGAACGGCCAGAGGTCCTCGGGCGTTGGCTCGAGCCACTGGTCCATGGTGAGCCGGTGCGTGCCATCGGGGAGGGTCACGACGTCGATGAGCGATTTGGCTTGGGCTTGGGCGTCGGTCATGGCGATGCGGGCTCGGGGCGGGCGGCGAAGGGCTTGGCCGAATCGGCGGGGCTCACGGCCGGGACGCGGCTGCCGCGGTTGACACGCCAGGCGTGGTGGAGGATGAGGAAAAACGGCACCCACCAGATGAGGTCGTTCGTCGGGATGGTGATGCCGAAGCCGGGGTCGAGCGTGCCGCGGACGAACGCGGCGTCGACGTAGCCGATGGGCCCGGCCACCTTGCCGAGCAAACCCACCAAGACGATGGGCCAGTGGCGGGCGGGGTCGATGGCGGCGATGGCGTAACCGATGCCGTAGACGCCGACGATCATGCCGACGCACTGCCAGATCGTGGGGTACAGCGGCGGCTCCATGCCGGCCAGGGCGAAGAACTGATTGGGCAGCAGGACGACCCACGCGCCCCAGGCGAGGTTGTAGGCGGCGGCGAGGCCGAGACACCAGCTCATCCAGCGCGGCGAGGTCATGGGCAAGGTTAGGGTCGCCGCGCCTGACGCCGCGTGCATGGCGGGGGCTGC
>JBCCZA010000175.1:0-7107 GCA_039188455.1 Planctomycetota bacterium
AGCGACTCGGCGAGCGTGGTCTTTCCGGCGCCCGCCGGGCCGATGAGCGCGAGGTTGCGCAGGTCGTGCGTGGAGGTGGGTTGGGTGCCGGCGGCCGAGGTGGTGGCCATGATGGGGCTCCTTGGGGTAGGAGGAACGGGATGTCACGACTCCGCGAACGGAGCCACGGAAGAAACGAAAGCGCGAGGAGGGCGGCCGGCTCGGTCGTCGCTCACGCCAACATGCGATCGTAGTGACAGCCCCGTCGATCCCCAAGCAAGAAATGCACCCGTCACGCTGCGCCGTTAGCCGCCGCCCTCGGGCGGCGCTTCCGCCCGATTAATCATTACCGATCCCCCGAAGCGCCGCCCAAGGGCGGCGGCTAACGCATCGATGCACGGATGGTCAGCGATTGTCCGGTGGCGGGAACAGAATCCAGTCGCCGCCATCTTCGGTCGTCCAGGCACTCCGCGAGCGTGAGACGTGGCGGTCGGGGTGTGTGGGTGGGGTTCCCCTGTCGTCGACACCGTTCCAGCCCAGGCCGTAGACAATGGGTACGCCGTCCTCGCGGTAGGCGACTTTGAGCGACGAGCGTGGCTCGCCGGTGGGCCCGAGGTCGGTGAGGTCCATCGGCACAGCGGGCAGATAGTCGGGCACAAGCACAGCCGGATTGTCGGGGGTCGTGCCGTGCTCGCGTCGGTACGCCTCGATCGCGATGACGACCAATAAAGCGTCACGGAGGGCGTGGGCCTCGAGCTCGGTTCTCGCGGCCGCGCCGAGCGCGGGCATCATGATGCTCAGCGGCATGTAACGCGCTTGCCACCAGAAGTCTTGCTGTCTGGCCTCGAGTTCGGCGTCGAGCGGCGACGACTCACCCGGCGGATAAAGCCGCTTCGGCGAGGCCTCGAGGAGGGTGAACAACCGATCGCACTCGGCCCACATCGCGTCTTGGTCGGCCATCAACGCGACCGCGATCGGCAGCGCCGCGCCGGTCACCGCTTTCTGCACCCACAAGCCGGAGGGTTGAATGCCGCCGGCAACATTCACGTCTTCGTTGAGGCGACTGAAGAAGCGGAGGCCATCGATCGTGATCTGGCCGGAGTCGGGGTCGTACATCCGCTGGAGGGTGTCGTAGAGCATGCTGCGCTCGCCGGCGTAGTCGACCGTCATGCCGGCGTCGGCGGCGGCGAAGAGGTGAGCGAGGCGGCGGAGCTGGTCATTGTTGAAGAAATCGGGCCGGCGCTCGAGGATCTCGCCGGCGCTGTCGATCGCCAGGGCCGTGATCGAGATGGCCACCAGGTCTTCGATCAGGGTCGACCCCTGCGCGACGAGCCGGGCGAGGCCGAGTTCGGCCGCGAGGTTGTCGAGCACGCGCTCGGCGTCGCCGCGGTCCACGGCGACCTGCGTATCGACCAGCAGCAGGCGAGCCATCAGGCGATATTTGCCCAGCGACGGGAGCAGCACGTTGACGAGGCTGTCGTTGAACAAGCGAGCTACCGCCGGGTCAGGGTCCTGAGACCAATCGTCGGCCGAGACCTCGTCCCGCCAGCCCGGGCCAAACAGCGCGAGCATGTCACGCTCGTCGCGATCGCGATTGAACGCCAGTGACTCTCCCATGCTTGGCTTGGCGGCCGCGTGGCGCACAGCGGCGAGGTAGTCCGCGTACGGGGCGATGCCTTGAGCGAGCGCCTCAACCCGTTCGTGATCGAACGTGATCTCGACCCACTCCTGCGGCTCGACGGCCGCTTCGAGCGGAGCGATGAACGCGTCGTTGTTCCACGCCTCGTGCTCGATCATCGCCTCGCGGAGGATCGGCCAAGCCTTGTCCGCATCGGGGACACCGACAAGGTGAGCGTTGAGCTTGGCGAGGTAGTCCACGCTCGGCTCGGGCTTGCCGGTCGCCAGCCACAGCGCGGCGAGGACGTACGCGACGACCACGATCGCGATCGCCTGACGCAGCCGGTGGCGGATCTGCCAGCCGATCGGGCGGCAGCGACGCTTGGCGCGGCGGATGAGCTTGGCAGAGGCCTTGGGGTCGCCGAAGACCGCCACGGGGTCGTGCCCGCGCGACGGGCCGTAGGCCTGGGCGGCTTCGTTGGCGTCGTGGAAGTGCGCGATCAACTCGTTGGCGACGGCGACCCGCTCGCGTCGCCAGAGGCGGGTGCGTTTGACCACATCGAGGACGAGGTCGCGTTGCGGATCGGGCAGGTCGGCCGAGGCGATGAAGTATCGCCAATCCAGCGACCCCGACACCCGGCCACGCAGCAGGTGCAGCAGCGGCGTGTGCCTCAGGCGTTGCCACGCGGTGCGGCGGTCGATTGGCTTCGTGTGAGATGCGGTCATGGGATGTTTGAGGCAAGGATTAGGAGGAGTCGCTGCGTGGCTCGGGGAACAAGACCCAGTCGCCGCCGGCCTCGGTGGACCTGGGGGTGGGCCAGACGTGGTGATCGGGCGGGGTCCCGCCGTTGTCCACGCCGTCCCACCCGAGGCCGTAGATCACGGGCGATCCATCGCGATAGGCAACTCTGAGAGGTGAGAGCGGGTTGCCGTCGGCGTCGAGGTCCGTGAGGTCCATCGGCAGCGCGGGCAGGTAGCGCGGCACCAGTTCGGCCGGTTCGTCGGGGTGCCCGCCGTGGTCACGCCGATAGAGCTCCAGAGCGATCGCCAGCAGCAGCGCGTCGCGGACCGAACCGACCAGCAGCTCGGTCCGGCTCGCGGCGT
Source organism: Planctomycetota bacterium (assembly GCA_039188455.1). Lineage (GTDB taxonomy): Bacteria > Planctomycetota > Phycisphaerae > Phycisphaerales > Phycisphaeraceae > JBCBUE01. The sequence continues at coordinate 2,701 of JBCCZA010000175.1, forward strand.
GTAACGCGGGCAGCTGAATCAGCAACGGGAAGTAGCGCATGCCGTAGAGCGTGTCGTCGGCTCGGCTGTCGAGTTCGCGTCGCAGCGGGGGCAGCTCGCCCTGCGGGTAGAGCCGACGAGGCGAGCGGTCGAGGATGCCAAACAGCCGCTCGTACTCGCGAACCATGTCGTCGTAATCGGCCACGACGGCGGCGGCAATCGGCAGCCCGATGGTCGACAACTGCTCGCGGTACCAGCGGCGACGGTCGATTTCTTCGTCGTAAGGGTTGTTCGTCAGGCTGTCGAAGAAATTGATCCCGTCGCGCGTCATCCGCCCGGTATCCGGGTCGTACATCCGTTGGAACATGTCGTAAGCGATGTACCGCTCACCGGTCAGGTCGATCGGGTTCACGTCGACCGCGGCCAGGGTATGAGCGAGCCGCTGCAGCTGATCGTCGTCGAAGAAGTCGGGGCGTCGCTCCAGGATGGCGGCCACGTTGTAGAACGAAGTACCCATGCTGCTGAGGGCCACCAACTGCTCGACGAGGAACGGGCCTTGAGCGGTGAGCCGGGCGAGGCCGAGTTGCGTGTCGATGTCGTCGAGGGCGCGCTCGGCGTCGCCTCGATAGACCGCGGCCTGGATGTCGGCGGACAGCATCCTGGTATCGCGGCGAGTGCTGCCGAGCGCCGGAAACATGACGGTGGAGAGACTGCGACTCAGCAGCCCGGCGATGGACGGGTCGTCTTCGACGTGGGCCCAGCGCTTCGGCCCGGTGTTGTCATCAGGCCCGTACAGGGCTAAGAAATCACGCGGATCGGGTTCAGCCGCCGTGACCCGTCGCACACCCATATGGGGCTTTTGCGCGGCTCGGCGTAGCTCGGCGAAATACCCCTGATAAGCCTCAAGGTTCTCGGCAAGCTGACCCGCTTCGGGATCGTCGAACGCGACGTCGGTCCACCACTTCGGCAGGATGCCGACATCCATCGGCGCGTTGAAGACCTCGGGGTTCCAGGTCTGATACTCGATCATCGCCTCGCGGAGGATCGGCCAGGCACGATCCTCCTCGGGGATCGCGTCGACGCTGGCGTTGAGCTTGGCGAGGTAATCGACGCTCGGCTCGGGCTTGCCGGTCGCCAGCCACAGCGCGGCGAGGACGTAGACGACAACGAGCACGGCGATGCCCTGACGCAGGCGGTGCCTGATCTGCCAGCCGATCGGGCGGCAGCGACGCTTGGCGCGGCGGATGAGCTTCGCGGCGGCTTTGACATCGCCAAACCGCTCGATGAGTTGGTCGGCGGTGTCGCCGGACTCCAGCCCATCGTGGAAATGGGCGATCAGCTCGCCGGCGACGGCGGCCCTCTCCTTACGCCAAAGGCGGGTGCGTCGGCAGAGGTCGTGGATCAGGCCCCGGACGGGCTCGGGCAGGTCGGACGAATCGATGCGGCCGCGCCAGTCCAGCGCCCCCGACACCCGGCCACGCGCCAGGTCCCACAAGGGGGTGTGCCTCAGGCGGCGCCAGGTCGCGCCCCGCCAAAAGCCCAGGCAGCCACGCGGGATGGATCGCCAGAAGGGCAAGGCTTGCTCGGCCTCGACCCGACCTCTCGCCAGCCTGCCGACCGGCGTCCGCAGTGTCTCGCGCCAGCGTCCCATGCCGGAGCCCTCAGTTGGTGGCGAGCGGCGGGGTCATCACGATGCCCATCGCGGCCATGCCGCGCGCGAGCTCGGTCCACTGCTCCTGCTGCTTGCTGAGCTGCCGCTTGCCCTTGCCGGTGAGGCGGTAGTAGCGGCGGGGGCGGGGGCCGGTGTCGTCGACGCGGGACTTGACCCAGCCCTTGGCCTCGAGGTTGTAGAGCAGGGGGTAGAGGGTGGATTGACCCATCTTGAGGACGCCGTCGGACTGACGCTCGAGGCGTTCGACGAGCTCGTAGCCGTACTTCTCGCCCGGCTCGAGCAGCTTGAGCACGGCCACGGGCCCGGCGCCACGCATGAGGTCGCTTTCTAGCTTCATCATACTATCTCCAGCAAGGTATGCGTCACATAGTATGATGTTCTAGTGGATAGGTCAAGCATGCCGGCGTGTCTTGCGATGCCTGAGAGCGGCGCACCGTCACGCGGAACGCCCAGGCCGAGCTAGCGCGGCCGTGCCGTGCGCCACAGGGCAAACGCCCCGCCGGCGAGGATGAGATGGCTGACGAGCCAGACGTAGTAACCGGCGCTCAGCGTCGTGATGCTCAGGTCGCCGGTCCACATCTTGGCCCCGACCAGCGAGAACGACGACAGCGCGAGCAGCACGCCGAGCGTCGCGAGGATCGCCGCGACGAGGTATCGCTTGCAGAGCAGCACGATCAGCCCCGCCAGCCAGAGCGGGTTGGCCAGCCACGCCGGGTGCAACGCGACCCAGCCGTACGCCAACGCCGCCCAGCCCGGCGCCCTGTGCACGCCGTCGGAGCGGTAAAAGATCGGCAGGAACAGCGAAACGGCGAACACGAGAACGACCACGCTGGCGAGCCACCAGCGGGGGCGATCACGATACGAATCAGGCCTTGAAACCGACTGAGTAGTCCTCATTTCGTTCTCACACCGGGTCGACTGGCTTCGGCTTTGTCAAGGCCAGTTGAGCTGCCGAACCGATGCCGAGTGAGACGATGCTCGCGACCCAGAGCCAGAACCCGCTGCCCATCGCGACGATCTCGGCCTTGACAGCGCCGCTGGCGTTGGTCGGCATCTCTGTTCCGAGGTAAGTCAGCGACGTAAACGCCAAGGCCGTGGCGACGATCAAGGCAGCAAGCCCGACCATCGGCCGGCCAAGCAATACGAAAACACTAGCCGCCAGCCAGAGCGGGTTGGCCATCCAGGCCAACGGGCACTCGGCCCAACCAACCATGAAGACGGGCAGCCCGATGTAGTACCCATCGGGCTGATCGCGGAGATCGAATACCGGCAAGAACAACGAAACCGCGAACAGCAGCACGCTCATCCCGAAGAAGAACCAAAGCACTGGATGAGGACGAGGATGCGGCATGCCGCGCATCATGCGTCGACGGCCTGCGGGGCACAAGGCGGCATCAGCTCTCGACGCCCTGCCGCGGGCAGCTTCGCCTCAGCGGGCATTGATCGCACTTGGGGTGGCGGGCGGTGCAGAGGGCTCGGCCGTGGAAGATGAGGCGGTGGGCGAGGTCGGTGTAGCGGTCGGCGGGGAACAGGGCCATGAGGTCGCGCTCGACCTGGACGGCGTTCTTGGGGTCGGCGGTCGTGAAACCAAGGCGGTGGGCGAGGCGGCCGATGTGGGTGTCAACGACCATGCCGACGTTGATGCCGAAGGCGTTGCCGAGGACGACGTTGGCGGTCTTGCGGGCGACGCCGGGAAGCGTGATCAACTCGTCGAGCGTTTGCGGGACTTGGCCGGCGTGGTCATCGGCGAGCAAGACGGCAGTGGCGTGGAGGTTCTTGGCCTTGCCGTTGAACAGGCCGACGCGCTTGATCAGTTTTGTGATGGCGGGGACGGTCGACCTGGCCATCGCCTCGGGCGTTGGGTAGGCCTTGAAGAGATCGGGGGTGACCTTGTTGACCAGCTCATCGGTGCACTGGGCGGAGAGGATGGTGGCGACGAGGAGCTGCCAGGCGTTGTCGTGGTCGAGCCGGCAGTGGGCGTGGGGGTAGAGGTCGATGAGCCTGTCGTCGATGCGCCGGGCGCGGCGCTTGGCGGCGGGGGTTGCGTCGACGGTGAGCTTGATGGGCTTGGGAAAGCGCTTGCTCATTCGGTCTGATCCACAGATTTCGCAGATGACACAGATCGGGACGTAGCCGCGACGCTACGCGTCGCCGGGTGGCGGGTCCGTGGGTTCTTCGTGTGGCGAGGTTGACGTGGGTGACGCTGTGGAAGGCAGAGGCGACATCACCGTGACGCTGAGCAGCGCAAGCTGCGTGATCCCGATGAGGCCGAAGAGGCGCTCGGCGATGGCGTGATAGCCGTCGAACATCTCACGAAAATGCGCTTGGTAGTCGACGGGGTCGGGCTTTTGGTGAGCGATCATGTACATCTTTCCGTGCGCGACCTCCATCATGAGCGTCGCATACAACGCTCCGGCAATAAGCCCGATCGAGATCACCACGAGGGCGTAGCGAACCCAGGGTGCTCGCCGACTCGCGATGTGGGCAAGGATCACGCCAACGACCAGCAAGACGCACGCGGCGAGCGAGATCGGCAGCAAGGCCCGGTCGGTGAATCCGCTAACCACTCGGCCGGCGACGTACTCGGGCTGGCCGGCGTCGAAGATGACCTCCGAGAAGTCCGGCGCCTCCGGCGGGCGAGCGGGGTCGGTGAGCGAGGGCTGGAGGTCGCGAACGGTGGCGAAGGTAGACCCGGCCGAGAGGCCGAAGGTCAGGATCGAGCCGACCCATACACCCGCGGCGAGCACGACGAGCAG
>JBCCZA010000176.1:0-6920 GCA_039188455.1 Planctomycetota bacterium
AGATGGTCGATGACGACGGCGACCCGCTTCTCTCGGCCGAGAACTTCATCAGATATGCCGTTTGGTGGAAGAACCCCGAAGAAGTCATCTTCTATTACAACGATGTCGAAGTCGCGAACGTAACGCCAGCGGGACCTTTCGACGAAGGCCTTCACATGATCTTCGACATGGAGGCCTTCACCTGGGTGGGCCTCCCGTCGATCGCCGACCTGTCCGACCCGACGAAGAACACGATGGAAGTCGACTGGGTGCGCGGCTATCGCGCGGTCGATGTGCCCGAGCCGACCACCGCCGCAATCATCGCTTTGGGCGCGTGCGTATTGTCGCTCCGTTCTCTCCGCCGACGGCAAGACTGACTCGGCGACCCGATCTGTTGTGTGATGCGTGGTACTGAACAGCGGGAGGTTGCTGAGCATGACTATCCGTCATCTGGGTCTCATTCTCTGGCGACATAGCACGACCCCAGCGGCCTTGCTGGCGTTGGGGGTCTTGGCGTGGTGCCCATGGCGGCGAAGATGAATATCTCGCCAGAGACACATCCCCCAGCCTGACCGGCCGGCGCTGCGAGATCGGCACCCGCCCTTCCCACAGGAACGGACCGCTCCACACTGCCCACACAGGTCCTCGGGTGGCGCAGCGGTGCTCGACCAAAATAGGAGGTCTGGGACGGTTGGCGAGAGTTGAACGGCTCGTCGGGCCCTCGATTCATCGATCGCGCAGGCCGATACAAGGGTCAAGACGGGTGATGTTCGTCGTCGCTGCGCGCGATACGAGACCTCCCTCGCGGCCCTGACGCCCTTACACTGCCGCGACGGCACTTCCTGGCCACCGCGTGATCCACCTCTAGTCGTGAACCCATGGGCATCCGCGCCTACCTCCAGCACCGCACCACGTACCGCTACGACCGACGCGTCCAACTCGGCCCGCAGGTCGTCCGCCTTCGCCCGGCGCCGCACTGCCGCACGCCCATCGAGCACTGGGCGATGGCCGTCGAGCCCGGGCCCGCCGGCACGGCCCACTTCTGCAATTGGGTGCAGGACCCGCAGGGCAACTACATGGCCCGCCTGGTCTTTCCGGAGCCGGTCCGGCACTTCTCGGTCAACGTCGACCTCATCGCCGACCTCGCCCCCATCAACCCGTTCGACTTCTTCCTCGAGGAGTCGGCCACCGACTACCCCTTCGTCTACGGCAAGCGCCTCGCCGACGAGCTCGAGCCCTATCTCGAGCTGACCGACGAGGGCCCGCTGTTCGACAAGCTGCTCGCCCGGGTCGATCGCAGCAAGCGTGAGATGATCGACTTCCTCGTCGAGCTCAACCAACTGGTCAACGCCGAGCTGGACTACACGATCCGCATGGAGCCGGGCGTGCAGACCTGCGAGGACACGCTCAACAAAGGCATCGGCTCGTGCCGGGACTTCGCTTGGCTGGTCGTGCAGCTGCTGCGTCGGTGCGGGGTGGCGTCGCGCTTCGTGTCGGGCTACTCGATTCAGCTGGTCGCGGACGTCAAGCCCGTCGACCCCAACGCCCCGGCCGGTGTGGCGAAAGACGTCTGCGACCTGCACGCCTGGGCCGAGGCCTACCTGCCTGGCGCCGGGTGGGTCGGCATGGACGCCACCTCCGGCCTGCTCTGCGGCGAGGGGCACATCCCCCTCTCCGCCGCGCCGGACCCCACCTCCGCCGCCCCGATCACCGGTGGCTTCACCGTCATCGACGACCGCAACCAGCCTGATGAGGATCTCACCGCCCACGTCGACTTCGACGTGCACATGTCCGTCGAGCGCCTGCACGAAGACCCGCGCGTCACCAAGCCCTACACCGACGCCGACTGGGAGCGCATCAACGCCCTGGGCCAGCGCATCGACGAGGACCTGGTCAAGCACGACGTCCGCCTGACCATGGGCGGCGAGCCCACGTTCGTCTCGGCGACCGACCCGGACGGCGACGAGTGGAACACCGCCGCGATGGGGCCGACCAAGCGTCGCCTCGCGGCCGACCTGCTCCGCCGACTGCACGACGAGTGGGCGGCCGGCGGCATGCCGCACGAGGGGCAAGGCAAGTGGTACCCCGGCGAGGAGCTGCCGCGCTGGGCGCTGTCGATCTACGCCCGCCGCGACGGCCAGCCGATCTGGCGACGCAAGGAGCTGATCGATCACTCCTCACCCGACGTCAAGCCCGACGAGCCGGCCGGCATGCCCGCCGTCCGCGACGCCGAGCGCTTCGTCGCCCACCTCGCCCAGGCGCTCGGCCTGCCCGAGCGCTACTGCCTGCCCTGCTACGAGGACGACGACTACTACGACCACGTCCTCTCCCGCCTGCCTGTCAACGTCACGCCGACCGACAGCCGCTTGCCCAACCCCCTCGAGCGCCGCCGCCTCAAGCGCGTCTACGCTCACGGCCTCGACAACCCCGTCGGCTACGCCCTGCCCCTCCAACGCATCTGGCACACCACGCCCCACGCCTGGCACACCGGCCCGTGGCACCTCCGCACCGACAAGCTCTACCTCATCCCCGGCGACTCGCCCATCGGCCTGCGATTGCCCTCGCCCTCCCTGCCCTGGGCCCGCGACGAGGACTTCCCCTTCACCACCGAAGCCGACCCCTCCGACCCCGACGCCCCGCCGCTGCCGGACGCCGACGAGCTCGTCGACCTCACCGTTAACCCGCCCCACCCCGGCGCCCCCATCGCCTACCCCGCCGACGACGCCAAGGTCCCCGAGCTCGGCGAATCCGCCGCCGGCGTCGCCCGCACCGCCGTCTGCGTCGAGCCACGCCTCGGACGCATGCACGTCTTCCTGCCGCCGCAGCGCACCGCCGGGGACTACCTCGCGCTCGTCACCGCCGTCGAGCGTGCCGCCGCGGACACCAACCAGCCCGTCGTCCTCGAGGGCTACACGCCCCCCGAAGACCCCCGCCTGCACAAGTTCGCCATCACCCCCGACCCCGGCGTCATCGAGGTCAACGTCCCGCCGACCGACAGCTGGCCCGCTCTGGTCAAGCAGACCACCGGCCTCTACCACCACGCGCGACAGGCCGGCCTCGCCACCGAGAAGTTCCAGGTCGACGGCCGACACACCGGCACCGGCGGCGGCAACCACATCGTCGTCGGCGGCAAAGACCCCCTCGACTCGCCGTTCATCCGCCGCCCCGACCTGCTCGCCTCCCTGCTGTGCTACTGGAACAACCACCCGTCGCTCAGCTACCTCTTCAGCTCCATGTTCATCGGCCCGACGTCCCAGGCCCCCCGCGTCGACGAAGGCCGGCCCGACGCCATGCACGAGCTCGAGCTCGCCCTGCGGCACATCCCCTTCCCGTCCGACGCCGACGTCCACGGCCCCTACGACGTCCCCGCCTGGTACACCGACCGCGCCTTCCGCCACCTGCTCACCGACCTCACCGGCAACACCCACCGCGCCGAGTTCTGCATCGACAAGCTCTACTCGCCCGACGGCTCCACCGGCCGGCTCGGCCTCGTCGAGTTCCGAGGGTTCGAGATGCCGCCCCACCCGCGCATGGCGCTCGCCCAGAACCTGCTCCTCCGCGCCCTCGTCGGCATGCACTGGCAACGACCCAAGCGCCCCCGACTCACCCGCTGGCAGACCGCCCTGCACGACCGATGCCTCCTGCCGCACTTCGTCGAGCAGGACTTCCAGGACGTCCTCGACGAGCTCACCGAGTTCGGCTACCCCATCGAACGCCCCTGGTTCGACAGCCACATGGAGTTCCGCTTCCCCGTCATCGGCAGCGTTCACCACGGCACCACCGAGCTCACCCTCCGCACCGCCATCGAGCCCTGGCTCACCCTCGGCGAGGAGTCCACCGGAACCGGCGCCTCCCGCTACGTCGACTCGTCTTGCGAACGCCTCGAGGTCCGGCTCAACAACCTCAACGCCGACCGCTACACCCTCGCCGTCAACCGCGTCGCCGTCCCGCTCACCGCGACCGGCACCGTCGGCGAGTTCATCGCCGGCCTCAAGTACCGCGCCTGGCAGCCCTGGTCCGCCCTGCACCCCCACATCCCCGTCGACTCCCCGCTGGTCTTCGAGCTGATCGACACCTGGGCAGACACCCCCGTCTCCGGGTGCACCTATCACGTCATGCACCCCGGCGGCCGGGCCCACGAGGACTTCCCCGTCAACGCCCTCGCCGCCGAGACCCGCCGCAAGGCCCGCTTCGACCCCTATCCCCGCCAAACCGGCAAGGCAAGGCCCATCCTCGTCCCCCCCCGCTCGCCCGATTTCCCCGTCACGCTCGATCTGCGGTCCGTACGCAAGTAGTGGGCAAATCCTGGCCCCCACCCCTTTAATCCGCCCCGGGGCCGGTTATCCTGTGACGACGCTGGCGACACGCTGAAATACTTCAGCCGGCGCGGGGACGGACGATGCACAGACATTCCGGGAATCAACCACCGCTGACCGTCGAGGCCCTGGAGCCGCGCCTGCTGTTCTCAGGGGTGGAGCCGCAATTCGACGGCCCCAGTGACACCGACGTGCAGTTTACGTGGGTCGTTGCCGTTGCCGACTTCAACAACGACGGCTTCGACGACACAACCAACGGGATCAACGTCCGGCTCAGCGACGGCAAGGGCGGGGTCGCCGAAGAGCGACGCACGCCTGTCATGTCTGGCGCCGCATATCCCACGACGTTCATTTACGACGTCATCGCCGAGGACTTCAACCGCGATGGCAACATGGATTTAGCGGTCAAACTCTCGAGCATGCAGTCCGAACCGCTGATTTTGCTAGGCGATGGCACCGGTGATTTCGATATCCAAGAGCAGGATCAGCGCGGTCGTGCACTTTTTGTTAATGAGATGCTGACCGGTGACTTCGACGGCGATGGGGACGTCGACATCCTGTACTCCTATCAATACGGCTTCTCAAAACTCGCTCTGCGCAACAACATTGGCGGCGGCCAGTTCGAAGAACGCGCCGTCGACATCGACACCAACGACCAAAACCTCTTCTCGGGACATATGGCCGCCGACGATCTCAACGGAGACGGCAAGGACGACCTGATCTTCGGCTCCCGTGCCGAGGGCATAGGCATCTACCTCAGCGAAGGCGACGGCGTGTTCCGGAGTCCGAAAGATACGCTGTATGCCGAGGACGCCGTTCAAATCGCCATCGGCGACTTCAACAACGACGGACGCACCGACCTCCTGACCATCGCGTCGGCCATCAACAAATCCAAGGCCGAAACGTTCGAGATCGATGTCTATCTCGGCCGAGGCAACGGCGTCTTCAAGTCGCCCGTCACGTCCAAGTTCGGCATCGACGACAACCTTTACAAGACAGGCAGCAACTGGGTTCGAACTCAAGCCTCGGCGGGCGTCGATCTGAACAGCGACGGATACGACGACATCGCCCTGTTTCTCGACGACACGCTCTACGTCTTGACGTCGAACCAAAACGGCAAGCTGAGCGAGGCCTCTCGGCAACACACCAAGGTTTACCGCATCTTTCAGGTCAGCCATGGTGACTTGGACGGCGATGGCGACCAAGACCTCGCGGTCGGCGGAAGCCACAAAAACAAGGGATCGGTCGCCGCCACGTTCCTCAACCAGACCGTCCCCGCGCCGTCGGCGCCCGTCGTCGGCTTCACCGGGCTCAAGACCAAGGCGAGCGAGTCCGGCAAGAAAGCCAAGTTCAAGGCCACCCGCGACGGCGACACCACCGAAGAACTCCGCGTCAAGCTCAAGATCGGCGGCAAGGCCAAGTACGGCCGCGATTACGAACTCAAGCTCAGCAGCGCCGGCTCCATGGACGGCAAGCACCTCGTCTTCCACGCCGGCTCATCGGTCGTCAAGGTCAAGCTGATCCCGATCGACGACAAGAAGCGCGAGAAGCCCGAGTCCATCGAGATCAAGATCAAGCCCGGCCCCGGCTTCGTCCTGCCCGCCAACCTGGGACGCATCTTCAGCGTCTTCGATGGCATGCTCATCGACGACGACTGATCCGCCGCAACGATCGCGGCGGCCCGCTATGGCAACCTAGGCAAAACCCCGCTCGCCGCTGTCGCGCGGAGCGGGGCTTCTCTCCCAAGCAGCCGGTTTGTTCAAGCGCGGACCGGACAACCGCAGTCGGTGTGGGCATTCGCCGCGGCGGTGCGGGTGGCGCACAGGCAGCCGTGCAGGTTGATGCCGTGGGCGAGCACGAGCAGGACACCGCCGGCGAGGGTGGCGACCGAGCCCCACGGCAGGCCGACTTGCGTCGCGCCGGTGGCCGGATCGACGGCGACGCTCGGGCAGCAGGTCTCGGTGCAGGCGATCGGCGTGGCGGGGTCGGCCGGCGTCTCGGCGGCGACGGCCGTGGAGGTCATGCCGCCCCATTCGAACGACAGGCCGTCGCCGGCGGGCAGGAACAGCCCGGCGACAATCCCCGCCGCGCCCAGCCCCGCGAGCACCAGCGTCGAGCGGCGTCGATGCGCACGGTAGCCGCGGCCGATCACGATGAACGCCAACGGCAGCACGACCGCCGCGAGCACCCAGTGCACCCAGGCGTTGGACCACGCCGCCCCGAAGGCCGGCAATAACAGCAGCAAGAACGGAGTCGCGACGCAGTGCACCGCGCACGCCCCCGACGCGACGATCCCGACCAGGTCCCACCGACCTTCCGCCGAGGCGAGGCCGGTCGGTGTCGTCATCGGCTTGCCATTGGCGGACATCGCGTGACTATACGACGGCTTCGAGCAAACCCCGTCCCGCGCTGTCGCGCGAGGCGAGGGTGACCCCCAGACGGGCTAGGCCGATTAGACGGTCGCCCGACGACGACGCGCCAGCGCGAGGACGCCACCGATCGCGAGCAGGCCGAGGGTGGCCGGCTCGGGGACGACCAGCGTGACGTCAAACGTCGCCGAGTCGGCCAAGCCGCCGCCGGTCAGGCGGAACGTACCGATCGTGGTATCGAACGGCGGGTTCGGGC
>JBCCZA010000177.1:0-6912 GCA_039188455.1 Planctomycetota bacterium
AACGGCTTGTCGGTCTCGCGGTCGGGCTCGGGGATCCAGGTGTCGAGAGCGTCCAGGAGGTCCTGGATGCACTTGCTCTTCTCGGGGTCCTCGGGGTTCTGCAACGCGGGGAAGGCGGCGCCCTTGATGATGGGCGTGTCGTCCTCGAAGTCGTACTTGGCCAGGAGCTCCTGGACCTCGAGCTCGACGAGGTCGAGCAGTTCCTCGTCGTCGACGAGGTCGACCTTGTTGAGGAAGACGACGAGCTTGGGCACGTTCACCTGGCGGGCGAGCAGGACGTGCTCACGCGTCTGGGGCATGGGGCCGTCGGCCGCGGAGACCACGAGGATGCCGCCGTCCATCTGGGCGGCGCCGGTGATCATGTTCTTGACGAAGTCGGCGTGGCCGGGGCAGTCGACGTGTGCGTAGTGCCGGTTCTCCGACTCGTACTCGACGTGCGAGGTCGCGATGGTGACGATCTTGGTGGCGTCACGGCGGCCGTCGGAGGCCGAGGCCTTGGCGACGTCGTCGTAGGAGATGCCTTCGGCCAGGCCCTTGGCGGCCTGGACGGTGGTGATCGCCGAGGTGAGGGTGGTCTTGCCGTGGTCGACGTGGCCGATGGTGCCGACGTTGACGTGGGGTTTGGTCCGCTCAAAAACGCCCTTGGCCATGGTGGGAAATCTCCGGTGCGATGGGTACGCGGGGTACCGGGCTCGGGTGGGATATGCCGGCGTGGTGCCGACGGGGGTTGGGTGCCGGGTCGACGCGACGCGGCGTTGTCGGGTTGCCCGGCCGAGCTTGGTGGGTCGGTTCGGGCGGGTGATGGAAGCCACCCAGGGGACTTGAACCCCCGACCTCACCCTTACCAAGGGTGTGCTCTACCAACTGAGCTAGGGTGGCGAAGGGCCGAGGTGGTTCTTCGCCCGGCTGGGTCTTGAGCCGCGTCGCGATGGGCGGCGCGGGGTTGTTCGGGTTGTCGGGCCGGCGGTCCGGGGTGAGCCGGGGCCGAACCATCCGGCCGGGTGTCGGCACGGATCGCCACGCGGGTGCGCGAGCACCCTGCGGCGAGCCACGAAACGTAGCAGGCGGTCGCGGGCGGGTCAAACGAATCGGCTGCGCGAATCGGGGCGGCGGTTATGCTTGGCCGATGCCGGATACTTACCTAACGGTGGGCCTGATCGTTTGGGCGGTTGTGGCGACGGGTGTCGCCGGGGCGGCGATCGGCTGGGCGCTGGCGTTGCGCGCGGGCAAGCGGGCCGCCGACGAGCGGGCCGCGGAGCAGGCCGAGATGATCGACGGGCACCGGGAGGACCTGCTGGCGATGGGTGAGCGGTCCCAGCGGGCCGAGCGCGACGCGGCCGAGCTCGGCGAGCGGGAGCGCGGATTCGAGCGACGGCTGGCCGACCAGCAGGCGGCGTTCGACAAGCGGCTGACCGAGCACCGCGAGGCGGTCGCCGAGGCGCGTCGGCAGGCGGCCGAGGCGTTCGAGTCGCTGGCGGGCAAGCAGCTCGAGGCGGCGAACGCCAAGTTCCTGCAGCTGGCGGAGACCAAGTTCCGCGGCGAGCAGAAGGCGGCCGAGGGCGAGCTCGACAAGCGTCGTCAGGCGATCGACGCGATGCTCAAGCCGATCAACGACGCGCTGCGCAAGCAGGAGGAAGCGTTCACCTCGATGGACCGCCGGCACCGCGAGAGCCACGGCGGGCTGACCGAGCAGATCCGCGGCCTGCTCGACGCGCAGCGGCACCTCAGCGGGACCACCGACAGCCTGGTCAAGGCGCTGCGTCGGCCGGAGGTGCGCGGGCGGTGGGGCGAGATGCAGCTGCGCCGCGTCGCCGAGGTCGCCGGCATGATCCATCACTGCGACTTCGACGAGCAGGTGACCGTCGCCGACGGGCGTCGGCCGGACATGGTCGTGCGGCTGCCGGCCGACCGGACGATCGTGGTCGACGCGAAGAACACGATCGACGCCTATCTCTCGGCGATCGAGGCGGGCGGCGACGACGAGCGCGAGCAGTACCTCGGCGACCATGTGATGCAGCTCGAGCAGCAGGTGGGGGCGCTGGCGACGAAGGGGTATCAGTCGCAGTTCGACCGCAGCCCGGATTTCGTCGTGCTGTTCGTGCCGGTGGAGTCGGCGTTGCAGGCGGCGCTTCAGCGCAAGCCGGGGCTGATGGAATCGGCGATGACGCGGGGCGTGGTGATCGCGACGCCGTCGACCTTGATCGCCCTGCTCAAGGCGGTGGCGATGGGCTGGCGGGAGGAGAAGGTCGCCGAGAACGCGCAGCGGATCAGCCAGCTCGGCCAGGAGCTGCACGAGCGCATCGCGACGCTGGTCGGCCACGTCGAGAAGCTCGGCGGGTCGCTGGAGACGGCGGTCAATCACTACAACAAGGCGGTCGGCACGCTGGACAGCCGCGTGCTCGTGACGACGCGGAAGTTCAAGGAACTCGGCGCCGACTCGAGCAAGGAGCTGCCGGCCGAGGGTGAGGTCAAGGCGATCGAGTCGGCGGTGCGCGAGGTGAAGACGGTCGACGCGGAGTAACACGGCGGGTGCCACACCTCGCCGCAAGGCGATGTGTGCTTTCGCGAGAGCCATCGACCAACGCCTCTTGCGCGGACGATCGTCGGTTACTTGTTCAATCCAACTCAATCCCGCCCATACCTAGTGGTAATAGGTATGGGCGTAACCCTCGTGCACACGAAAAGAATGGCAGTGCGGGAGGCTGATCGCTTGAGATGTGGCACCCGGCAACAAGTGAGCTACTCGCCTTCCTCGATCCGTAGCGTCTGCGACTGCAGGCGTTGCTTGGTGACGCGCTTGAGCGTGCCGCGGCCGTCGGGCAGGCGGGTCGAGGCTTCGACGGTGTCTTCCTGGATGCCGTTGCGGCCGACGGCCTCGCGGCGTTGCAGGTCGAACAGCACTTGGCCCTCGAACGTGCCGGACGTGAGGCGGTAGTCGGTCGGCGGGGCGCCGTCGGGCAGGCTGTCGGGGTCGACCTCGAGGCGGAGACGGCCGGCGACGTCGACGGTGGCGAGCTCGATGCCCTCGACGTCCTCGATGCTCGCGAGGGTCCAGGTCAGGTCGTGATGCATCGTGCCCAGCTCGTGGCTCCAGCCGAAGGACGTGTTCCACCGGCCGCCGAGTTGCAGGGCGGGCGGGGCGGCGGGGAGCAGCGCGGTGTCGGTCGCGGTCTCGATGAAGTCGCGGTCCTCGAGGGGGAAGGGCTCGGCGCCCCACTTGCGGCGCATGGCGTCGAGGCCGGTGACCGACGCGACGCTGCCGTCGGGGTCGACCTGCACGGTGATGGGCACGCCGGCGACGGCGTCGACGAGCTGCTTGTAGGTCGGGATGTCGCCGCCGGGCCGGCGGGAGTCGACCTTGAGGACGCTGCCGTCGGGCCCGGTCAGGGTGATGACGATCCACTCGAGGGTGAGCGTGGCGGTGGCCGAGCCGTCGTCGGCGACGCGGTTGACTTCCCAGCGCGACTCGCCCTCGCTGGCGAGCGTGGTGGCGGCGCTGCGCTCCTGGCCGTCGAAGGAGACGGTGATGTTGCGTTGCCGCTGGGTCCAGAACTCGTACGTGGCGGTCTGGCCCTCGACCCAGGCGGGGCGGAGGTCGTAGTCCGTGGTCTGGGCGGCGGCGGGGGCGGCGAGGCAGAGCGTCAGCCAGAGGACGCCAAGCGTGCCGAGCGATCGAGAGACGTTCATGCCATCAGCGTACGCCATCGGCGGGTGATCTCGGCAAACCCGCGTCACGGCAGCATCCCCGGCGTGGGCGACTGGTTGTTGACCTCGAGCAGCTGCAGCTCGTCGATCACCCAGCGGTCGGCCGCGACGTCGTAGCGCCAGGTCAGCCGCCAGGCCGAGTTGATCGGCGGCAGCCCGCCTCGGCTCTGGGTCGAGATGCGCACGACCGAGACGCCCTCGCCGCGACCGGGCTGGGCGTCGATGGCGCGGATGGCCTGGCCGGTGACGCCGTGCCGCTGGATCAGGCCGTCCAGCCGACGGACCATCAGCCGGAACACGGCCAGCGATTGATTGTCCGGGCCGACGATCATGGCGTCCTCGTCGACGAGCCGCTTGATGGCGGCGAGATCGACGCCGCTCGTGCCCGACGCATCGCCCGCCCCGCCGCCGGCCGCGTGCACCAGCACGCGCGTGAGATCGATAAGCCGCTCGCGCGGCGTTGTCACCGACCGGGCCGCGATGACCAGCCCGATCGCCAGAGCAAACCCGATCATCCAGCTCGCCCGCATCCCGGCCCGTCGCTGCCGGGCGTAGAACACCTGCCGGGTCATCAGCCCCAGCGCGATCGCCGCCACCGCAAACGGCCACGGGTTCTCCAGTGGGTACCACAGCCAGGCCCGGAGGTCCATGTCTCAGGTTAGCGCGGCGATCCCCGTTCGCCGAGGCCAATCCGCCGAATCCGGCGTTTTCAACGGCCGGCCGGGACACGCCCGATAACCCTGGGGCGCGATGTCTATGCCCGCACCCGACCAGCCCAGCCTCGCGGCCATCAACACGGCCTTCGCCGACCTGCCAACGCTCGTCGACCCCGTCGACGCGCCGGCCGCCGCGGCCGATTCCGCCACGCTCCGCCGCAACCTTGCCGCCCTGCGCCGAACGCAGCCGGCGCTCGCCGACCGCCTCGCCGACACCCCGCCCGCCCCGCTCGACTGGTCGACCAGCAAGGCCGGCGACATCGCCGTCGCCACACTCACCACGCCCGACGGCAAGGCCCTGTCGCTCGCCTCGCGCTACGACCCGATCAAGGAAGCCGACCGATTAATCGACGGCATCGACCACGCCGCTGTCGCGACCGTCGCCGTGCTCGGCGTGGGCCTGGGCTACCACGTGCAACGGCTGGTCGAGGCCCAGAAAGGCAACGGGCTGGCGATCGCCTACGAGCCGGACACGGCGCTCCTGCGGGCCGTGCTCGAGCGCGTCGACCACTCGGCCTGGCTGGGCACGCCGCGCGTGATCGTCGCCGACGGGCAGACCGATCGGCCGGCGCTGCTGTCGATGGTCGAGAAGCGGGCCGGCGTCCTGACCCAGGGCCTGCACCTGGTAACCCACCCGCTGGCGAGCCGACGCCACCCCGACGACGTCCGCGCGTTCAGCCAGACGCTCACCGAGGTGCTCGCCTTCTGCCGCACCAACGTCGCGACAACGCTTGTCAACTCGGCGCGCACGGTGCACAACGTCACGCACAACCTCGCGCACTACGCGGCCGGCTCGACGACCGACGCGCTCATTGACGCGGCCGAAGGGTTCCCGGCCGTGTGCGTTGCCGCCGGGCCGTCGCTCGCCAAGAACGTCGACCTGCTCTCCAACCCCGAGGTGCGCAGCCGCGTCGTCGTGATCGCCGTGCAGACCGCGCTGCGCCCGCTGCTCGACCGCGGTATCCGACCCGACTTCGTCACCGCCATCGACTACTCCGAGATCTCGTCACGGTTTTACGAGGACCTGCCCGCCCTGCCCGACGTCACGCTAGTCGCCGAGCCCAAGGCCCACCCCACCATCCTCGACGCCTATCCCGGCCCGATCCGCTGCGCCCGCAACGCCTTCGACGACCAGCTCCTCGGCGACCTCGCCCGACCGATCAAGCCGATCCGCGCCGCCACCACCGTCGCCCACCTGTGCTTCTACCTCGCCCAGCACCTCGGCTGCGACCCGATCATGCTCATCGGCCAGGACCTCGGCTTCGCCGACGGGCTGTACTACTGCCCCGGCACGGCCGTGCACCGCGTCTGGTCGCCCGAGCTCAACCCCTTCAACACCGTCGAGATGCTCGAGTGGACCCGCGTCGCCCGCATGCGCAGCCACCTGCAGAAAGTCGACGGCCACGACGGCCGGCAGGTGTACACCGACGAGCAGATGGTCACGTACCTCAAGCAGTTCGAGCGCGACTTCGCCGAGGCCCCGCAAACCATCATCGACTGCACGCAGGGCGGCGCACTCAAGCAACACACGCAACGCATGACCCTGGCCGACGCGATCGCCGAGCACGCCACGCGCGCCGTGCCCGAGCTGCCGAAAGCCGAGCCCGAGCCACAGGGCGATCGGCTGGCGTCGGCGGTGGGCCGCCTCGCCCAACGGCTCGACGAGATCAAGCAGGTCCGTCGCGCGTCGCGTGACTCGATCGACCTGCTCCGCCAGATGCTCAAGCATCAGCGCGACAAGAAACGCATGGACAAGCTCTTCACCAAGCTCACCCGCCACCAGCAGCGCATCGACGGCGAATTGCGCACGTCGTTCGAGCTCGTCGGCCAGCTCAACACCGTCGGCCAGTTCCGCCGCGCCAAGGCCGACCGCGCCATCGCCCACGCCGGCCACGACCGCTACGCCAAGCAGGCCGCCCAGATCGAGCGCGACATCGCCAACCTCGAGGTCACCGTCGAGGCCTGCGACGAGGCCCTGAAAACCTTCCGCTCCGCCCTCGACCACAACCGCGCCAAGCTCGACACCACCCAAGCCGATCACAACGACAACCAAGCCAACCCCGACACCACCCAAGCCAACCGGAAGCGCAGCGCCCGGTTGGGTCCCGCCCCACCTCGCGCCGCCTAACCCCCCACCCACCACTCCTCCCCACCCAGCCCCTGCCCCCCGCCCTCGTCGTCACCCTCCCGACCCGCACCGCCCTCGGCCTGCCGTCGCTCATCGGCGACCGCCTGCTCTATCGCCGGGTCGTCGTGCACACGCTGCAGCGCCTCGCTCGCGTCGCCGCCGTCGACCGGTTCGTCGTCGTGCACCCCGCCGACGACGACCCCCGCCCGCTGATCGAGCCCTTCGCCGACACGCTCGGCAAGCCCATCGCCTATCCCCCCGACCCCACCAACGGCCGCGACGCGACCGCCGACAAGTGGGCCATCGCCCGCGCGGTCGCCCTGCCCTGCTGGCGCGGCGGGCTCGGCCAGGCCACCTGCTACG
>JBCCZA010000178.1:0-6867 GCA_039188455.1 Planctomycetota bacterium
CGGACCACGACGGTCCGGTGCCGGTCATGGACGACCGGCGTGACAGCCGAGCAGGGACGCCACCTCCGAGACGGCCCGCCGTCGAGGGGACCTGGACGTGGTTTTCACCGGCACGTATGAGCACGCCATCGACAGCAAGCAGCGCCTGGCGATCCCCAGCAAGGTGCGTGCGCAGGTCCAGCGCGAGCTGGGGCTGGGCGAGGGCGACGTCATCCGGTGGAAGGTCACGCTGGGTCCGGGCTTTCTGCGGCTGTACACGGTGGCCGAGTTCGAGCGGATCGGTAAAGAGCTTCGACAGACTTTCGACGAGACGTACGAGCGATCGTTCTTCTCGCGAGCCGAGGAGGTCGACACCGACACCAACGGCCGAGTCCGGCTCCCCGAGTGGCTGCTCACCCGCAGTGGCTTGGCCGGGGAAGTCGTGCTTTTGGGGAACAACGACCACCTGGAGATCCGCGATCGGGCGGCCTGGGCGGCCGAGGAGGCCGAGCTCTATGAGCAGCGGCCGGAGCTGTTGATGAACCCGCGGCAGGCGATGCGTGCCGCGATGCAGGGTAAGTAGAGAAGGCAACAGGGGTTGCCAGAAAAACGACTCGGGCACGGTAGCCCGGGACCGGATTGAGGTCGGCGGTGTAAGGGACGACACCGCCGGCCGAGCGGGCTGAGGCCGGTTGCCTGCCCGCGGTGACAATCGACGAAGGGGAACGGACTCCTTCCAGGGCACGGGCTCGACCCGTCGGTCGCAAGGACGCGGCCAGCTTGCCCGCCTGTCGGACGCATCAGTGATCGGGTACGCGTCTTACGACGCAGGACTCCGTCTAGATCGACAGGTGAGCGGGGCCTTGGCCCTTCGTTGATTTTACTGGGGGCGGCGCGGGTGCGCCGCCCGGGAAAGTCGCGTGGACGCCGAACCAACAGGCCGCCTGGGCGTAGTGATGTTGTCCGACGGCCCGGTGCCGGCGGAGCAACTCCATACGTCACGTCAAGGCGCGCCCGGTGTCCTCCTCCTGCATCGGGCGCGTTTTTTCTTTGGTTGCGTTTGCCAACCTGTCGCGCGATCGTGAACATTGCGTAAGCGGGGATCGCTGAGGAGCAAGCGAGGCTTATGTTGGGCGCAGGGATGATCCGCGAAATGTATTGCCCGACCCGCGGCACCGACGCCGTGGTGTTGACGTGCGTGACCGAGGGTCGCGAAGCGATCCGCGTGACGGCGACGTGCGAGGATCGGACGCTGGTGGCGACGCCGGTGCACGCGCCGGTGTCGGTCGGGCAGGGGCGAGGGTATCACTTCCGTTTTGACGGGCTGGCGCCGCACACGACGATCCACGCACGGGTTGAGGACGCCGCGGGGCTGGGGCATCCGCTTCGGCTGACGACGCTCGACGCCCCGCCGGGGCCGAGGCTGGCGCGGATCGGGGTGGTGGCCGATGCGCACCTCACGGCCGACGCGCCGAACACGTATCGGCTCTACGAGCACTCGCACGAGTTGCTGCAGGGCTGCCTGGACCGCTTCGTCGAGCTGGGGTGCGACGCGGTCGTGGCGCTGGGCGACCTGACCGACGGCGGGACCGAGGCGCAGCTGGCCGAGGGCAAGGCGATGCTCGACGCGACGCCGTTGCCGACCTACGCGATCGTCGGCAACCACGAGTACGTGCCCGAGCGCTTCCTCGAGGCGTTCGGCCTGGAGCACGGCTACCGGATGCTCGACATCGGCGGCTGCCGGCTCGCCCTGCTGCACACCCACGGCCCGACGGACCTGGCGCCGCGCTCGCGGCAGCTGAGGTGGCTCGCGGCCGAGCTCGATCGTGAGCCCGATCGGCCGACCGTGATCCTCAGCCACTACCACCTCACGGATCACGCCTACCTGTCGCGGGAGCGCAGCCGGACGGTGAACAACTGGCGATCGGTCGCTGAGCTGCTGGCGTCGCGGCCTTGCGTGGTGGGGGCGTTCGCGGGCCACAAGAACATCCCGGCTCGCACGGAGCACGGCGGCGTGACGCACGCGGTCTGCGCTCAGCCCTGCCAGGCGCCCTGCGGGTTCGACGTCGTCGACGTCTACGCCGGTGGGATGGTGCGGCAGACGCACGAGATCGATCGGCTGGACTGGATGCACCGGTCGCGGTCGGCTTTGGGCGTCAAGGGCCCGGCGCACTACCGCCACGGGCTGGAGCGGGCCCGCAACTTCTCGGCCGTGCGGGCGCCGCGGCCGCGAGCGGCGAGCGTGCTGGTCGAGGCGATGGCCTGAGCGAATCGACGCGCTAACGCAAGACAAGGCCCGCGCGGCGTGCGGTGGGGTATCGTTCTCGACGTGGGAGCCCCGATCAGCCCGGCCGCGATGAGGCGATAGCTCGATGAGTGAAACAGCGGTAATCGTCGATCCCCCGGCGGAAGTCGCGGCGGCAGCGCCGAAGACGGCGGCGCCCGCGGCGTGGCGGTCGCGTTGGGTGCGGCCGGCCTGGGGCGTGGCCGAGCGGGACATGATCCGGTTCCTGCGTCAGCCGACGCGGATCGTCTCGGCGATCCTGACGCCGCTGCTGTTCTGGGCGATGCTCGGGTTTGGGGTGGGCAGCTCGTTCCAGCCGGGCGGGGCGGGCGAGGAAGGCGGGGTCGGGTACGCGACGTTCCTGCTGCCGGGGGCGAGCTTGCTTTTGGTGATGTTCACGGCGGTGTTCGCGACGATCGGGGTGATCGAGGATCGGCGGGAGGGGTTTTTGCAGTCGATCGAGGTGAGCCCGGCGGCGCGGGGGGCGGTGGTCGCGGGCAAGCTGGCGGCGGCAACGGCGCTGGCGGTGGCGCAGGCGGCGGTGCTGCTGGCGATCGGGTGGGCGGCGACGGGGACGCTGGCGTGGTGGGGGCAGGCGCTGGGCGCGGCGGTGACGCTGACGCTGGCGTCGGTGGCGTTCGGTGGGGTGGGGCTGGCGGCGGCGTGGGTGATGCGATCGACGGCGTCGTACCACGCTGGGATGATGGTGGTGCTGATGCCGGCCTGGGCGATCTCGGGGGCGGTGTTCCCGTTCTCGACGGCGCCGCCGGCGATGCAGGCGCTGATGCTGTGCAACCCGGTGACGTACCTGAACTCGCTGCACGCGGCGGCGGTGCTGGGGCCCGAGGCGGCGGGGCTGGGCGTGACCTTGTGGGTCGCGGGGCCGGTGGCGGTGCTGGCGACGGCGGGGTCGGTCGCGCTGGCGTGGCGCGCGGTGTCGCGGCGCGGGGGGTGAGCGGCGTCGGCGGGGTCGGGCTCGCGGCCGCCCCTACGATGCGGGCATGACCGAGGACACGGCTGTACCCGCGACGCCCAAGCCATGGCGGATCCCGCGCACGGCGGTCATCGCGTGGGCGATCGCGTTGCTGGCGCTCGGCGGGTGGATGGTGGCGCGGGGGCTGACGAGCGATCGTCGGGATGCGGTTGAGGCGTTGCCGGTGCTGTACACGATGCCGGATTTCGAGCTGACGGCGAGCGACGGGTCGACGGTGACCGGCGCCGAGCTCCGCGGCGGGCGAGCGGTGGTCGAATTCATCTTCACCGAGTGCCGGCTGTTCTGCCCGGTGATGTCGATCCGCATGGGCGAGCTGCAAGCGGCGCTGGCCGGCGACCCGTCGATGCGCGACGTGCGGCTGGTGAGCATCTCGGTCGACCCGGACAACGACACGCCCGAGGTGCTGGCCGAGTACGCGGATCGTTACCACGCCGACCCCGATCGGTGGTCGTTCCTCACCGGCACGGATCGCGCCTCGGTGTGGCGACTCGTTGAGCAGGGGTTCAAGCTGCCGGTGACCGACGAGTCGGAGAACGCCGCGATGCCGATCGGGCACAGCGGCAACTGGGTGATCTTCGACCGCGGCGGCCAGGCCCGCGCGACGGTCTCGGCGTTGCAGGGGCCGACCGTCGAGGAGACGCTGGAGGCGTTGCGTGCCGTGGGCCCGTGAGAGGGCATGCCGCGGGGCGGGGTGCTAGCTTGACGCGATGAGCGACGCCTGGGCGAGCGATCAGCAGCGGGTCTATCCGGTTTATGCGGAAGAGGGGCGGTTCACGCCGCCGTCGCTGGACGCGGTGCAGGCGTTGCTTGCGGCGTACCCGCCGATCCCGCCAGGGGTGTGGCGGCGGTGGGTGCCGATCGGGTTGGTGGTGCTGGCGCTGGGGATCGGGCTGCTGAGCCCGCCGGCGTTGGCGTGGCTGACGCCGTGGCCGGCGCTGATCGCGGCGTTCCTCTACGTGCGTTGGCAGGCGGGCGCTCAGCGACAGCGGGCGAGCTCGGCTCAGCGGCTGCGCGACCTGCTGCTCTTGCGTCGTTACCGCGACGCAATGCGGCTGGCGTGGCGGACGCTGCCGCGGATGACGGCCGCGCCGACGCTGTGGGCCCAGGGCGTGGGGGCGCTGGGCGAGGCGCTCGACGGTGTCGGCGAGTACCCGGCGGCCGAGGCCTGCTACGAGGCGTTGACCGATGTGCTGCCGGCGGACCACCCGCTGCGTCGACGCCTGGCCGCCTCGCGGGCCACGCTGGCGTTGCGCGACGACCGCCTGGCCGACGCCGACGATGCGCTCCGCCGGGCACGATCGGTCGCGACCGACACGAGCCCCATCGCCGACGCCGAGCTGGCCGTGGCGACGCTCTATCAGCGGGTCCACACGCACCACGTGGCCGACGGCGGACAGCTCGCCGACGAGTCGCGGCCCAAGCTCTGGGCCCTGGGCGTCGCCGGCGCGTACGGCCACGCGATGGCAGCGCTGTGCTATCGCCGCGTCGGCCGGACCGATGACGCGGCGACTGCTTGGGACGACGCCCGCGCGCTGCTGCCGGAACGCGTGATCGTGCACCGCTACCCCGAGCTGGCCGAGCTGCTCGACGCCGAGCCGGCTGGCGCAGGAGAGGCGGCCACGCCATGAGCGACCGCGGCACCCTCGGCCTCGACGCCCGCGACGACGGGCGTGATACCGCTGCGCCCTCGACGACGCCCGAGCCGTTCGACGCGGCGACGATGCGGCAACGGCTGGCGTGGGATCGTGCGTGGCGGTGGGGGTTGCTGATGCTGGCGTTGGCCGGGTTTGTGGCCGCGGCGGTGCTGGGGCTGGGCGGGCCGATCGCGCTGGGCGTGGCGGTGGTGCTGCTGGGCGTGGGGTGGTTCATGGCGATCCGGCCGAGCGCGGCGGTGCTGATGGAGCTGGCGACGATCGGGCCGGACACGGCGGCCGGCCGACCCGAGGCGGGCGAGGTGCTGGCGGCGGCGGTCGAGCGGTTCGGGCTCTCGCCGTGGGTGCGGCTGCTGGCGTACCGCGGGCTGGCGGCGTGGCGGTTGGCGCGTGGGGAGACGGGCGAGGCCGTGGCGATCGCGGCGGCGCTGTGCGGCCAGCGACTCGGCCCGGGCGAGGTGCATCGGGCCGAGCTGCTGCTGCTGATCGCCGACACCGAGTTGCGGCACGGCCGACCGGCCGCGGCGTACCCGGCGCTCGCGTCGCTGTACGCGATGCCGGTAAGCCTGCCGGCCGCGGTGCGTCGGCTCAAGGCGCAGACGCGGTACGAGTCGGCGATCGGGCGGTGGGACTGCGTGATGTATCGCTGGCCGCAGAAGGTCGCGATGGCCGACCTGCTGGAGCCGGCGACCGCCGCGGAGATGCACGGCGACCTCGCCGCCGCCGCCGAAGCGACCGGACAGCCCGGCCTCGCGGCGTGGCTGCGTCGCCGACAGGCGCTGCTCACGCCCACGGACGGGAGCGGCCCGCCGCCGGCTCGCATGGCCGGCGATCTGTCGCCCTTATCATCCCGGCTCGATGACTGACCTGTCGCTAGCCGGCCTGCCCGCCACCGTCGCCTCGCTGCTGCCGCACGACTGGTTCGTCCACGCGGCCGACGCGCAGGACGATGTCTCGGCCCCGCTGTGGCACTCGCTGGTGCTGTGCGTGATCGCCGTCGTGACGATGGCGATCGTGATCAAGGGCGCGGACTGGCTGGTCGAGGGCGCGGCGGGGATCGCGGGGCGGATGGGCATGCCGCAGATCGTGATCGGCGCGACGATCGTCTCGCTGGGCACGACCTCGCCGGAGACGGCGGTCTCGGTGCTCGCGGCGTTCTCGGGCAACGCCGGGCTGGCGCTTGGCAACGGCGTCGGGTCGATCATCGCCGACACGGGGCTGATCTTCGGGCTGGGCTGCCTGCTGGCGTCGCGGTTGCCGGCCGACAAGTTCATCCTCGTCCGCCAGGGCTGGGTGCAGTTCGCGGCCGGGGCGCTGCTCACCGGATGGTGCGTGGGCAAGTGGCTGATGGTCGGCAGCGCGGCGGAGCTGGCGTGGCCGTTCGGGGTGGCGTGTCTGGCGGCGCTGGCGTGGTACCTCTGGGCGTCGATCCGCTGGGCCAAGCAGCGCAAAGCCTCCGCCGCGGCCGAGGGCGTCGCCGACGACGAGGACACCCAAGACATCCCCCACGAGGGCGAGCACGCCGACGCCGCAAGCAAGCCGTGGCTCAAGCTCATCGTCATGGGCGTGGTCGGCCTGGCGATGGTGCTCCTCGGCGGCGACGCCTTCGTGCAGGCAATCACCGTGCTCGCCGAGCGTTTCGGCATCCCCGAGGTCGTCATTGCGGCGACGATCGTCGCGCTCGGCACGTCGCTGCCCGAGCTGGTCGTCGGGCTCACCGCCGTGTTCAAGGGGCACGGCGGGCTCATGGTCGGCAACGTCATCGGCGCCGACATCCTCAATGTCTTCTGGGTCGTCGGGCTCTCCGCGATCGGCGGATCGATCGCGGGCTACGGCCTGCCCGTCGTGAACGCCGAAGGCTTCCCGCTCGTCCTCGGCCTGCAGTTGCCGATGATGATGGCGATGCTCATCCTGTTCCGGCTGTTCATCGTCAAGGCCACCGCCGACCGCCGCTTCTC
>JBCCZA010000179.1:0-6802 GCA_039188455.1 Planctomycetota bacterium
CCTGATCGTCGTGCTCGGCCTGCTGGTCGACGACGCCATCGTCGTCGCCGAGAACATCCAGGCCCACCACGACAACACCGGCGAGCCGCCCAAGATCGCCGCCGTCAACGGCGCCAAGCAGGTCTTCTGGCCCGTCGTCGCCACCGTCCTCACCTCGATCGTCGCCTTCCTGCCGCTGTCGTTCATCAAGGGCAACATCGGCGACCTCATGGGCGCCCTGCCGCTGGTCGTCGCCTGCGCCCTGTTCATGAGCCTGGTCGAGTCGCTGCTCATCCTGCCCGGCCACATGAGCCACTCGCTCAAGTCCCGCGACGACGCCAAGCTCGGCCGGTTCACCGGCATGCTCCGCCGGTTCGAGAACGCCCGCGACCGCGCACTGCGCGACCGCGTGATCCCCGCCTACGGCCGGGTGCTCGAGCGCGCGTTGCGCTATCGCTACATCTCGCTAGCGATCGCCGTGGCCGTGCTGACCGGCTCGGCGGGACTCGTGGCCGGGCGGTGGGTGCCGTTTGTCTTCCTGCCGACCAGCGACTCCGAGACGCTCATCGTCGACGTAGCGTTGCCGATCGGGTCGTCGATCGACGAGACGATCGCGGCCGTGCAAGTGATCGAGGCCGCCGCCGACCGCCAGCCGGAGGTCAAGTCGATCACCGCCTCGGTCGGCCAGTCGACCAACGTCGAGACCGGCCAGGTCGGTGGGTCGCTGCCGCACACGGCGCAGATCTTCATCGAGCTCGCATCGGTCGAGACACGCGACCGCGAGTCGGGGCTGATCACCGACGACATCCGCCGCGAGGTCGAGCCCAGGCTGGCCAACCTCGACAGCCTGAGCTTTAGCCAGATCGCCGCTGGCCCCGGCGGGCCGGACATCACGATCCGCATGGCCGGCGACAGCGTCGCGCAGCTCGAGGCGGCCGCGTTCCGCGTCAAGGACCTGCTCGCCGAGTTCGCCGGGGTGTACTCGATCGCCGACAACGCCGACGACGGCGAGCTCGAGCTGCGCATCGTCCCGCGCCCCGCGGCGGCCAAGGCCGTCGGCCTGGACCCCAACGAGGTCGCCCGACAGGTGCGCGGGTTCCTGTTTGGCCTCGAGGCCCACGTCTTCGCCGAGCGCGAGGAGGACATCGAGGTGCGCGTCCGCGTCGACGAGCCGACCCGCCGCAGCGTGCACGAGGTGCTCAACAGTTGGCTCGTCACGCCCGTTGGCGCGGGAGGGGGCGGTGATGGTGGATCGGGCGGGACCCCGGTGCCCATCAGCGAGGTCGTCGACGTCGTCGAGGCCTCGACCTACGCCACTATCCGCCGCATCGACCGCCAGCGCTCCGTCACGGTCACGGCCGACGTCGCGCCCGGCTACTCGCCCGAGGACGTCATCGCCTCGCTCACCCGCACGCCGCCGGGCTCGGACGAGCTCAGCCTCATCGACCAGGTCCGCGCCGAGTTCCCGACCCTCCGCGTCTTCTTCGGCGGCCGGCAGGAGCAGATGTCCGACGCCTTCTCGACCCTGCCGATTGGCATGGCCGCGGCGCTGATGATGGTCTACGTCATCCTCGCCTGGCTCTTTGGCTCGTACATCCAGCCGTTGATCGTCATGGCCGTGATCCCCTTCGCGCTCATCGGCGTCATCTGGGGCCACCTGCTGCTGGGCTACGAGATGACGTTCCTGTCACTGATCGGCATGATCGCCTTGTCGGGCATCGTGGTGAACGATTCGCTGATCCTGATGGAGTTCTACAACGCCCGGCGACGCGCGGGCGAGCCGATCTTCGAGGCGCTCGTCGCCGCCGGCCGGGCGCGCTTCCGCGCGATCATGCTCACGACCATCACGACCGTGCTCGGGCTCACACCGCTCATCCTCGAACGCAGCTTCCAGGCCAAGTTCCTCATCCCCATGGCCATCGCCATCGCCGGCGGCCTGATCGCCACGACGTTCCTCATCCTGCTCGTCCTGCCCTGCCTGATCATGGTCGTCGACGACCTGCGTTCGACTGCGTATTTCCTGTGGCACGGACGGAAGCGGGTGATGGAGCATGGATCAAGGGAGATGGATCATGGATCGGCAGCCGCCGCGACATGATCCATCTCCCATGATCCGTGCCGCGGCTGGCGTCTAAGGCGGTTCTGCGGTTCAATAGTTGTTCACGTCGCTTACATGAGGGAGTCGCGCCATGCCGCCGATGCGTCGCATCGATATCGCCATCGAGGGGTTGATCTTCGCGTCCGAGCCGGCCGACCCGCCCCGGGCTGCGCCGACCGAGGCTCAGCTCGCCAAGGCCGAGGAAGAGCTGGGCGCCAAGCTGCCGCCGTCGTTCGTCGAGTTCCTTCAACGCTGCGGCATGTACGAGCTGCCGGACTGGACGACCTTCTGGGTCGGCGGCGACGAGCTGCTCTTCGCCAACATCGTCGACGCCAACGAGTCGGCCCGACAAGACGAGGACGCGCCGCTGCCCGAGTTCTTCATCGCCTTCCAGGACAATGGCGAGGGCGATCTCTATTGCTTCGACACCCGCCTGCCCGATTCGCACGGCGAGTACCCCGTCATCCTCTTCGACACCATGCGCTCGACCGAGGCCAACCTCAAAGACCCCAGCCCCGTCGCCAAGACGTTCGCCGACTGGCTGTGCGAAGAGGTCCAGCAGTGGGGGTGAGGGGAATGCGGAATTGGGAATGAGCAGTGCGGAATGGTGTTTCAGACGCGAATTGACCAACCATTCCGCATTCCGCAATCATCATTTCTAATTCATGCTCGGGTCGGGCGGGACGATGTCGGGGTTCTCGATCATCGCGGCCTGCGCGGGGTTGATCTTGCGGAGCAGGCGTTGCCAGAGGTCGGGCCCGCCGTCGAAGACGGCCTCGCTCGTCGCGTCGGTGACGATCCAGCTGGAGCGTTCGAGCTCGTCTTCGAGCTGCCCGCCGCCCCAGCCGGCGTAGCCGGCGAAGACGCGGACGCGGCCGGGGGGCTCTGCCATCAGCGCGCGGATGTCGTCGGCGTCGGCCGTGAACTGCACCGCCGGCTCGTCGCCGGGCAGCTCGACCGTGACCTGCGTCCGGATCTCGTGGTCGTGCAGCAGCATCATCGGACCCGGGCACGGTCCGCCTTGGTGCACCCAGCCCTCGACCAGGCACGGCCCGTCCTCGACCTGCCTCCACGCCTCGGTTGTCAGCGTCTTGCTCGGGCGATTGAGCACCAGCCCCAGTGCGCCGTCGGCCGTGTGCTCGACGATGAGCGTGACGGTCTGCGCGAAGTTGGGGTCGAGCATGTCGACGCCCGCGATGATGAGCTGGCCGGCCTTGCTTTCCACCGTTGCATGGTAGTGCCAACGGATCGTCGCAAGACCCGTTTAGCCGGCGAGATTTCTCGCCGATTGCGTCGCCGTCTTGCCGGTACCCACCGGCGAGAGATCTCGCCGGCTAAACACATCGCCGGCGCGTCGGCCGAGATCAATAGTCGTCGTACGGCAGCAGCCGGCTGACCCCGCCGTCGACGGTGATGACCTGCCCGGTGACGTAGCCGCCGGCCGGGGCGCAGAGGAACCAGCAGGCCTCGGCGATGTCCGAGTTGTGCCCGACGCGGCCGACGGGCTGCAGGGCGTGGTGCTCGGCGGTGAGGTAGTTGTCGTGTTCGGGCGGCCGGGCGATCCAGCCGGGGGCGATGGCGTTGACGCGGATCGCGGGGCCCAGGCTCATCGCCAGATCGTGCGTAAGCCCGATGAGCCCGGCCTTGGTCGCCGAATAGGCGTAGTTCGGCTGGCGGGACTGCATGGCGCGGATCGAGGACATGTTGATGACCGCGCCGGAGACGCGCCGTCGATAGGGGGCGTCGGCGTCGTAGCCGGCGGCGAGGTGCTCGGCGGCGTACTTCATCAGCAGCATCGGGCCGGTGAGGTTCGTCGCGAGGATGTCGTCCCAGGTGTCGCGGTCGAACGCTGCGATGTCGGGCACCTGGTTGCCCCAACCGGCGTTGTTGATGAGCACGTCCAGCCCGCCGAGCTCGCCGACGCAGCGTGTCACGGCCGCCTCAACCTGCGCCTCGTCCGACACGTCGCACTCGATGGGCAGGCAGGGCGTGCCTTCGAGGTCGGCGTTGATCGCGGCCGCGACCTGTTCGGCCGTGTCGAGCTTGCGATCGACGACGGCGACGCGGTACCCGCCCTCGGCGAACCGCCGCGCGACGCCCGAGCCGATGTTGCCGCCGCCGCCGGTGACGAAGGCGACGCGTGGTGGGTTGCTCATGGCGGGAATATTAGTGACGTTTAGCCGGCGAGCTTGCTCGCCGTTGTTACTGTCTGTTCACGCCACCGGCGAGAGATCTCGCCGGCTAAACATCACACCCCGCCGTACGCCCCGGCCGCGAGGTTGTTGAAGCGTGTCGTGCCGCCGTTGAATTGCAATTTCACCACGCCGGTGGGGCCGTTGCGTTGCTTGGCGACGATGAGTTCGGCGATGTTGGTGTCGACGTAGCCGTCCTCGCCGCGGTGGTAGTAGTCCTCGCGGTGGACCATCATCACGACGTCGGCGTCCTGCTCGATCGAGCCGGACTCGCGGAGGTCGGACATGCGGGGGCGGTGGCCTTCGCGGGACTCGCTGGAGCGGTTGAGCTGCGAGAGGCAGATGACCGGCACGCTGAGCTCGCGGGCCAGGGCCTTGATGCCACGGCTGATGCTGGACACTTCCTGCTGGCGGTTCTCGCGGGTCGAGGGGTCGGCCATGAGCTGGAGGTAGTCGACGAAGATGGCCTGGATCGAGTGGCGAGCGGCGAGGCGGCGGGCCTTGGCGCGCAGCTGCAGGATCGACAGGCCGGGCGTGTCGTCGATGTACATCGGGCACTCGCCGAGCTCGCCGCAGGCCATGGCGAGTCGCTCGAAATCGTCGGGCGTGAGGGTGTTGCGGCGGACCTTCTGCGAGTCGACGTTCGACCGCGAGCAGAGGAGTCGCTGGGCCAGCTGGTCCTTGCTCATTTCGAGGGAGAACACGGCGACGGGCTGCTTGGTCTCGACGGACATGTGCTCGGCGATGTTGAGCATCAGGGCGGTTTTACCAATGGAGGGTCGGGCGGCGATGATGATCATCTCGCCCGAGTGCAGGCCGTTGGTCATCTCGTCGAGCTCGTAGAAGCCGGACTTGAGCCCGGCGTCGGAGAGGCCGTCGTCGTTGGCGAGGCGTTCGTAGGTCTGCTCGAGGAGTTCCTGGAGGGTGGCGGCGTCCTCGTTGGTCTGGTGCTCGGCGAGGTCGAAGATGGCGCGCTCGGCCTTGTCGAGCAGGTCGCCGACGGGTTCGTCGGCGTGATAGGCGTCGTAGATGATGGTGCCGGCTTTCTCGATGAGCCCGCGGAGGACGGCCTTGTCGCGGACGATCTTGGCGTAGTAGCCGGCGGAGGTGGCCGAGGGGACGCTTTCTGCGAGCTCGACGAGGTAGTCGACGCCGCCGACCTGGTCGAGGATGGCTTTATCCACCAGCCGTTGGTTGAGCTGGACGAGGTCGATGGACTGGGTGGTGTTGTAGAGCTCGATGAGGGCGTCGTAGATCGCGGCGTGGGCGGGCTTGGCGAAGTCGTCGCCGGCCTTGACGAGCTGCAGGACGTCGGCGCAGACGCGCCAGTCGAGGATCATGGAGCCGAGCAGGGCGGCCTCGGCCTCGGGGGCGGCGGGGGGGAGCTTGTCGAAGAGCTTGGTGAGCTCGACCTTGCGCTCGTCGCGCTTGGCGAAGCGGGGCTGGGGGAGGGCGGACATTCCGGCGAGTCTACGCGGTGGGGCGCGGGCGCCGGTACGGCGTGGTGGAGGGGGTGTGGCGGGCCTGTCGGTTGCGAGGGAAGGGTTGCGTGGGCGGCGTTTAGCGCGCGGCCCGCAGGGCCCGCGGGAGGCGGGTACGGCGTGATGAGGCGTCGGGAGGGCCGACCTGGGCCCTGCGGGCCGCCGGCTAAACGGGTGATGGCGTGGTTGCGGTAGCGATGCGGTCGGGGATGGGTTCGCCGCACTCGGGGCATTGGCCGGTGGACATGTGCACGTCGTAGCCGCAAGCGGCGCAGACCTCGCCGGGGCGGCCGGTGGGCATCTTGCGGAAGAGGCGTTGGAGGCCGTAGATGATGAGCATGTAAGCGCCGAGCAGGACATTCCACACGAAGGCGACGAGGATAGTCCAGGCATAGATCACGATGAAGGACTTGAGCCAATCGAGTGAGAGCAGCACCCAAGGGCCCGTTGAGCTGACGTTTAACAGGTCTTCGCCGATGACGATCGAAAGCAGATTACCGACCGCCATACCGACAAGCATGTCTGGGAAAGCTGCGAATCCTGTCCAGATAAGCAGCGTGAGTGCGATTCGGGTGCCATAGCCGACATATGCCGTGGTCCGGACAAAAGGCAGTCGGATAAGTCGTCGTCCCCATGGCGAGACGGTGGCGAGCACATAAACGAGCACGACTGTGCCGAGCCCGACGCTGATCGAAATAGCGCCTGCGGCATTCGCGGCGAAGAGGAGCCCCAAGAAGGCGCTGGTGCCGCCGGAGACCAGGACGATCACGGTCCAGAGGCCGATGGCCTTGGTGACGTCTGTCGTGGTCAGCGGTGGGAGGGCGTCATCCCAGCGGTAGCGGATGCGGCCCCTCGAATGACGAGGTGACTTATAGATATCCGTCATCGAACAACCCCGCTCAAGATGACTAGTGATCGCCGGCTTGCGTCAGCCAGTCGAGGTCGACGGGGACGTCGCAGGAGGCCCCGGCCTCGTCGGTGATACCGACGCCGTCGGCGGCGGGTTCGATCGCGGCGACGCGGGTGAAGCCGGCGGGGCGGGGGATGCAGCC
>JBCCZA010000180.1:0-6770 GCA_039188455.1 Planctomycetota bacterium
CGCCGTCCCCTCCTCACTCGTCGCCATCCTCGCGATCTCCTTCGCCGCGGCCGGCATCAACGCCATCGCCCCCGCCGGCTGGCTGCCCGCCAACACCGCCAACGTCGCGCCGACCGTCGGCGACATGCTCGCGACGAACCTCCGCGCCAAGGCCGTGCAGGACGCCGCGCATCACGAATTGGACGACGAGCGCCACGCGATCGAAGAGCAAGCCGCCGCGGCCGGCATCCCGCTCGCCCCCGCCGACGGCGCCCACGGCCACGCAGCAGGCCCCGCCCCCGCCGACGTACTCACCGACGAGCAGATCGCCGCCGCTATCGCCTCGGTCACGCCCGAGGATGCCTCGCTCGCGGGCGGCCTGCCCATCCCCTTCTTCTTTGACCCCGACTACGCCGGCCTGCTCCCGCCCTTCACCTTCGAGACCCTGTGGATCATCGCCCCCTACGCGCTCATCCTCGCCGGCGTCGGGCTCATCGAGTCGCTCATGACCATGACCCTCATCGATGAGATCACCGAGACCCGCGGCCACGGCAACCGCGAGTGCGTCGGCCAAGGCGTCGCCAACATCACCTGCGGGCTCTTCGGCGGCATGGGCGGCTGCGCGATGATCGGCCAGTCCCTCATCAACACCAACTCCGGCGGCCGCGGCCGGCTCTCTGGCGCCTTCGCCGCCGTCATGCTCCTCATGTTCGTCCTCTTCCTCGCCCCCTTCATCCAGCTCATCCCGATGGCCGCCCTGGTCGGCGTCATGTTCATGGTCGTCATCGGCACCTTCGAGTGGGCCACGCTCCACATCTGGCGAAAGATCCCGATCGCCGACTTCTTCGTCATGCTCCTCGTCACGCTCTACACCGTGTTCATGCACGACCTCGCGACCGCCGTCATCCTCGGCACCGCCGTCGCCGCACTCGTCTTCGCCTGGCGACACGCCACCCACGTCTTCGCCGACACCAAGTACAACGAGCAGGGCTCGAAGATCTACCAGCTCCACGGCCCCCTCTTCTTCGCGTCGGTGCCGTCGTTTAAGGAGCTCTTCCACCCCAAGACCGACCCGCCCGACGTCGTGCTCGACTTCTACTACTCCCGCGTCTACGACCAGTCCGCCCTCGAAGCCATCAACGCCGTCGCCGAGAAGTACCGCGCCGAGGGCAAGCGGCTGCATCTAACCCATCTTTCCCCCGAGTGCCGCCAACTGCTCGGCAAGGCCGGCAACCTCGTCGAGGTGAACCTCTCGGAAGACCCGCAATACCACGTGGCGACGGACCGCTTAGGGTGAATCTGTACCCGGCCAAACGACCCCAAAACTGATCAAAGAGCCCTAAACCCGGTCAAAGTCTGATAACTTGCCACGGAAGCGAACTTCCGAGGCCCAGGCACCATGTCATTCCCAGCCCATCGCCTGCTGCGAGCCGCCCGCCGCTGGCTGTCCCACAGAGCTGCCGAAGAAGGCAGCGAACACATCGATCAACACCCGTCCATCGAGCCGCTCGAGCCGCGTGTGCTGTTCGACGGTAGCGGAGCCGTCGACGGTGACGGCTTGGGCAAGATCGAAGACCTCTGGTTCGAGACGACCGAGATCCGTGGCCTGCAGGGTTACTACGCGAGCGGCAGCGGCGCTCCAACCGTCGTCGACGACTTCAACAACGACGGCGTACTGGACCTGACCAATGGCGTCGCAACATTGCTCGGGCGCGGCGATGGGACGTTCGATGAGCCGATCGATACCGGGTATGGCATCACCGTCGACTCGCCGGATGTCTGGCTAACTCTAGACGTCAACCAAGACGGCAACGTCGATGTTCTTTACTCCCAGAGCTTCGGCCTGCTCGGCTCGGCTCCCTACGGGATTACACTGGCTTTAGGCAATGGCGACGGGACTTTCTCCGATGGGGGAATCCTCCCTGCGACCACGGATGCGCCGGTTGATGACCTGGTTTCAGGCGACTTCAACCAAGACGGCAACCCCGACGTCGTCGCGGCCGTGAACGCCACAGGCAGCAGCAACACACACGAAGATGACTCGCTGAATATTTTCTTTGGCAACCCTGACGGCACGCTCGCGCCGGCTGCCGAGCTCAAGATCGAGGGCAGCGGCCGATATATCTCCGAATTGCTGGTATCCGACCTTAACGAGGACGGCGTCGACGACTTAGTCATCTTGGGCACAAACGATCGGCTATTGCTCAGCTCGCCGGATGGAGCGCTCATCATCGAACGTGAGATCGATCTGAGCGTGAGCAATATCGTGCAGGGAGACTTCAACGGCGACGGCTACGTCGATTTCGCCGGGAGCGCCTACGAGTCGGCCCGCAGGCAGTCGTTCGGTGTTGTGCGTCTGGGCAAGGGCGACGGAACCTTCCACGAGCCAAGCCAGTTCGATATCCCGCAATCGCCCTGGGGGCTTGTCGCCGCCGACTTCAACCGCGACGGATTCGATGACCTCGGCATCGGAGATCATTACAGCCAAGGGATGTGGTTCATGCTCGGGGGAGACGACGCCAGCGCGTATCGGGTCGACCTCACGATCCCGTCGGTCCGCGACGCCGGCGCCAGCTTCTTCGCTGCGGACTTCGACAACGACGGCGACCTCGATCTCTTTAACCTCGGCATCGAGGCACCGTATGCCAATCTTCTGCTCAGCAAGACCGAGCCGCTGCCCTTCGTGCCGGTCGATGACGGAACGCGAAGCCTCGGCTTCGGCCAAGCCGACCGCCTCGGCCATGGCAGGTACTACTCTCACGTCGCCAACGATCTCCCAATCGCCGTAGATGTTAACGGCGATGGCTTGATCGACCTGACAGACGGCGGTTCAGTCTGGCACGGCCAGGGCGACGGCACCTTTGCCGAGCCAGAGCCGTTCTACGCCGGCGCCCATTATCAATTCATTGGCAAGGATCAGTTCCTCTCGGCCGATTTCGACCTGGATGGCAATGCCGACTTTGTCTACGAACAAGATCGCGTCGACACGCTCCAGCAGTCCACCGTCGAAGTCCGGTTCGGCGATGGCAGAGGTGGCTTCAAGCAACTTGTTAAGTATTCGAGTGTCTTGCAGATCAACGGACTGTACATCCCGAGTTCCTTGACTGCGGGGGACGTTGACGGAGACGCCAACCCGGATGTCGCCGCGGTGAGCGACGGCGGGGTGTTGGTCTGGGTCTATCAGGGCGGCCAACGGTTCGCCGATCCCACTCTCATCGACATGAACGGCGTCACGGGCAGCGACGTCGTAATCGCCGACTTCAACAGCGACGGTGTAACCGATCTGGCGATCATCGATCCTGACACCGGAGAGACCCTCGTGCGGCTAGGCGCTGGCGACGGCAGCTTCGGCCCGGTCAACACCTTCGCCGGCGGGAGCGGCGCGACGACGCTGCGAACCGGAGACTTCAACGGCGATGGTGTTGTAGACCTGCTCAGCGACGGCGGACCGCGAGACACCGATCTGACCGTTCAGCTCGGCCGCGGCGACGGATCGTTCGACGCCCCTGCGTTCTACGACCTTCCCGAATCCCCTGACTTCCTTGAGATTGCGGACTTCGATGGCGACGGCGCAGACGATGTGCTGGCAGGCGTGGCGACCCACCTCGCCAAGGATATCGGCGGTGGTTTCTGGATCCGCCTGGGGCGGCCCGACAGTGCGGACTCCGTCTTTCGCCCCGCGGAGGTCTACGCGAAGGATATCGAGCAGACCGGCAACGTCATCGTCGCCGACGTCAATCAGGACGGCCAGCCCGACGTCATCAACTGGAGTGATCTGACCACCAGCTACAGCGTGCTGGTGAACTATCGATTCACTAAGTCACCCGTTGACGATCCACCCATCGATGTCGAGCCGCCCATCGATGTCGATCCGCCGGCAACCTCTCTCCCGGCCGTCGTCATCGGCTTCGACAAGATCAAGTCGGAGGCAACCGAATCAGGCAAGAACGCCAAGTTCCGCGTCGTCCGCGAAGGCGACCTCTCTCGCTCTTCCAACGTCAAGCTCAAGTTCGGCGGCAAGGCGAAGTACGGCAAGGACTACAAGCTCAAGGTGTCGGGCGGCGGGAAGATGAAAGGCAAACACCTGCTCATCCCCGAGCGTAAGCGAGCGGTGAACGTCACGCTCATCCCCAAGGACGACAAGAAACGCGAGAAGAACGAGTCGATCGAGATCGCCGTCGTCCAGACCGCCGCCGTCTCCCTGCCCGTCGACGTACCCAGCCTGCGGGCCCTCTTCGAGGGCAAGATCAAGGACAATGACTGACCCGGCCGCGGCCGAAGCCATGGAAGCCCTAAGGCGTTCCGGGAGCACAAAACCAGAACTCGTGGGATCAAACCGAGCCCTCGGCCTGATACCCTATGACAACGCTGACGTTCCGAGGCCGATCACGCATGAAGGCTGCAATCCAACGCGCATGGAGGGCCGGTCGCCGGCGTCTTTCATCGGCGATGGCCGAGAGCGATCGCCCCAGGTCATATCAGAACGCGGTCGAAGCGCTCGAACCCCGCGTGCTGTTCAATGGGGACGCGGGCCTTGGTGTCGAGCCCGATGAGGTGACTTTCGCAAAAATCGCCCTGGAAGAGGGAGCGTCAGATAAAGTCTTTGCCGACGAGCGCCCCGTGGCCGTCGGCGACTTCAACCGCGATGGCAATCTCGATCTCACCTCCGGCCCGACCACCTGGCTCGGTCAAGGGGACGGCACCTTCGCCGAGGGCATCGACACCGGGCTCGACACCGTCATCGACAACGACAAGTCGTTCAGCTTCGTTGAGGACCTGAACGGCGATGGCGTACTCGATATTGCTTTTACCAACCAGGGCGACCTCAGCGAGTATGTCGTCGTGGTGACCGGCAACGGCGACGGCACGTTTGCCGAAGCCCATCGGTCCGCAACGGGTCTGCACGCCCGATACAGATTCGATCGCGTCACCTCCGGTGACTTCAACGGTGACGGTCACACCGATCTTGCCGCTGTATACGACTACACCTACGGCCCCGCCTATGGACCGGGCCACGTCGTTCTCTTCTGGGGGCGGGGGGACGCGACGTTCTCGGCGGGCGAGGAGGTTTCACCGGAGCCACAGAGATTCCTGAGCGTCGCATCGGGCGATTTCAACGAAGACAAGATCGACGACCTGATCCTCATCAAGAGCGACGGCGAGACACGGCTGTTGCTTGGCTCGGCGGACGGCGTGTTCGTCGATCGAGGCGTGCTGACGACGCTCGAAAACAGCTGGAAGTTCGCCGCCGCCTCCGGCGACTTCGACGGCGACGGGCATCTCGATCTCGCGGTGCATCATTACATCGAGTCGCCGTCCACCAGCGGGGGCGGGACCGGGGGCGTTTCACGCTCGAACGAACTGGTGTTCCTCTTCGGGCGTGGCGACGCGACGTTCGATGCGCCGCGAGCCACCGCGGTGTCCACGGGCGCTTGGGAGCTCGCGACGGCCGACTTCAACAACGACGGCTACCTCGATGTCGCGATCGGCGAGCTCTTCACGGACCACGGCGTCCCGATCGTCTTCGGCTCTGCCAGCCGCAGTGAGTTCGCGGTGGTCGAGGTCGCCGAGCAGGTCTCCGACGCCGGCACGGTGCTGGTCCCGGGCGACTTCGACAACGACGGCGATGTCGACCTGTTCAGCGTCGGCCCCGAGGAGCCCAACGCCGACCTGCTCATCAACCAATCGACTACGGCGTCGTCATCGCCGCCGGCCGGTTCTGTGCTTGTCGGCTTCGACAAGATGAAGACCAAGGCAACCGAGTCGGGCAAGAAGGCCAAGTTCCGCGTCGTCCGACAGGGGAACCTTTCAGGCTCGCTGAAGGTGAAGCTCAAGTTCGGCGGCGAGGCCAAGTACCGCAAGGACTACACGCTCAAGGTATCTAGCGGCGGGAAGATGAAGGGCAAGCATCTGCTGATGCCCGCCGGCAAGAAGAGCGTCAAGGTCAAACTCATCCCGCAGGACGACAAGAAGCGGGAAGGGGATGAGTCGGTCCAGATTGCGTTGGTGCAGACCGCCGCTGTCTCGTTGCCGGCGGACGTGCCGAGCCTGCGATCGCTGTTCGAGACCGAGATCGAGGACAACGACGGCGGAGCGCGCGCGCCAGACGGGCCGTCGACCCTTGGGTAGGAACGCCCCGTGAGCGGCTCGTCCCCCATCGGCAGGGCACGTACGAGCAGGCAAGACTCGGGGAAGACCGCCGGACGGGACGCCCCCGACCTACTGGGTCGGCCGGGCGGCCGACGAACGACGATCGCGACCCTGCCCCAGCGATCGACGGACGCGTGAGCTGCAGAGGCCGCGCCGCCCCTCCCACCGGCGACTTGCGTGACAGTGAGCAACCGCTGTGGAACGTCGGCGAAGCAGCGCGAGCGTCACGCGAGGCTCATTGACAGACTGGGGAACGCGGCGTCCTTAGCTGCGACGCTACGCGTCGCTGAAAGACACGCCAGGCGTTGTCGTGATTCCTTCAGCGACGCGTAGCGTCGCAGCTAAGGACCAAGGCATGCGAACCGAGTAACCCCGGGACGTAACTCATCCCAACCAAGGGTTGCCTGCGCGCACGAATCACGAGGTTGGCTTGCTGAATAGTGGTCGTTGAGTTGCTCGCCTTGAGCCTTGGCTCAGAGCGTCGCCGAGGTGTAGGGCAACAGGCCCATGTAGCGGGCGCGGCGGATGGCCTGGGCGACCATGCGTTGCTCACGGGCGTTGAGGCCCGTCTTCTTGCGGCCCTGGATCTTGCCGTTGGGGGTGAGGAACCGGCGAAGGTCCTCGGAACGGCGGTAGTCGAC
>JBCCZA010000181.1:0-6766 GCA_039188455.1 Planctomycetota bacterium
CCGCCGCCCCGGCGGCGTCATCGGCGTCGACCCGGTCAAGGAGATGCGCGACGCCTGCCGCCAGAACCTCGAGACCGCCGCCGAGCAGAACGACTGGTTCGACCCGTCGTTCATCGACCTCCGCGACGGCGACGCCCTCGACCTGCCCATCGACGACAACACCGTCGACTTCGCCGCCCAGAACTGCCTGTTCAACATCTTCAAGACCGGCGGCGATCTCGAGAAAGCCCTCGGCGAGATGTACCGCGTCCTCAAGAAGCACGGCCGGCTCGCCATGTCGGACCCCGTCACCCCCGTCGAGCTCCCCGAGCACCTGCAGAACGACGAACTGCTCCGCGCCCAGTGCATCTCCGGCTCGCTCACCTACGACGACTACATCAAGAAGATCACCGACACCGGCTTCGGCTCCGGCGAGGTCCGCTCCCGCAAGCCCTACCGCCATCTCGACGCCAAGACGTTCAACCTGCCCGAGAACGTCATGCTCGAGACCGTCGAGGTCACCGCCTTCAAGACCCCCATGCCCAAAGACGGCCCCTGCGTCTTCACCGGCCGAACCGCGACGTACTTCGGCCCCGACCGGCAGTTCGACGACGGCAAGGGCCACGTCCTGCTACGCAACATGCCCCTGGACGTCTGCGACAAGACCGCCGGCGCCCTCGCCGCCCTCAACCACCCCGAGATCAGCGTCACCGAATCGACCTATCACTACGGCGGCGGCGGCTGCTGCTGAACGCCAGATGACGACCCTCGCGCTGCCCATCGCCGAAGCCGACGCCTTCTACAAGCAGTTCGACCACGAGCTGCGCTCGGCCCCCGTCATCACCACCCTGCAATTCAACATCGGCAAGGTCTGCAACCTCGCCTGCCGGCACTGCCACGTCGACTCCTCCCCCGCCCGCACCGCGCCCGAGGACAACGCCTCGGCCGACACCATCGACCGCGTCCTCGCCTGGCTCGAGAACGCCCCCGACATCACCACCGTCGATATCACCGGCGGCAGCCCCGAGATGAACCCGCACTTCCGCCGGTTCGTCGCCGCCTGCCGCGCGATGGGCAAGAAGGTGATGGACCGCCACAACCCCACCATCACGACCCACACCGACCGACGCACCGGCAAGCAGCCCTACACCTGGATCCCGCAGTTCCTCGCCGACCACCAAGTCGAGATCGTCGCATCGCTGCCTTGCTACCTCCAGGAAAACGTCGACCGCCAGCGCGGCCGAGGCTCGTACGACGCCTCCGTCGAGGGCCTGCTCCGCCTCAACGATCAGGGCTACGGAAGCGACCCCGCCCTCGTCCTCAACCTCGTCTACAACCCCGCCGGCCCCAGCCTCGCCCCGCACCAGTCCGCTCTCGAAGGCGACTATCACCGCGAACTCAACGAACGCTTCGGCATCCGGTTCAACGGCCTGTTCACCATCACCAACATGCCCATCGCCCGCTGGCGTCACGACCTCGAACGCGACGGCCAGCTCGCCGACTACATGACCAAGCTCGTCAACGCCTTCAACCCCGACACCCTCGACGGCCTCATGTGCCGACACCAAGTCAACATCGACCCGCAAGGCCGCCTCTACGACTGCGACTTCAACCAGGCCCTCGACCTGCCCACCCCCCAGGTCAACGGCCGACCCGCGCCGATGTATCTCTGGGACCACACGCCCGACGAGCTCGCCGACCGACTCATCGCCACCGCCGACCACTGCTACGGCTGCACCGCCGGCCACGGCTCGTCCTGCGGCGGGGCGCTGGTCTGATCCAGCGCATAACCCAGCCCCGCGAACTCAGGCCCGCTTGATGAAAAGCATCCGCGTCTGCGCGTCGCCGTTCTTCCAGGCGTGCTGCGTGTTCGGCTCGAACGTAATCCAGTCGCCCTCGGCCACCGTCACCTCCCCGAGCTTCTCGCCCGCCGCGCTGCCGCTGTACAGCGTGCCTCCGCCGCACACGACATAACCCACCCAGGCGTCCGGCGAGTCGTGCATCGGAAACTCTGCCGCGCCCGGTTCGGCCGCTATCTCAAAACAGAACAACCCCGACGCCTCGACCGCCACGCCCGACCAGCCCGCGTGCTCCAGCGCGCCCGACTGAGGCGTCGGCAACGCGTCGAACGCCGAGCCACCGTCTCGATTCACCATCGCGATGTGCTTGGCCAAGTCGATATCCCTTTGGGTGAATTAGTCTGCGATCAATCGCGAAGCGATCGTCAGCCCCAACAGCGCCCCCGCTACGGGCGACGCGACGAGCAACGCCAGCACGCCCGCGGCCACCAACCCGTCGGCGACGCCGAGCGAACCGGCGACCACGCCCAGGGCGGGGATCAGCCCCGCGACAGCCAGCACGAACGCCAGGCACGACATCCCGAAGGACACCCCACACACGACCAAGGCATCGGAGACATTGGCGGTTGCGGTCTGAGTCACGGCCTATCTCCAGTGAGTCGAATCGTGCACACCATAACGCCACGGATCGTGGCAACCCCGGGAAACAGGCCCACGTGTGTCGCCAAGCCGGCTAAGCCACGCGGGCTTGGTGCCACCCATCGCCGCCCGCGTCGCCGAGCGCGGCCTCGGGCGCCCGGTCGTGCACGTAGCCCAGGTCCTCGTCACCGCAGGCCACGACGTGCAGCCCGCCCCGGCCGGTCAGCCGCACCGGCGACTCGATCCGCTCGGCGGGCAGCAGCCGCCCCTGCGCGTCGTACGCGATCGCCACGATCGGCTCGAACGGGTCGCGCGACCGCTCGCACACCACGCCCAATCGGCCGTCGCTCAGCTTGAGCTTCGTGCCGACCGGGAACGGCTGGATCAGCTTCAACAGCACCTTCACCAGCTCGGGGTCGAACTCGCCCCGCCGCGGCCCGCGCGACAGCTCCCACAGCGCCCGGACGATCGACTTCGCCTGCCGCCACGGCCGCGGCGAGGTCGCGGCGTCGAACGCGTCGCACAGCCGGACGATCCGCGTGAACACGTGCAGCCGGTCCCCGCCCCGCGACTCGGGGTAACCCGTCCCGTCGAACGACTGGTGGTGCGTCCGCACGACCATCCGCGCCGCCGGCGGGAACCGGTCCGGCAGCCGACGCGCCCCCTTGATGGGGTGCTCGCGGATGCGTCGCCAGTCGTCGTCGGTCAGCGGGTCGGTCTTCGCCTCCAGGTCGGCCAGCTCGTCCATCGCGACGTCCATGTACAGCGTCCCCAGCCCCAGCGGCATCAGGCTCTCGGCGATCGAATACCGCAGCCCCCGCGCGTTCGTCTGGCGCATCCGCTCGGTCACCACGTAGTGCTGCGTCCGCACGCCGACCAGCATCGCCAGATGGAACACGGCCGCCATGTGGTCCGACAGGTAGCTGTCGCTGTCGTACGCCACGGCCGGCACGACCTGACCGACCGGGTGGTCGACGAGGAACGACGCCACCGAGTCGACCTGCCGCTCGATCTCCGCCGCCGAGCGATCGCGCTTGCCCGGGTGGGCCTTCTGCTCCTGGCCGACGATGTCGACGCAGGCCTGGGCGTGCTCGAGCGCTCGCTGCGTGAGCAGGGTGTCTTGGCTGTCGTCCTCGAACGCGATCGCCGCGTCGAGCTCGGCGTCGGCGACGGTCATCCGCGCCTGCGGGAACCGCCTGGACAGCCGATCCAGATCGCCCTCGCTCAGCTCACGCCCCGCCGGCAGCATCATCGCCGACCCCCGCCGCACCGGCGTGAGCAACCTCATCCCCGGCTCGGCCTGTTGCGGCGTGACGACAAGCGGCATGGACGATCTCGACTCGACAGGACCCGCCGGCGACCGATAAGCACCTCGGCGCGGCCGCCTCGTCCGTGGCATCGACGGATCGATGTCACCGCTTGAGCGGGTCGTGCATCGGGCAGCCGGGCGGCGGGTCGCCATCGGTCGCGACGTTCACCGCGTCGATCCGCTCGGGCACGGTCTCGCGCAGCCGCAGCTCGGCCAGCGTGCCGTCCTTCGGCCGGGTCGAGACGCCCGCCTCGACCGGGTTGTCCTCGTCCACTGCGCTGAACCGAAACAGCCGCACGAAGGCCGCCACCACCAACGCCACCTCGACCATGCCCAGGTGCTGGCCCGGGCAGAACCGCGGGCCGTGACCGAAGCCGAAGTGCAGCAGGTCTTGCGAACGCAGCGCCGAACGGTCCAGCGACTCCCACCGCTCCGGCACGAACCGGTCGGCCGGGTGCCCGGTGGCCTCGACGCCCCAGTGATCCTCGTGGCGGTTGGCGTGCCAGACATCGAGCAGCACGTGCGTGCCCCGTGGGATCAACAGCCGTTGTCCGTCCGACGTCTCGACCCAGCGATCGACCGTCGCCCGACGTGGCATGAAGTACAACGACGGCGTCAGCCGAAGCGTCTCCTCCAGCACACACCCCAGGTAACGCGCGCAACGCATGCTCTCCGGCGAGTAATCCACCGCCTCGTGCACTTCGGCGAACAGCCGGTCCTGCATGTCGGGGTGGCGAGCCAGGTGCGAGATGGCCCAGCACGCGAACGACGTCGTCGCCTCGAGCGCCCCAGCCAGGAACACGCGGACGTTGCCGCGCAGCGCCTCGTCGGGCGCATCCGACTTGAACTGAGACCACAGCCCCTTGCCCTCGCCACGCGTCGCGATCACCACGTCCGTCAGCCGCTCGAAGTCGCGCTGCGATGCCTTGACCTCGGCGATCCGCCGGCTCACGGCCGGCACAAACCGCAGCGGCAACCCGACGCGGTTGATGACCGTGTCGGTAACGATGTGATCGATCACCCGCTCCAGGGCCGGCACGTAGCGCTGCCGGATCTCGTCGTACGACACGTCGGCACCGAAGAAGTTGTTGACCAGCAGCTCGAGCATCACCGCCTTGATCTCCTGCTCGAGCCGAACGGTCACGGGTTGATCGTGTCGCTCTCCGAGGCGGCGGATGGCGTCGACGCGATCCTGCGCGGTGGCGCGGAAGGTCTGCTCGAAGCCGTGAAACCGCTCGGGCTGGTAGAGGCTCGACTTGCCGAAGGGCGGGTTGGCGAGGCGCTTCTGGTGCTTCCACGCCGAGCCGTTGGCGTAGAGCAGGGTGTCGTGGCCGGTGGCTCGGGCGATCCCCACGGACGGCATCGTGTCTCGGTCGAACTGGCCGGGTTTATCGCCGGTGTCGGACGCGATCGCTCGGATCAGCCGAGGGTCACGCGTGACCAGCACCGGGCTGAACCCCGGCACGTCGAGGTATCGGCTGTGCCGCGCCGGCGGGTCGTCGGCGTCGGCGCCCCAGAAGTAGGCCTCGAGGATCGCGATCGGTTCCCGATAGTTCCACGGGTGCGGGAACGGCAGGGATGGACGACCGGACCACGGCGCGATCAACGGCACGCGAGACGGCTGAATATCGCCTCGAAATGGGCTGCGGCGCAGGAGCTGACGCGGTAGTCGTGTAAGCCTGCGAATCACGGACACCTCGGGCGGGACGGCGCTCTGTCGCTCTCGGCAAGACGAGCTAACGACTAGCGTACGCTGCCCCGTTCACCCGGTTCCCTGATGTCGAGAATCCGCGGGTGATCCCGAGCCTCTCCGCCGACCCCGGCCGCGGCATGATCGACCACGGCGCCCCGGCTCGGCCTGTTCGGGCGTGACGACCCGCGCGTTTGACGCGGCTAGTCCGCGCCCGGCCATGCCATGCCGTTGAGGCGATAGATCTCTCGCCAACGCCCCCGCATGTCCGGCTCATAGAACATCGGCTCGAAGCCGAGGCGGAGGTAGACCCGGATCGCGGGCAACAGATCGTCGCCGGTCTGCACGAGGATGGATCTGTAGCCGATCTCGATCATCCGATGGACACAACGCGTACACAACGCGGCGGCGATCCCGCGACCCTGGTGATCGGGGTCGGTGACCACCCACGCCAGCTGGCCGGTGAATGGGTACGCCCCGTCCCTGGATTCGTGGATGCACCCGGCCGAAGCGATCGCCCGGCCTTCAGCATCCTCGGCGAAGAAGATGCCGTTGGGCAATGCTACCGCTTGATAAAAGCCCCACCACTCGGTGAGGTCCTTCTCGGAAAACGAAGGGACCGCC
The DNA here is from genome assembly GCA_039188455.1 of Planctomycetota bacterium. GTDB lineage: Bacteria > Planctomycetota > Phycisphaerae > Phycisphaerales > Phycisphaeraceae > JBCBUE01. The sequence goes on from JBCCZA010000181.1 coordinate 6,041, forward strand.
CGACGGTGCATGCGCTGCCACGCATCGAAGTCACCCTCGCGGAGACCGCGAACGCGATAGCCCGCGGGCATCTCGACAGGCCGAACGCCGTTGAGCAACCGAGCGGGCAGCCGCAGCAGGAGATCGGGGTTCACAAACTGCGCCATCGCGATCTGGCCCCGCCCCTCGGGCTTACATCTCCACCGGCTTCAGCCACGGCATCATCGCGCGCAGCTCCTTGCCGACGCGTTCGACGGGGTGGTTTTTGTCCTGCTCGCGCTGCTGCTTGAACCAGGGGAAGCCCTTGGCGTAGTCGTCGCGGAAGGCCTTGGCGAAGCCGCCGTCCTGGATGTGCTTGAGGGCGGCTTCCATGCGCTTCTTGGTCTCGTCGTCGCAGATCTTGGGGCCGGTGTAGTAGTCGCCGAACTCGGCGGTGTTGGAGATCGAGTAACGCATGTAGTTGAGGCCGCCGCGCTTGATGAGGTTGATGATCAACTCAAGCTCGTGGCACACCTCAAAGTACGCCAATTCCGGGGGGTAGCCGGCCTCGGTGAGGACCTCGAAGCCCTTCTTGATGGACTCGGAAAGGCCGCCGCAGAGGACGACCTGCTCGCCGAAGAGGTCGGTTTCGCACTCGTCCTTGAAGGTGGTGACGAGGATGCCGCCCTTGCCGCCGCCGACGCCGATGGCGTAGGCCAGGGCCAGCTCGCGGGCGGCGCCGGTGGCGTCCTGGTGGACGGCCATGAG
>JBCCZA010000182.1:0-6725 GCA_039188455.1 Planctomycetota bacterium
GTGGACGTGCATGACGGCTTGCCCGGCGGGGGTGCCGTTGTTCTGCAGGACGTTGTAGTGTGGGGTGTCGGCGGCCTTGGCGACGGCCTTGCACAGCCGGGGGAGTTGGCGGCCGAGGTCGGCGGCCGTGTCGGGGTCGAGGGCGTCGAGGGTGGGGTAGTGGCCCTTGGGGATCAGCAGCGTGTGGCCGCGGGAGAGCGGACCGATGTCCAGGAAGGCGAGGCTGAGGTCGGTCTCGAGCACCTTTCGGCAGGGGATCTTGCCGGCGACGATCTTGCAGAAGATGCAGTCGGGATCGGTCGGGTACGGGGCGGTCATGGGGCGGTTGTTGGTTCAGCCGGGCGGGGGTCGGGGTCGGTGGCGTCTTCAGGGTACATCGGCATGAGCGGTGCCAGCTCGGCGCCGTAGTGGTTGTCGGCCTCGGCCCGGTCGCGGGCGTCGTCGTCCGACTCGAGCATCGCCTCGTCGCCGAAGAGCCCGTCGCGCCCGGCCGAGACGAACTGGCCCGCGCCCGTGGCTCCGCCGTCCGCCGGCTCGAATCGCAGCGTTCGGCCGTAGCCGTCGATGACCACCAGTCCCTCGCCGGGCTCGACGCGCAGGACGACGTCCGCGAGCAGCTCGCTCGACGCCGGATGCCGCCGCATGGCCTTGAGCGCCGCGTCCGCCGAAGCCCAGGCCGGCTCGCCGAAGTCCTCGATGTACGCCCGTGAGGCCGATGCCAGCCGCGCGAGGATGGACCGCGTCCGCCCCTCGGCGTCGACCGACTGCACCGATCGCCCGACGACCACCAGCCCGACCGCCACCGCCGTCAACGCCAGCCCGACGATGATCGTCTCGGCCAGCGACAGCCCTCGGCAGCGACAGGGCGTGTCGCGAGGCGGCGCAAGAAAAAGCCCACGCCGCGACGACGTGGGCTTCGGGGATGACGGGGTTGGTGTCAAGGCCGTGGACCGTGTTTACATGACCGACTGCATCAGCTTGACCAGCGGCAGGAACAGGGCGATCACGATGAAGCCGACCATGCCGCCCAGCAGCACGACCATCAGCGGCTCGAGCAGGCTCATCAGGCCCTGGACCGCGACGTCGACCTCTTCGTCGTAGTTGTCGGCGATCTTGGTGAGCATCTTGTCGAGGTCACCGGTCTCCTCGCCGACGTCGATCATGTTGACCACGATCGAGTCGCAGACCTTGGCCTTGCGGAGCGGCTCGGCGAACGACTCGCCCTGGCGGACCGATTCGTGCACGGCCATCAGGGCGTTGACGTACACGCCGTTGCCGGTGGTGTCGGCCGTGATCTTGACGGCGTCGAGGATCGGGACGCCGGCGTTGATCAGGGTGCCCAGCGTGCGGGTGAACTTGGCGATGGTCGCTTTGCGCACGAGGCCGCCCATGATGGGCATGAGCAGCGTGACCCGGTCGATGACGGCCTTGCCGGGCTTGGTCTTGCGGATCAGCTTGAGCGCCAGCCACAGGAAGATGGGCGACAGCGCGACCCAGACCACGCCGGGGATCGTCTGGTCCGGCTGGATGCCGAAGATCGGTCCGGCCAGCCATGCCGAGAACTCCATCAGGTAGACGGTCAGCGCTGGGATCTCGGTGTCGAAGTCGTCGAAGATCGCCTTGAACTGCGGGACGATGAAGATCATGATCCCGAGCAGGATGATCGACGCGACGCCGACGACGGCCAGCGGATAGATCATTGCGCCGATGATGCGTCGCTTGAGCTTGGCGGCCTTCTCGAGGAAGTCGGCCAGCCGCTGGAGGATCAGGTCGAGCACGCCGCCGACCTCGCCCGCGGCGATCATCTTGACGTACAGCGTGTCGAAGGCCTTCTTGTGCTTGCCCATCGCGTCGGAGAGCGACGAGCCGGCGGAGACGTCCTCGTGGACATCGCCCAGGGCGTCCTTGAGAAGGCCGGGCTTTTGCTGCTGTTCGAGGATGGCGAGCGAGCGGAGGATCGGCAGGCCGGCGTCCTGAAGGGTGGAGAGTTGGCGGGTGAAGGTGGTGAGCTGCTTGGACCCGACCCCGCCGATGTTGATCGAGATCTCGTTGATGCCCTTTTTCTTCTTGCCGCCTCCAGAGGACGCGGCGGCCTTACCGCCGGCCTTGGCTTTGGCCTTCTGCTCGCGCAACGAAGTGGGGAAATACCCCTGGGAGCGGACGCGGGCGGCCGCCTCCTCGGCGTTGGAGGCGTTGATCGTCCCTTTCTGGGGTTTTCCGGCTTCGTTGAGGGCTTCGTAAACAAATGTGGGCATGACGTGATACTCCTGGCGGAAAGGCCTGCCCCCTCGACCAATCTATCTATCGGACAGTTTACTCCTCGAACATCGTCTCGCGAACCACTTCGTCGAGTGAGGTGATCCCGTCGTACAGGGCCAGCAGGCCGGCCTGCCGCAGCGTCCGCATGCCACGCTTGCGGGCCTCGGACTGCAGCACCTGCGTCGACGCCTGCTGCATGATCAGCTCGCGCATCTCGTCATCGAGGATCATGATCTCAAACAGGCCCTGGCGGCCCTTGTAGCCCGATTGATTGCAGTAATCGCAGCCCTTGCCGCGGTAGAGCTGCCGGCCCTCGAGATCGTCGGGCGTCAGCTGCAGGCTCATCAGCTCCTCTTCGGTGGGGTCGTAGCCCTCCCGGCAGCGGGAGCAGACCTTGCGGACGAGCCGCTGGGCGACGACGCCCTCGATCGTGGCGGTGATGAGAAACTCCTCGAGGCCCAGGTCCAGCAGGCGGGCGACCGACGACGGGGCGTCGTTCGTGTGCAGGGTGGTGAACACCAGGTGGCCGGTGAGCGACGCCTGCACGCCGATCTGCGCGGTCTCGAGGTCGCGGGTCTCGCCGACGAGGATGATGTCGGGGTCCTGACGCAGGAAGGAACGAAGGGCCGCGGCGAAGGTCAGCCCGACTTCGGTGTTGACCTGGACCTGGCAGAGCCCCTCGATGTCGTACTCGACGGGGTCCTCGGCGGTGAGGATCTTTTCGCTGGTCTCGTTGAGCTCGTTGAGCGCGGCGTAGAGCGTGGTCGTCTTGCCCGAGCCGGTCGGGCCGGTGACGATCACGATGCCGTTGGGCTTCTTGATCAGCTGGCGGAACTTCTCCAGGTCGTCCGGCCGCATGCCGACCTTGTCGAGGTCCAGGCTGACGTTGCCGCGGTCGAGGATACGCATGACGACCGACTCGCCGAACATCGTCGGCAGCACCGCAACGCGGAGGTCCACCGGCTGCCCGCCGACCATCAGCTCGATGCGGCCGTCCTGGGGCAGGCGGTGTTCGGCGATGTCGAGGTTGGACATGACCTTGATGCGCGAGACGATCGGCATGGCCAGGTGCCGCGGCGGGGGGATCATCTCGTACAGCACGCCGTCGATGCGGTACCGCATCTTGAACTCGTCCTCGAACGGCTCGAAGTGCACGTCCGAGGCCTTGTCCTTGATCGCCTGCATCAGCACGAGGTTCAGCAGCCGCTTGACCTTGTTGTCCTCGGCCATCTCGAGGAGTTCCTCGAGGTCGATCGACTCGCCGCGCTCGGCCAGCTCCTCGAGGTCCGTGTCGCCCTCGAACTCGCCGATCAGCGAGGCCAGCGACTCGTCGTCGTCGCCGTAGTAGGCGGTGATCTTCTTCTCGACCTGCTCGGCCGGCGCGACGACCGCCTTGACGTTGAACCCCATCAGCAGCCGCAGGTCGTCGACAGCGCGGAAGTTGTCCGCCGACTTAAGGGCGATCATCAGGGTGTTCGTATCGGCGTCGTGCTGCAGCGGCAGGACCTGATAGGCCATGGCCGTCTCGGCCTGGACCATCTTGATCACGTGGTCGGGGATGTCGAAGTCGCCGAGGTCGACGACGTCCATGCCCGCCTGTGCCGCGAGCGCGAGGTTGACGTCGTCGTGGGTGACGTAGCCCAGCTCGACCAGCAGCTGGCCGATGGGCTGCTTGCGTTCCTTCTGCAGGGTGAGCGCCTCGTGGACCTGGTCGCGGGTGACCTTGCCCATCTTGGTGAGCACGCGGCCGAGGCGTCGGCCCTGCAGTTCGTCGGAGCCGGGCATGGGTTTGCTCTGGGTCTCGGGCATCGGGCGCCTCGCGTGGCGGTTGGGGCGGGGGCGGCGGGCTCAGCCGGCGGCGGCCTCGTCGGACTCGTCGAGCTCGATGCGGCCGGTCGAGTGGCCGGCACGCTTGAGCTTCTCGACCATGTCGGCCTGCTTGCGGCACCGGTCGATCATGGTGTCGGCCCCGATTCGGCCCGAGGAGAAGTGGCTCCACAGGTTGTCGTCGAGCAGCTGCATGCCGAACTTCTTGCCGGTCTGGATCGCCGAGTCGATGCGGAAGGTCTTGCGCTCGCGGATCATGTTGCCGATCGCCGGCGTGACCACCATGAACTCGTACGCCGCGACCATGCCCTTCTTGTCCGATCGCGGCATCAGCGCCTGGCTGAGCACGGCCATCAGCGTGGTTGACAGCTGCACGGCGATCTGTGCCTGCTGGGTCACGGGGAACGCGTCGATCACGCGGTTGATCGTCGACGCCGCGCCGTTGGTGTGCAGCGTGCCGAACACCAGGTGGCCGGTCTCGGCGGCGGTGATGGCCGACTCGATCGTCTCCAGGTCGCGCATCTCACCCACGAGGATGATGTCGGGGTCCTGACGCAGCGCCCGACGCAGGGCCTCGGCGAAGCTCGGCACGTCGTTGCCGACCTCGCGCTGGTTGACGATCGACTTCTTGTGCGGGTGGTAGTACTCGACCGGGTCCTCGATCGTGATGATGTGGTGGTCGAGGGTCTGGTTGATGTGGTTGATCATCGCGGCCAGCGAGGTGGTCTTGCCCGAGCCCGTCGGGCCGGTCACCAGGAAGAGTCCCTGTGGGCGGCGGAGCAGGTCGGGCACGATCTCGGGCAGGCCGATCTCGTCAACGGCGAGCAGCTTGTTGGGGATCCGCCGCAGCACCAGCGCGACATTGCCTTTCTGCTTGAAGATCGACACGCGGAACCGGGCGGCGTCGCCGTACGCGAAGCCGAAGTCGGACCCGCCCTCTTCCTGCAGCTCGTTCTGCGCCCGCTCGGGCGAGATCGACTTCATCAGCGACACCGTGTCCTGCGGCTCGAGCGTCTTGGTCTTGAGCTCGATGATCCGGCCCCGCATCCGCAGCGACGGCGGCTTGCCGACCGTCAGGTGAAGGTCGGACGCCTCCTGACGGACGACGGTGTCGAGGAGTCGGTCGATCTGAACGGTGGACATGAGGCGGGTTCCTGCGTGGCGCGGTACGGCGGTCGATCAGACCGTCAGCTCCTCGGGCTCTTCTTCTTCGGCGTCGACAACGCCCTCGACCTGGGTGATGCGGCTGACCTCGTCGAGCGTGGTGTTGCCGTCAAGCGCCTTGAGCCTGCCGTCGCCCAGCAGGTTGCGCATCCCGCCGTCGAGCGCGGCCTGGCGGATCAGGTTGACCGGCGAGCGCTTGAACGCCAGCTCGCGGATCTCGTTGTTCATCATCATCAGCTCGTAGATGCCCTGGCGACCGCGGTACCCGGTGCCCGAGCAGCGCTTGCAGCCGACGGCCTTGTGGATGTTGCCGGCCTCGGCCTCCTCGCGCGTCATGCCGCACAGCCGCAGCAGCCGCGGGTTGAAGTCGGTCTCCGGCTCCTTGCAGTGCGGGCAGAGCAGCCGGACCAGCCGCTGGGCGAGGATCGCCTGGATCGACGACGCCACGAGGAACGGCTTGATCCCCATGTCGACCAGGCGGGTGATCGCCGACGGGGCGTCGTTGGTGTGCAGCGTGGAGAACACCATGTGGCCGGTCAGGGCCGCCTGGATCGCCACCTCGCCGACCTCCTGGTCGCGGATCTCACCGACGAGGATGACGTTGGGCGCCTGGCGGAGCATGGCCCGCAGGATCCGCTGGAAGCTCAGCGGCGGGTCCATGTTCATGTTGACCTGGCACTGATTGATGCCCTTGAAGTTGTATTCGATCGGGTCTTCGGCGGTGATGATCTTCTTGTCCGGGCGGTTGAGGACGTTGAGCGCCGAGTACAGCGTCGTCGTCTTGCCCGAGCCGGTCGGGCCGGTGACCAGGAAGATGCCGTTGGGCTTGTTGATGATGTTGTTGAAGGTCTCGAGCGTGTCGTCACGCATGCCGAGGTTGCGCAGGCCGATCATCGCGGCGTCGGAGCGGAGGATACGCAGCACGACGGATTCGCCGTGATAAGCGGGGCAGAAGGAGACGCGGAAGTCGACGATGTCGCCGCCGACGCGCATCTTGATGCGGCCGTCCTGGGGGACGCGCTTCTCTTCGATCTTCACGCCGGCCATGATCTTGAGGCGGGCGATCACGGCGGCCTGCGTGCGCTTGGGGATGTCGGTGCGCTCGTGGCAGCGGCCGTCGATCCGGTAGCGCAGCCGGACGCGCTTCTCGAAGGGTTCGACGTGGATGTCGGACGTGCGGGCCATCACCGCCTCGGCGATGATCTGGTGCACCAATCGGACGATCGGCGCGGAGTCCTCCTCGGCCCCCTCGCCCGTGGATTCGAGGTCGATCGACTGCTCGCCCTTGACCTGCAGGTCCATCGACTCGCCGCGGTCGACCGAGGTGTCCAGAGAGAGCTCGCGGACGGTCGAGTCGATTGTCGCGCGGGTCTCGGAGTACATCTGCTCGATGTATTCCTTGATCTTGTCGGAGGCCCCGAGCGCGAGCTCGATCTTCCCGCCGAGGCGGAACTGCAGGTCGTCGATCAGGGCGA
>JBCCZA010000183.1:0-6625 GCA_039188455.1 Planctomycetota bacterium
ATGGGCCGGGCGGCCGACGAACGACGATCGCGACCCTGCCTTAGCGATCGACGGACGCGTGAGCTGCAGAGGCCGCGCCGCCCCTCCTCCCGGCGACTCGCGTGACACGCACCTCGACGTGGGGTGCATGAGTGAGCAACCGCTGCGGAACGTCGGCGAAGCAGCGCGAGCGTCACGCCAGGCTCGTTGACATCCTGTGAGCTCTACAAGATCAGACCCCTTAGCTGCGACGCTACGCGTCGCTGAAGGATCCACCGCGACGCACGACAAGTCTTTCAGCGACGCGTAGCGTCGCAGCTAAGGACGGGTGGCCTCGCCGCACTCCTAACCCCAGCAGGCTTGGGCGTCGATTCTGATCTCACCCTGGTCGCCAATTACCGATCCGCCATCTTGGTATAGTCGCCGCGTCTGGTCTCTTGTTCAGCGATTTACGTCTCTCACAGCGCGGAAACGACTCTGGATGGACTCCACCCACGCATCTCGCCAGCGATTCATCCTCGTCTTCCTGCTTTTCCTGCACACCGTCAACACCTACATGGATCGCGTCGCGATCTCGTCGGCCAAGGGCGACATGCAGAACGACATCGTCGGTCTCGACGACCAGATGATGGGTTTTGCGTTCGGCATCTTCTCGCTGGGGTACGCGCTGTTCCAGATCCCCGCGGGCTGGTTCAGCGATAAGGCGGGCCCGCGGATCGCGCTGACCGTCGTCGTGATCGTCTGGAGCGTCTTCACCGCGATGACCGGCTTCGTGTACACCGCGATCGCTTTGCTGGTCGTTCGATTCCTGTTCGGCGTAGGCGAGGCGGGTGCTTACCCCGGCGCGACCCGCGCGTTGTACACCTGGCTGCCCGCTCGCGAGCGAGGGCTCGGGCAGGGCATCTTCCATTCGGGCGCCCGCGTAGGAGCGGCGATTTCGCTGCTGCTGATGCCGTGGCTGATCTCGGTCATCGGCTGGCGGATGACCTTCGTCGCCAACGCCGCGGTCGGCGTCGTCTGGGGCTTGGTGTGGTGGTTCTGGTACCGCAATAACCCACGTGATCACAAGCGCGTGAACAAGGCCGAGGCGGAGCTGATCGAGAAGGGCATCGAGTCAGAGAAGGCGACCGAGTCGAAGGTGCCGTACATCCAGATCGTGACCTCGCCGAACGTCCTGCTGGCGATGTTCCAGTACATCGCGAGCAACTTCACCTTCTTTATCAGCATCACGTGGATGCAGCCGTACGTCATCACGACCTGGGGCAGCGAGTACGCGTGGATGGCGTCGCTGCCGCTGCTGAGCGGGGCCGTGGCGTTGTGGCTGTCGGGCTACATGGTGACGGCGATGCACAAGCGTGGGCACGTCGTGTGGTCGCGGCGGTTGCCGGCGATGATCGGCTTTGCCCTCGGGGCGATCGGGCTCTTGCTGACGACGCAGGCGGTCGACACCGGCTCGGTCTGGGTGTTGATCCTGAGCTACTCGCTGGCGCTGTTCGGCGTCGAGATGACGCTCAGCCCGAGCTGGTCGTTCTGCATGGACATCGGCGGCTCGCGCTCGGGCGCGGTGTCGGGCGCGATGAATATGCTGGGCAACATGGGCGCCGCGACCGCCGCGGTGTTGTTCCCCTTCTTCGTCGCCCACATCACGCTGCCCTACATCGCCCCCGAGACCGGCACGGCGAATTCGTTCTTCGTGCTCGCTGCCCTCATCAACGCCCTCGCGCTGGTCGCCTGGATGTTCATGAACCCGCGTCGATCGGTTAAGGCGATCTCCGCGGCGGCGCTGAAGTTCCGGATCGCGGTGTTCGTCGGGCTATTCTTGCTTGTCGTCGCCGCGCTGGTGTACACGAAGTTCCTGCTATAGCGAGCGGATGAGCGTGATGGTTCGTCGATGTGTTGATGGTTCTGAGGGGTTCGGCGGTGCGTGAGCTGAAGGGCGTTGCCGTTGGCGCGGGCTACTTCAGCCAGTTCCACCTCGAGGCCTGGTCGCGCCTCGATGGCGTGCAACTCGTCGCCATCTGCGATACCGACGAGACGGTCGCACGAACCGCCTCGGATCGATTCGACATCGAACGGACGTACACCGACTTCGAGCAGATGCTCGACACGGAGCGGCCGGACTTTGTCGACATCATCACCCGCCCGGACACGCATCTCGGGTTGGTGACGCAGGCCGCCGACCGGGGCATCGACATCATCTGCCAGAAGGCCCTGGCACCGACGTTCGAGGGGTCGCGCCAGATCGTCCGCGTCGCCGAGGAAGCGGGCGTCCGGCTGATGGTGCACGAGAACTTCCGCTTTCAGCCCTGGTACCGCGAGATCCGCCGCCAACTCGACGCCGACGCGATCGGCGATCTGCACGCGCTCTCCTTCCACTCGCGCATGGGCGACGGCTGGCCTGAGGACGCATACCAGGACCGCCAGCCTTACTTCCGAGAGATGCCCAGGCTGCTCGTCTTCGAGACCGGGGTTCACTTCATCGATTCGTTCCGCTATCTCGCCGGCGAGATCGACGGCGTGTACGCCAGCCTTCGTCGGCTCAACGCGGATATCGCCGGCGAGGACACCGCCACGGTGATGTTCGAGTTCGCCTCGGGGGCGCACGGGCTGCTCGACGGCGGCCGGTACAACGAGTCCTCGTCGCCCGACGCGAGGCTGACGTTCGGCGAAGCGCTGGTCGAAGGGACTCGTGGCTCGATCCGCCTGTACGGCAACGGCAATCTCACGCTGCAACGCCTCGGCAAGCCCGAAGAGCCGATCGACTACCCATTCACCGATCGGTCGTTTGCCGGGGATTGCGTCTTCGCGACCCAGAAACACTTTGTCGATCGCGTCCGCGATGGCGGGCCGTTTGAGACCAGCGGCGTCGAGTATCTCAAGACGCTCCACGTCGTCGAAGCCGTCTACAGGTCGGCCGAGACACGCCTGCCGGAGCGCGGGCTGGTTCAGGGGGATGACCCGTGCGAGTCGTAGACCTGACGCTGCCGATGACCACGGAGATGCGCGGCGTGGGAATCGCAACCGCCCGTCGGCTCGACACGGACGGATGGAACGCGACCACCCTCTCGCTCTACTCGCACAGCGGTACGCACATGGACGCGCCTCGCCATTTCCTGCCGGATGGGCGGACGCTGGATGGGCAAGACCTCGCGGTGTGTGTCGGGCCGGCTCGCGTCATTGACGTGACGCCGACCGAGCCGAAGCAGCTGCTGACCGTTGAGCATCTTGGGGTGCACGCTGAGCAGATCGAGCGAGGCGATCGGCTGCTGTTCCGCACCGACTGGCACCTGAAACACGGGACGCCGGCGTATCGCGATGAGCTGCCGCGCATCTCGCTCGACCTGGCGCGGTGGCTGGTCGAGCGACGGGTCGCGTTGATCGGCGTCGAGCCGCCCTCGGTCGCCGATGTCAACAACATGGCCGAGTTGACCGAGGTGCATCAGACGTTGTTTCGTGGCGACGTCCTGATCGTCGAAGGGCTCGCCTATCTCGATCGGTTGACGAGCCCGATGGTCGAGTTCGTCGCTCTGCCGCTCAAGATCGTCGGAGGCGACGGCTCGCCGGTGCGGGCGATCGCGATCGAGCGATAGCCTATTGCTGTTATGGATTCCGCTTCGCTATTGCCCGACCGCCGCCCCTTCATTGGCTGTATCGCCGATGACGTCACGGGGGCCACCGATCTCGCGATCAATCTTGCTCAGGGCGGGGTACGCGTTGTTCAGCTGCTCGGCGTGCCGAGTGCCGGTCTGCTGAACGAGGTCGCCGCCTACGACGCGGTGGTCATCGCGCTGAAGACACGATCGATCCCCGCCGAGCAAGCGATCGATCGTTCGCTTGAGGCGTTGAAGGCGCTCCAGCAGCTCGGCGTCGAGCGCTTCTACTTCAAGTACTGCTCGACGTTCGACTCGACGCCCGATGGGAACATCGGCCCGGTGGCCGAGGCCTTGATGGATGCACTTGGCGTGGAGACCACCGTCTACTGCCCGGCTTTCCCTCGCGCCGGCCGGACGGTCTACCGGGGGCATCTGTTTGTGGGCGATCGTCTGCTCAATGAGTCCGGGATGGAGAATCATCCGCTCAACCCGATGACCGACGCTGATCTCGTTCGCGTCTTGTCCGCTCAGACGACGCGGTCGGTCGGGCTGGTCGGGTACCCCACTCCGGTTGCCAATGCCGAGGCGGTTCGCGATGCGATCGCGAGCGTTGGCGGGCGTCAGGCTCATCTCATCGTTGACGCTTGCGACGACAGCCATCTGGAGAGCATCGCAAAGGCGGTCGCCGATCTGCGGTTGGTGACCGGCGGATCGGGCCTGGCTCGGTATTTGCCCCCCGCCTACGTCGAGCGCGGCTTGCTGAGCGAGGCGGCTGCTTTGTCGAGGGCACCCGAGGTAGCGGGGCGAAGCCTCGTCCTGGCGGGCAGTTGCTCGACGGCCACGCAGGCGCAGGTCGCGGCGGCGGCGGAGCAAATGCCGGTGTGCCGCGTCGATGTCGGGGCGCTCATGCACGAGCCGGACGCCGAGAAGCGGCGGATCCTGGCATGGGCGGGCTCGCAGGACTCAGAAAGTCCCTTGTTGATCGCTTCGACCGATACGCCTGATGCGGTTCGATCGCTGCAGGCGTCTTACGATCCAGACGCGGTCGCCACGGCGATCGAAACACTGATGGGCTCGTTGGCCCACCGCATGACCGAGCACGAGGGCGTCCGGCGTGTCATCGTGGCCGGGGGCGAGACGTCCGGCGCTGTCGCGGCGGCGCTCGAGATCGCCGCGCTGGAGATCGGCCCCGAGATCGCTCCGGGCGTGCCGTGGACGCGCACGATCGGCCGTGATCCTGAGCTGGCGGTGGCGTTCAAGTCCGGCAACTTTGGTGGGAGCGACTTTTTCATGAGGGCGCTGGAGATGCTGCCATGAGCGAACGCGAACTTCGCGAGCGCATCGCGATGCACGGCCGATCGATCTTTGACCGCGGCCTGACCATCGGCAGCTCGGGCAACATCAGCGTCCGCCTGCCCGATGGGATGCTCGTCACGCCGACCAATTCCTGTCTCGGCAGGCTGGACCCCGACCGCATCACCAAGCTCGACGACAGCGGCGAGGTCGTCGCCGGCGACCAGCCGTCGAAAGAGGCCTTCCTGCATCACTCGATGTACCGGGCTCGTCCTCTGGAGGGAGCGATCGTTCATCTGCACTCGACGTACTGTGTTGCGGTCTCGTGCGTCGAGGGCATCGATCCTGTCAATGCGCTGCCGCCGATCACGGCTTACTACGTGATGCGTGTCGGTAGTCTCCCGTTGGTCCCCTATTTCGCCCCAGGAGATGCGCGGCTGGCCGAGGCGGTTCGAGAGGCCGCCGCCAAGTCGAGCGCGGTGCTGCTCGCCAATCACGGCCCCGTGGTCGCGGGGAAGTCGCTCGACGCCGCGGTCTACGCCGCCGAGGAACTCGAGGAGACCGCCAAGCTGTTCATGCTGCTGCGCAGCGAGAAGGTCAGACTCCTTAGCGACAGTCAGGTCGCCGAGCTCGAGGCTCGCTTCCCGAGTTAACCCCCAAGCCTTGCCAATCACGCCTATGTTTATCGTCACCGTTGAGTTCGAGATCGATCCGGCGCATCTCGACGCCTTTCGCGCCGCGATGTCCGAGCAGTCCCGCCAGTCGCTTGCCCGCGAGGCAGACTGCCATCAGTTCGATGTCAGCTACGACAGCGATCGCCCGGTCTGCTGTTTCCTTTACGAGAAGTACACCGACGCACCGGCCTTCGACAGTCATCTGGCGTCAGACCATTTCCTGACGTTTAATGCCCTCGTCACGCCCTGGGTCGTGAGCAAGACCGTCCGCACCTGGGAGCTCGCCCCGGCCGATTCATGAGCCGCCTGTCGCCCCGCCCGCCAAGGAGTCACTGATCATGTCGTACCGAATCGCGCTGCTGCCCGGCGATGGCATCGGCCCGGAGTGCATGGACGCCACCCGCGTCGTGCTCGACCGGCTCGTCGAGATCACGCCCGACTTGGACTTGTCCTGCAGCAGCCACCGCGCCGGGGCCGAGCTGTACCGTGAGACGGGGGAGACGCTTCCCGAGTCGGTCTTGGACGCGTGCCGCGACGCGGACGCCGTGCTTCTCTCGGCGATCGGCCTGCCCGATGTCCGCCAGCCGGACGGGACCGAAGTGCAGCCGACGATGATGGTCGGGCTGCGGCGTGCGTTGGGGGTTCACTCGGCGGTCCGTCCGGTCAAGCTCTACCCCGGCGTGCCCTGCGCGCTGAAAGACACGGGGCCCGGCATCGACTTTGTCGTCATCCGTGAGAACCTCGAGGGGCTCTTTGCTTCCTTCGGCGGGGGCAGCTACGTCGGCGAGGAGGTCGTCACGGACACGCTGGTGATCACGCGCAAGGGCACGAGCCAGGTCGCGGATTTTGCCTTCCGGCTCGCCGCTCGCCGCAACGGGCGGCCGAGCGACGGCAAGAAGATGGTGACCTGCGTCGATAAGGCCAACGTCTTCCGCAGCTTCGCCTTCTTCCGCGATGTGTTTTTCGACGTCGCCAAGCAACACCCCGACATCCACGCCGACGCGGTTTATGTCGACGCGATGAGCCTGTTTATGGTGCAGAACCCGTGGGACTTCGACGTGCTCGTGATGGAGAACCAGTTCGGCG
>JBCCZA010000184.1:0-6593 GCA_039188455.1 Planctomycetota bacterium
AGTTCGGCCCGCAGCTGGGCCACCTCGCGACGCAATTGGGCGTTCTCCTCGGAGACCGCGGCGCTCTCGCCGGTCGAGCACCCGACCGCGGCCGAGAGCAGGGTGGCGGTCGAAAACAGCACGAAACAAGGGGTTTTCTTCATCATGTGAGTTCGCCTGGCGAGAGTCTATCGGGCAGGTCTCCCCGCGTCGCGTCGGCCTACAGAGGCGTGTATCGCCGGGTCTGAATGCCTAATTATCGGGCACAAAACTATCGGGTGCGCAGAAATAAATCAGTAATTCCGGTCTGAAACGGCTGGATGGGGTTGTGCAGGCCGCTCATCTTGGCATAACCTTTGCGATCCTAACACGCTGAGGCAAGCCTCAGTAGTGGAGACGTGCTGTCATCATCAGGGAAGCGTCGTGAGTTGTCGTTACAGCTCGTGGCTTGATGACAGCAGCCAAGCGGATGGTTGGTCAGCTCGGAAAGTTCCGGCTGTCATCCGACTCGGCAGTGCTCCGCTTCTCACTCACAGAGGAGATGGTTGATGATTGATCTGTTGCAGATGCGTGGCCGTTTCGCGGCGCTGACCGCGGCCGGCGTCGCGGGCATGGCGTTCGTCGCCGGCCCGGCCCTGGCTCAGCAAGAGACCGAAGGTCGTGGCGACATCATGATCGAGGGCGAGGCCGAGACGATCGATCCCGAGATCAGCGCCGCGGCGTCACGGATCTCGGCGGTGGTTGCGCTCGACTGGAATACCCACTTCGTGTCCTACGGCCTCGACGTCTGGGGCGTCGGGCAGGACTTCGGCGAGGACAGCACGTTCAACCCCGCCGCCGAGGTCGCGATCGACTTCGATTACTTCACGTTCTTCTTCGGAACGTGGTGGGACGTCAACGCCAACGCCAGGTCGCCGATCGGTGCTCAGCTCCAGGAAGTCGACATCTACACCGGTGTCTCGTCCAGCTACGAGAATTTCAGCATCGCCCTGATCTACCAGTCGTGGATCTATGGCGGTGGTAACGAGCAGATCTTCGATATCAGCCTCGGCTACGATGACAGCTGGCTGTGGACTGACATCGTCGATGGCTTCGCGATCAACCCCTCGGCGACGTTCCACCACCGTCTCGCCTCGACCAACATCGCCCAGGGCGGTGGTGACGAGAGCGAGAACGGCTGGGTCGCCGTGTTCGGCATCGCGCCGTCCTACACGCTCGACTTCATCGAGGACTACCCCATCAGCCTGTCGATGCCGTTCAACCTGGGCGTTTTCCTCACGGAGAACTACCACGGCGGCGATACCGGCTTGGGCTACACCTCGGTCGGCCTGTCGGCCTCGGTCCCCCTGTCGTTCATCTCGGCCGAGTACGGCGCCTGGGAAGTTCACGGCGGCCTGACCTGGTACTGCACCGACCCGGACATCATCCCGGGCAACGCGGATCAGGACTTCCTGACCGGCAGCATCGGGATGAGCATGTCGTTCTGATCGCTGAGTCGCACGACACGCGACTCCGATCGATAGCAATGTGACTCGACGGGCGGCACCACCTGGAACCCGGTGCCGCCCGTCTTTTTTTGTGCCTGTTATGATGCAACAGCCTGCTACTTTCGGCCGCGTGCACGATTCAACCGCCGGTCGACCTGTCCCCTTCGTCCCCCCACGAGGAGAAACTCCGATGAGTCTCAACCGCCTGGCCGGTCGCGCTTGCGCGTGGCTCGCCGCCACCGTCGTCGCCGTCTCAGCCCTGACCTCCAACGCCAACGCCGAGCCGCTGAAGATCGGCTTCTCCGACTGGCCCGGCTGGGTCGCCTGGACCATCGGCATCCAGAAGGGTTGGTTCAAGGAAGAGGGCGTCGACGTCCAGTTCATCTGGTTCGACTACGTCGCATCGATGGACGCCTATGTCGCAGGCCAGCTCGACGCCGTCTGCATGACCAATGGCGACATGCTCGTCACCGGCGGCACCGGCAAGCCCTCCGTCGGCATCATCATCAACGACTTCTCCAACGGCAACGACATGCTGGTCGCCAAGCCCGGCATCGACACCGTCGCCGACCTCAAGGGCAAGAAGATCGGCGCCGAGCTCGGCTTCGTCGCTCACCTCCTGGCGATCACCGCCCTCGAGGAGAGCCTGATGAGCCCCGACGACGTCGAGTGGGTCAACACGCCGACCGACGAGACGCCCGCGATCCTCGCCGCCGGCGATGTCTCGGCGATCGCGGCGTGGCAGCCGAACTCCGGCGAGGCCCTCAAGGCCGTCTCCGGCTCCAAGGCCATCTTCACCTCCGCCGACGCCCCGGGCATCATCTACGACATGCTCTGCGTCAGCCCCGAGTCGCTCGAGGCCCGTCGCGACGACTGGCTCAAGGTCGTGAAGGTCTGGTACCGCATCGCGGACTACCTGAAGAACGAAGACAACATCGACGACGCCCTCGCGATCCTCGCAACCCGCGTCCAGGTCACCCCCGCCGAGTACGAGCCGTTTTTCGAGGGCACCTACATCCTCTCGATGGAAGAGGCGCTCGAGCGGTGGAACGAGGGCCCGGGCCTGAACTCGATCTACGGCTCCACCGAGTACAGCAACAAGTTCAACGTCCTGTACGAGGTCTACCCCGAAGAGCTCGAGTACACGACCTACCTCGACCCGAGCCTGACGCTCGAGGTCTCCAAGATGTCGAACTAAACGCTAGATGATCCATCGGTGGCGGCTCACCGGCCGCCGCCGATCTTCCCGCCTGCGACAACGCCCCGAGAAAACGAGATGACCCGAGAGCCCTGGCTCATGGTGCGGCGCGAGCTATCCAGCCATCGCGCCCGCTGGATCATGATCGGATCGTTCCTGCTGCCGATCGCGATCTGGTGCGCCTTCGCGTACATCCCGTTCTTCCACGGCGACTACAAGCTGCTGATCACCGCCGAGCGGGCCGATCCCGCGATGGCCAACTTCGTCGCGGGCGACCGCGTCGCCAAGGATTACCTGCCCGGCTACGCCGAGGAAGTCCGCGGCATCAACGCGAGCATCGCCGCTCAGCTCGAGGCCGACCCCGCGGCCATCGGATCGTCGCGCACGAACCTCAAGCGCATCCGCCGCATCGAGCCGATCGCCGACGCCAACGGCTGGTTAACCGCCGAGGACGAGGAAAGCACCAAGGCGATGGACAAGGCGTTGTACGTGGCGTGGGGCAACCTCGCCGAGGGCCGGGTGACGTCCGAGGCCATGCCGCTGAGCGACGAAAACCTCGACATCATCCGCAAGAACTGGGAGGTGATGTCTAAGCACGCCCCCGGCGATTCGATCAAGACGCCGCTGCTCAATCTGATCCCGCAGGGCTTGTCGGCCACGCCGGTGTTCCTGCCCGCCCCGCACGAGTGCATCTCGGCGGCGTGGGACGACTTCACCGCCGAGCCGGCCAACAACCAGCCCTACATGTACGAGCGCCTGCTTGGTTCGCTGAAAGTCGTGTTCGGCGGGTTCCTGATGGCGGCGATCATCGGCATGCCGATCGGCGTGCTGTGCGGCAGCTACGACCTGTTCTCCAAGATGGTCGAGCCGTTCACCGACTTCTTCCGCTACATGCCGGCGCCGACGTTCAGCCTGCTGCTCGTCGCGGCGTTCGGCGTCGAGGGGGCGCCGAAGATCGCGCTGGTCTTCATCGGCACCGTGCCGCACATGATCCTCATGATCGCCAACACCACGCGCCTGCTCGACCGCAACCTCATCGAGGCGGCCCAGACGCTCGGCGCCGATCGGGGCACGCTGATGTCGCGCGTGATCATGCCCGGCATCATCCCCAACGTGTACACCGACCTGCGCGTGCTGCTCGGCTGGGCGTGGACGTGGCTGGTGATCGCCGAGCTCATCGGCACCAAGACAGGCCTGACCGCGTTCATCGACACGCAGGGCGACCGCCGCAACTTCGACCGCGTCTTCCCGGTCATCATCATGATCGGCGTCATCGGCTTCACGACCGACCAGTCGCTGCAGGCCCTGGCCCGCGTGCTGTTCCCTTGGGAGTACACCCAGGGCAAGAAGAGCCGTCTGAGTGCGCTGGCCTTCTGGCGGAACCGCCCGAGCAAGCCACGCGAGGAGGCCGCCGCCGCCGCTCCCGCCACGCCAACCACACCGACACCCGCTCCTGCCGCCGCGAGTTGATCCGTATGACCGCCACCGACCTCCCAGTTGTCGAGAAGCCGCCCGAGATCGCCGCGCGGTTCGCCCGCATCGACGCCCGCCCCGTCGTGCTGCAGGTTCAGCACCTCGGCCGGTCGTTCGTCAGCCCGACCGGCGAGACGATCAGAGCGCTGGGCGATGTCAGCTTCGACGTCCGCCGACGCGAGTTCATCACCGTCGTCGGCCCGTCGGGCTGCGGCAAGTCGACGTTCATCCGCATCGTCGCCGGCCTGGAGTCCTCGACCGAAGGCCAGATGCTGCTCGACGGCAAAGTTGTCACCGGCCCGGGTGCCGACCGCGGGATGGTCTTCCAGGGCTACACGCTGTTCCCCTGGCTGTCGGTCAAGAAGAACGTGATGTTTGGCCTCGAGCTCGCGGGCAAGGGCAAGAACGCCGCGGCCAACGAGGCGATGCTCTGGCTGGAGATGGTCGGGCTTGGCCAGTTCGCCGACCACTACCCCAGCCAGCTGTCAGGCGGGATGAAGCAGCGTGTCGCCATCGCCCGCGCCCTGGCGGCCAAGCCTCGCATCCTGCTGATGGACGAGCCGTTCGGCGCCCTCGACGCCAACACGCGCTGCGATATGCAGAACTACCTGCTGGAGATCTTCCGCAACGTCGACGTGACGATCCTGTTCATCACTCACGACATCGACGAGGCGGTCTACCTCGCGGATCGCGTCGTCGTCATGGGCCGGAATCCCGGGCACATCATGGAGATCGTCGACGTCCCGCTGCCCCGGCCGCGCGAGAACGACATGCTCTTCGACAAGTACTTCCTGCAGGCCAAGAAGCGCATCGAGCACCTCATCCATCCGCCCGGCGAGGCCGCCGCTCAAGAAAAGAAGGCCCCGATCGGCCGCATGACCGTCGTGGGCGACGAGGTGTACTGACGCGCTCGTGCCCGGCTGGCCGCGCCGCGTCGTCCGCCGTACCCTGCTTCTCATCTCACCCCTCGGCAATCACGGAGGACGCCCGATGCCCGACCTGCCCAGCGAGCCCTTCAACCGCGAACAGATGAAGGGCTACCTCGCCGCGCTCAAGGAAGAGACGATCGGCACCGCCCAGCTCGACAAAGACCTGGCGGACCTGCAGAAGCTCGGCCTGCCCGCGGCCGACTCGATCGGCGACCGCTCGATTACCACCTTCGCCCGCGGCGAGCTCCCGCACTACGCCGGGATCAACACCGTCCTCAAGACCAAGTACCTCGAGGACGCCACCCAGGTCGGCAACTACGACGTCGCCTTCATGGGCATCCCCTTCGACATCGGCACGACCTATCGCTCGGGCACCCGGTTCGGCCCGCAGGCGATGCGGCGCATCTCGGCCCTGTACACGACGTACTTCTACGAACTCGGCATCGACCTCGTCGAGAAGGTCAAGATCTGCGACCTCGGCGACGTCTTCACGATCGGCAATATCGAGAAGAGCTTCGACCAGGTCAGCCGGGCGGTTAGCCACGTCTACGCGTCCGGCTGCTTCCCGATGCTCATGGGCGGCGACCACTCGCTGGGCTACCCCAACGTGCGCGGCATCGCCCCGCACGTCGACGGCAACATCGGCATCATCCACATCGACCGCCACATCGACACGCAAGAGAAGGACATGGACGAGCGGATGCACACGTGTCCGTGGTTCCACGCGACGAACATCCCCAATGCGCCGCCGAGCAACCTCGTGCAGATCGGCATCGGCGGCTGGCAGGTCCCCCGGCCGGGCGTCGTCGCGGCCCGCGAGCGCGGCACGAATATCTTCACGATGGACGACGTCGACGACCACGGCGTCGAGAAGATCGCCGAGTGGGCGCTTGAGGCCGCGTGGAAGGACGCCAAGGCGGTTTACCTGAGCTTCGACATCGACTCGGTCGACTGCGGGTTCGTGCCCGGCACCGGCTGGCCCGAGCCCGGCGGGTTCCTGCCGCGCGAGGTGCTCAAGCTGCTCAAGCTCGTCGCGAAGGAAGGCATCTGCGCGATGGAGTGCGTCGAGGTCGCCCCGGCCTACGACCAGTCCGACATCACGGCCCTTCTCGGCGTCCGAGCCATGCTCGACGTGCTCGCCACCCTGGTCGACGAAGGGCACCTGCCCAAGCAGAAGAAGCAGACCTCCGACGCGGGCATCGACGCATGGAAGGGCACGTGATTGGGATGAACCGCAGAGGCGCAGAGACACAGAGGGCGCACTCGACGCGGCGTTTACGCCCGATTTACGCGCTGGTTTTCTCGGTGTCTCTGTGCCCCTGTGGTTAGGAGCGATGTCGTGAGCGATTTCCGTCCTCCGAGCCATGGCCTCGAGGCGCTCGAGCGCGAGCGACCGCTCCCGAGCGCTCGTACAGAAGCGGCCGAGGCGCACGCCCTCAAGATGGGCCTGCCCGGCGCCGACTCGATTAGCGATCCCAGCGTCACCACGCTCAGCCGCGGGCCGCTGCCGCTTTACGCGGGCGTCAG
>JBCCZA010000185.1:0-6525 GCA_039188455.1 Planctomycetota bacterium
CCGACGATCGGCTTGCCCAGCGCCCAGGCCAGCGCCTTGGCCGCCGAGACGCCGACGATCAACGAGCCGATCAGCCCCGGCCGATTCCCCACCGCCACCGCGTCGACCTCCCCGAGCGTCACGCCCGCCTCGTCGACCGCACGCTCGACCACCGGCAGCACCCGCTCCAGGTGAGCCCGGCTCGCGATCTCCGGCACCACCCCGCGGTACTCGGCGTGCAGCTCGTGCTGCGTGGCGACCACGCTCGAACGCACGATCAGCCGGCCGGCCGCCGCCGACTCGACAACCGCCGCGGCCGTCTCGTCGCAGCTGGTCTCCAGCCCAAGCAGCAGGCTCATTCGCCCACGCCGGCCGGCTCGGGCTCAACATCCTCGAACTCAACCTCGCCGCCCGACGCGTCGAACGACAGCTCCTCGTCGTCGAGTTCCTCGCCGGCCTTCAGCTTGTCGATCCGATCGTCCAGCGACGCCAGTGCATCCATCAGTGCCTCGCGACGCCGCTCGAGTCCCTCCAGCTGCCCCGCCTTGGCCAACGCGTCCGCGCCGTCCTCGCCGACGGTCGGCCAGTCGCCCGTGTCGAGCTTGCCCAGCACCGCGGTCAGCGCCGCCGACAGCTGCGGGTCCTTGAGGTCCTCGGCCAGCCATTCGGGCGTCACCGGCTCGCTCGCTTCCTTGCGCTCACGCACCGAGTCGCCCGCGCGCCGGACATCGATCATCTCGCTGATCTGATCCGGCGTCATCGGCACGTAGCTGCCGGCGCTGGGGTCGACGCCCCACGTGTCCTTGTCCGGCCGGCGGTGGATGTTCCGCCCGCTGGGCAGGTAGTAGTACGCGTTGGTCAGCTTGATCGCGCCCGGCGACGCGTCGAGCATCCGGACGTTCTGCACGCTGCCCTTGCCGAACGTGCGCGTCCCGACCATGAGCGCCCGATCGTTCTCCGACAGCGCCCCCGCGAGGATCTCGCTCGCCGACGCCGACGCCTCGTTCGCGAGGATCACCACCTCGATGCCCGGGTCGACCAGCGTGTCCGACGTCGCGTCGAACGCCCGCTCGCTGCCCTCCCGCCGGCCCTTGATCGACACGATCCGCTCGCCGTCGTCCAGGAACATGTCCGAGATCGCCACCGCCGCGGTCAGCAAACCGCCGGGGTCGAACCGCACGTCGATGATCAGCCCGCGCATGCCCTGAGCCTCGAGCTCGACCAGCACCTCTTCCAGGTCCTCGACCGTCTTCTCCGAGAAGCTCGTCAGCCGGACGTAGCCGATCGCATTGTCGTCGTCGAGCATGAAGTCGAACGCCTGGTCCGCATCGCGCCGGAAGCCGCGGACGGTCTGCACCTCAATCACGCCGCGGGTGATCGTGATCTCCTCTTCCTCGCCGGTCTCGTGGCGGACCTTGATCGTCACGTCCGTGCCCGCCTCGCCGGTCAGCAGCTTCACCGCGTCCTGCACGCTGATGTCCTCGGTCGACGTGCCGTCGATCTCAAGCACCGTGTCGCCCGCCATCACCCCCGCGTCCCAGGCCGGCGAATCCTCCAGCGGCGTCACGATCGTCAACCGACCGGGCTGGGTCGTGATCTCCGCGCCGATCCCGCTGAACGTGCCGCTGACGTGCTTCTGCAGGTCCAGCACGTCTTCGGGCGTCAGATAGGTCGTGTACGGGTCGTCGAGCGACTCGATCATCCCCCGCACGGCCGCCTCGGTCAGCGCCTCGGCGTCGGGGTCCTCGACGTAGTTCTGCACGATCTCGTGCCGCACATCGACCAGTAGGTCCAGCTGCTGGTACACGCTGTTGGAGCGGGCCCAGGACTGGGTGACGAGCACGACGAGGACGGCGGTGGCCACCAGGCCGGCCACGCGGAAGGGAGAGGGCTTCATGCGGACACTCCGAGACAAAAACGGCGGGCCGGCCTTCGCGGGCCGTCCGGTGAGTCAATATAGGACGGCGGGCCGGTCGGTTCGGTCGATTCTCGGCCGTTTGCCGATGACCCCGCCATGCCCCGCGCCCGCACGCTGCTGCTCGCCTGCCTCGCCTGTCTGATCACCCCGGTCGCGCCCATCGCCACCGCCCAGCGGCTGCCGCAGGCCTGGGTCGACGCGTCCGACGAGGCGATGCGCCGCCATCGCACCGCCCCGGTGCGCATCGTCGTGCTCAACGCCGAGGGCTCGCCCGCCCCCGGCGCCGTCGTCCAAGCCACCCAGACCCGCCACCACCTGCCGCTGGGCTTCGTCGCCGACCGCTCCGGCCTGGACGGCGTGCCGCTCGACGCCCCCGTCTACCGCCACTTCAACACCCTCAGCCTCGACCGCCTGATCGCCTGGCGCGACGCCCACCCCCGCCCCGACGCCGAGCACCCGATGCTCGCCGCCCGCCGCGTCGCCCATCAGGCCCGCCAGCGCGGCCTCGACCTCCGGCTGGGCCCCCTCGTCTCGCAGGACCCCGCCCGCAACCCCGACTGGGTCGCCGCCCTGCCCCCCGACGAGCTCACCGCCGCCCTGCTGCACCGCGTCGACGCCGTCACCGCCGAGTTCGCCGCGCCCGGCTCGCCCCGCACCCAGGTCGACCTCGTCGGCGACGCTCTGGCCCACCGCGACCTCACCCGCGCCCTCGGCCCCCAGGTCCGCCGACTGCTGTTCGACCACGCCCGCGTCCGCGCCCCCCACGCCCAGCTCGCCGTCCGCTTCACCGACGCCCTCACCGGCCACCGCCGCTCCCGCCTGCCGGACGCCGTCGCCGCCTTGCGCGAGGACTTCATCGACGCCGACCTCGTCGCCCTCGACGAACGCATCGACACCCCCATCCAGCGTGCCCCGCTCGAACGCACCCTCCAGGCCATCGACGCCCTCGGCTACGGCCTGGCTCTCGCCTCGCTCGACGTCGGCGGCCCCACGCCCGAGGCCGCCGCCTACCAACTCGAGCTGCTGCTCCGCACCGTCGTCCCCTCCCCCGCCTGCCGGGGCATCGTCTTTAACACCGTCGCCCAGACGCTCGACGACACCTCAAGCACGGTCGAGAACGCCGGCCTCATCGACGTCCTTGGCGAGCTCACGCCCTCCGGCCGCGTCGTCGAACGCCTCTTCGGCGAGGAATGGCGGTCCGACGAGCTAGCCGTCACCGACCCCGAGCTCGCCGCCGCCGACCTCACGCTCTTCGCCGGCACGTACACCCTGACCGTCATGCTCCCCCCCTCCGACACCCACCCCGACGGCCAGACCTTCACCTACCCCCTGCACGTCCCGCCGTCGACGCAAACCCGCCTCGCCGTCGTGCAACCCTTGCGCATCCCCACCGACTAACCCGTTTAGCCGGCGGCCCGTAGGGCCCCGGGACGGGACGTGACTCGACACAGAGGGCCGTATCAGAAAAAAACTGACTCACGCAAAGGCGCAAAGCCGCCAAGGCTGAGTCGTGCATTGTTGCCGAGTCATGTATTTCGACGTTACGTAGCGTGTTGAACTTCGCGGCTTTGCGCCTTTGCGTGAGAAACCTCGCGTGGCCCTCTGTGTTGAACCCCGCTAAGCCGAGACCAACCTGGCGGCCTCGATACGCCAGTCCGACTCGATCCAATCGAATCCGATCGGCGCGAGACGCACTGTTTGCCACCCGCTCTCGGCCAGCAATGACATCATCTCGGGCGCCGCGAAACCGTTGGTCGTATGCACGATGACGGGACAGCTAGGCTCAAGCTCCGCCAAGGCCTGCGCTGCAATCAACCCGTCCCCCAAGACATCCGCATCACCCTGCTCATCGATCAAGTCGTGATCCAACGAGATCAACGCCGCAGAGGGAACGCACTCGGCAACTTCCTCGGCGAACCGATAGGCGGACGTCCACACGCGGTAATCCAACCCCAGCCCGTCACACACCGCAGTGAACCGCTCAACGCGATCGCGATCATCATCAAGGATCAACACCGTGCCATCGGGCATCGCCCACCTCTGTGGCCCTCTCGTGGCCCTCTGTGTTGAACCCAATCACCCCGCCGCCGGCGTCACGCGCTCGACGCGGCGCTGCGGCTCGGCCTGCTTGTCGTCCTCGGGCTCGGGGTGGTCGAGGTCTTCGCCGGCGCGGACCAGGCGGGCCGAGTTGAACACCACGGCCAGCGACGCCAGCCCGTGCGCCGCAGCGGCGCCGAGCGGCGTGATGTAGCCCATCGCGAGCAGCGCCAGCATGCCGACGATGAAGATGAGCAGGCC
This sequence comes from Planctomycetota bacterium, assembly GCA_039188455.1. Lineage (GTDB taxonomy): Bacteria > Planctomycetota > Phycisphaerae > Phycisphaerales > Phycisphaeraceae > JBCBUE01. The sequence continues at coordinate 4,196 of JBCCZA010000185.1, forward strand.
GATCAGCGTCTGGCGCATCACGCTCATCGTCTGCTTGGACAGGCTGATGAGGAACGGGATGCGGTTGAGCAGGTTGTTGGAGAGCGCGACCGACGCCGAGTGGATGGCGACGTCCGACCCGGCGGCGCCCATGGCGATCGACACGTTGCCCGCGGCCAACGCGGGGCCGTCGTTCACGCCGTCGCCCACGACCGCGACGGTGTGGCCCTGAGCGCGGAGCCCCTTGACCAGCTCGAGCTTGTCGCCGGGCAACGCCTCGGCTTCCATGTCGGTGATGCCGACCTGCTGAGCCACGCGCATCGCGGCCGAGCGGCGGTCGCCGGTGATCATGATGCGACGCTTGACGCCCAGCTCCTCGAGCTGCGACAGCGACTCGGCGGCGTCCTTCCGCGGCTTGTCTTCCAGCCCGATCCATCCGATCGCCTTGCCCTCGCGGGCGACGAACAGCAGCGACATCCCCTCGCCGGTCTGCGTGTCCAGCCCGGCCATGTCCACGCCCTGCTCGGTCAGCCACGTCTCGCGGCCGCACATCACCGACGCCCCGTCGACCTTGCACCGCACGCCACGCCCGGCGACCTCCTCGAAGTCCACCACGTCGTGCGGGTTGACCTTGGCCTGGGCCGCGATCGCCAGCACCGCCTTGGCCACCGGGTGACGCGAGTCCTTCTCGGCCGACACGGCCGTCCGCAGCAGGTCCGCCCCCTCGATCCCCTCGGCCGGCTGCAGCCGCGTCACCGCCAGCTTGCCGGTCGTCAGCGTGCCCGTCTTGTCGAACACGATGGCAGTCACCCGCCGCGCGATCTCCAGCTCGCCGACCGACTTGACCAAGACGCCCACCCGCGCCGCGGCGGACAGCGACGCGACCATCGCCGTCGGCCCGGCGATCAGCACCTCGACCGGGCAGCAGATCAGGATCAGCGAGATCGACTTCTCCAGGTCCTTGGTGAAGAAGAACACGATGAACGCCACCATCAGCACGACCGGCGTGTAGTACCCGGCGTACTGGTCGAGCAGCCGGACGATCGCCGGCCGCGTCTCGACGGCCTGGCTGATCAGGTCCTGCACCTTGCTCAGCGTCGAGTCCTTGCCGGCCCGGGTGACCTCGACGGTCAAGACGCCGGTCTGGTTGATCGTGCCGGCGAAGACCTCGTCGCCCTGGCCCTTCTCGACCGGCAGCGACTCACCGGTGATGTTGGCCTGGTCGATGGTGGACATGCCCTGGCGGATGACGCCGTCGCCGGGGATGTTGTCGCCGGGGCGGATGATCACGCGGTCGCCGGGCTGGAGGGTCGCGGCATCGACCTCGATCTCGCCGCCGGACGCGCCGTCGCCGGTGAGCTTGTTGGCGCGGGTCGGGGTGATGCGGATCAGGGACTCGATGGTCTTGCGAGCGCCGACCGCGGTACGCGCCTCGATGAAGCTGGCGAGCAGCATGAAGAACGCCACGGCCGCGGCCTCGAAGTACCGCCCGGCCGCGAAGCTCGCGAGGAAGGCGACCGCGACCAGCTCCTCGAAGTTGGCCGTCTCCGAGCGGGTCGACCGCAGGAAGCCTGCCCGACGCAGGACGTGCGCCCCGGCGCCCAGCAGGATGGGGATGCCCAGGATGATCGCGGCGACGAACGCCAGGAAGCCGGCGTAGAAGTTCCGCTGGGTGAACGCGGCCTGCCAGGTCTCGGCGAAGACAAAGGTGGCCAGGATGGCGCACAGCAGGATGACGCCGCCGGCGAGGGTGCCGATGAGCTTGATCTCGACAACGCGTTCGGAGGAGCCCTCGGCGAGCTCGGGGGTCGGGGTCGGGCCGGTGGCCGAGCCGGGGTTGAAGGGGAGGCCCGAGCCGGTTGCCGCTGTGGTCACGTCGCTGTCCTCGATCGCCAGAGAAGGCCGCCGAGACGGATTCGGCGTCGCAGAAGAATAGACCCGCACCGAGCGGAGAGCCCGGGATTCTCGACGCTACGCCACGCCGCGTCAATCGGTTCAGATGACGCCCCGCCGAGCCAGGCGACTCACGCGCTGGCCGGCGCCGACGGCGTCGACGCGATCGGGTTGGGCATCTCGCCGCCGTGCTCGTCCGCCGGCGGGCTGAATCGCGAGCCCAGCAGCCCGACCTTGCGATTCGTGTGCGCCTTGGGCAGCAGCGGGGCCAGCGACACCGCGCCGATCAGCACGACCACGTTCAGCACCGTGTACGCCCACGCCCCGGCCCCCATCCCCTCGATCAGCGTCGCCCCCACCAGCATCGCGATGCACATCGGGATCAGCCCCCGCCACGCCAGCCCCATCAGCTGGTCGTAACGGAACCGCGGCAGCGACCACCGCACCCACATCATCAC
>JBCCZA010000186.1:0-6517 GCA_039188455.1 Planctomycetota bacterium
ATCGCGGCGGTGATCAGCTTGGCGGCCTCGGTGATGTCGCGGCCGGTCTGCAGCGTGGGGATGTCGGCCTTGGCGGCCTCGAGCATCTCGCGGGCCTTCGCCACGTTCGTGCCTTCCAGCCGGACGACCAGGGGCACGGTGAAGCCGACTTCCTTGGCGGCGGTGATGATCGCCGCGGCGATGGTGTCGCACTTGGCGATGCCGCCGAAGATGTTGACCAGGATGCCCTTGACCTTGGGGTCGTTGAGGATGATGCGGAAGGCCTCGGTGACGGCCTCCTCGCTGGCCGAGCCGCCGACGTCCAGGAAGTTGGCCGGCTCGCCGCCGTGCAGTTTGATGATGTCCATCGTCGCCATCGCCAGCCCGGCGCCGTTGACCAGGCAGCCGATGTTGCCGTCGAGGGAGATGTAGGACAAGCCGTACTTGCGGGCGGCGACCTCGTCGGGGTCCTCCTCGGTGGGGTCGTGGAAGGTCTTGAGCTGCTCCTGGCGGTAGACCGAGTTCTCGTCGAAGTTGAGCTTGGCGTCGATGGCGAGCACGCGGCCGTCGGGGTGCTCGCTGGACGGCGGGGTGACGATCAGCGGGTTGATCTCGGCGATCGAGCAGTCGCGTTCGAGGAAGACCTCGACGAGCTGGGTGATGATCTTGGAGGCCTGGCGGACCTGCCCGCCGTGGAATCCGAGGAAGTAGGCGAGCTTGCGGGCCTCGTAGGCGCGGAGGCCGGCGACCGAACTGACCGGCTGGCGGATGATCGCCTCGGGGTTGGTCTCGGCGATCTCCTCGATGTCCATGCCGCCCTCGGCCGAGGCCATGAGCACGGGCATGCCGATCGAGCGATCGACCGTGATGGCGATGTAGTACTCCTTGGCGATATCGACGCCGGCGGCGACGAGCAGCTTGTGCACCGGGACACCCTCGGGGGGCGTCTGGGGGGTGACGAGGTTCTTGGAGAGGATGGTCTTGGCGGCCTCGTGGGCCTCGTCGGCCGAGCGGACGAGCTTGACGCCGCCGCCCTTGCCGCGGCCGCCGGCGTGGACCTGGGCCTTGACGACGCAGAGCGTCGCGCCGTACCGGCTGTTGAGCTCCTCGTAGGCCTTGATCGCGTCCTGGGCGGTCTCGACGACGATGGCCGGGGGGACGGGAATGCCGTGCTGCTCGAGGAGTTCGCGCGCCTGGTACTCGTGGATATTCATGCGGGGAGTGTAGCGGGACGGTCGGGCGGCGAAACACGGCGGATTCTGTCGCGGATTCGGTTGACCGGGCGGCCGGGCGGGTCGATGATGCGGGTATGGCTTCGGCTCGGACACCCGACGTCTCGGCGCAGGCCGCCAAGCTGGCGATCGTGATGGTCGCGTGGCTGGCGATCGCGCACACGCCCCAGGCCGGGGCCGCCATGGTCGTCACCGCCGCGGCGACGGCCCACAGCCAGTCGGTCGCCTGGGCCCAGTCGGTCCGCCGGGCGACGCCGCAGCGCGCGGGGATGGTGGCCGGCCGGCCTGTCGCGTCCGCGCGCCTCGCTCGGGTGACAACGACCAGTCACGCCCCCCTCAGCCGACCCGCGACCGTCGCGGCCGAGATGGCTGACCGCCTGAATCTCCCCCCGCCGTCGGCCTGATCCCCGCCGACGTCCCGCCCGCCACGACGCTCCCGTCGTCGCAGGCCTCCATCCCTACTTCCCCCGATCCGACCCACCCCCGGGCGGTCGCGCCCCGCGATCCCCGCACCGCCTACCACGAGCCCGCCATGATCCAAGTCTTCAGCAAAGCCCTCGCCGCCGTCTTCGGCACCCGCAACGACCGCCTGCTCAAGCGCTACCGCCGCCGTGTCGAGCTCATCAACGAGCAGGAGCCCGCCGTCCGCCGGCTCACCGACGCCGAACTCCGCGACAAGACCGCCGAGTTCCGCCAGCGGATCGCCGACGGCCAATCCATGGCCGACCTGTTGCCCGAGGTCATGGCCGTCGCCCGCGAGGCGATGGACCGCGCCGTCGGCATCCGCAACATCTTCAACCCCGACCACGCGGACCGCTTCGACCCCTCACGCCTCCCCGCCGACCTGCAGCCGGTCTACGCCGACCTCAAGGCCCAGGCCGCCGCGATGGAACCTCAGCCCGTGCTCGGCGGCGACCCCGCGCCCGGGCACCTGCTGATCGACGTGCCCAACGCGATGTACGACGCCGTCCGCGAGCTCTACCCCGAGTCTCGCCCGCCGTTCCGCGCTCGCCCGTTCGACGTCCAGCTCATCGGCGGTACCGTCCTGGGCGAAGGCAAGATCGCCGAGATGAAGACCGGCGAGGGCAAGACGATCGTCGCGCCGCTGGCCTGCTACATGGCCGCCGTCGAGGGCCTGCGTTGCCACGTCGTCACCGTCAACGACTACCTCGTCCAGCGCGACCGCGACTGGGTCTTCCCCTTCTACCACGCGCTGGGCCTGACCGTCGGCGCCATCCACCCGTACCACCAACAGCCCCCGCAGCTCAAGGCCCAGGCCTACGAGTGCGACACGGTCTACGGCACCAACAGCGAGTTCGGCTTCGACTACCTCCGCGACAACATGAAGATGTCGCCGCAGGAACAGGTCCAGAAACGCCGCGACTTCTGCATCGTCGACGAGATCGACTCCATCCTCGTCGACGAGGCCCGCACGCCGCTGATCATCTCCGGCCCGGCCCACCAGGACGCCCCCAAGTACGCCGAGGCCGACAAGATCGCCAAGCACCTCGTGCAGATGCAACGCGAGTGGGACGCCAAGAACCACACCGTCGAGCAGACCGAGGCTCGCATCAAGGGCCTCGAGGGCGACATCCGCAACGCCCGCGACAAGGGCAAGGTCCCGGCCATGCGCGACGAGATGAAGAAGCTCCAGGCCCAGCTGCCGAGCCTCGAGGGCACCCGCGACGAGCACACCCAGTACTTCGAGCGCGAGCTCGACAAGAAGCAGGCCCACCTCACGCACCACGGCGTCGCCGAGGCCCAGAAGGTCGCCGGCATCGGCTCGTTCTACGTCGGCAACAACATGGACTTCCCGCACCTGCTCGAGAACGCCCTGCGCGCCCACGTCGTCTACAAGCGCGACAAGGACTACGTCGTGCAGAACGGCGAGGTCATCATCGTCGACGAGTTCACCGGCCGGCTCATGGTCGGCCGACAGTGGTCCGACGGCCTGCACCAGGCGGTCGAGGCCAAGGAGAGCGTCAAGATCAAGCAGGAGACTCAGACGCTCGCGACCGTCACCATCCAGAACTTCTTCAAGCTCTACACCCGCCTCGCGGGCATGACCGGCACGGCGATCACCGAGGCCACCGAGTTCAACGAGATCTACAAGCTCGACGTCGTCGTCATCCCGACCAACAAACCCATCGCCCGCACCGACCGCGACGACTACATCTTCCTCTCGGCCAAGGACAAGGCCGAGGCCATCGCCGACGAGATCAAGCGCATGCACGACCTCGGCCGGCCGGTCCTCGTCGGCACGACCTCGGTCGAGAAGTCCGAACAGCTCTCCGAGTCGCTCCGCAAGAAGCACGGCATTCAGCACGAAGTGCTCAACGCCAAGGCCGAGAACGCCGAGCGCGAGGGCAACATCGTCGAGGACGCCGGCTACCTCGGCGCGGTCATGATCGCGACCAACATGGCCGGCCGCGGCACCGACATCAAGCTCCAGCCCGTCGACCGCGCCGCGCTGGTCGAGCACTGGCAGCGCCGCGACCTGCTGCCCAAGCAGGCCAAGGCGGAGATGACCGACGACGAGCTCGTCGCCATGAGCTACCGCCACCAGGCGGCGCGCGAGCTCGGCCTCAAGGCCAAGGACGCCGAGGCGATCTCCGACGACGAACTCAAGCTCCGCCTCCTGCGCCACTGGTGCGTCAAGGACGCGTGGATCGACAAGAACAAGGCCGAGTCCTTCGACCTCGACCGCTGCATGGCCGAGCTCGACAAGCTGCCCGATTACGACCGCCACCGCCTTGCGGTGTGGTCGCACGTCGAGCAGATGGGCGGGCTGCACATCGTCGGCACCGAGCGGCACGAGTCCCGCCGGATCGACAACCAGCTCCGCGGCCGCTCCGGCCGGCAGGGCGACAACGGCTCGTCGCGCTTCTTCATCTCCCTCGAGGACGACCTGATGAAGATGTTCGCCGGCAACACCACCCTCAAGGCCCTCTCGGCCCTGGGCATGAAGGAAGGCGACGCACTCGAGCACCCCTGGGTCTCCCGCTCCGTTCAACGTGCCCAGCGCAAGGTCGAGGAACGCAACTACGAGATCCGCAAGAACCTCCTCGAGTACGACGAGATCATGGAGGTGCAGCGGTCGTTCTTCTACGGCCTGCGGCAGGACGTGCTCGAGTCCAAGGGCATCGACAGGCTCGTGTTCGACTACCTGGACGACGCGATCGCCGACGCCGTCGAGACGTACCTCGCATCCGGCTACGTCAAGCAGCAGGCCGCCGAGTGGTGCCGGGCCGAGCTCGACATCTCCGTCGACCCCGCGCGGCTGCACCTCGACGACATCCACGAGCTGGAGAGCATCGTCCGCCGCGAGGCCCGCAACGACGCCGACTCGGTGATCGACGTGACGCTCGGCGAATACATGGACATCGACGCCGACCCCGCCGACTGGGACCTCAAGGGCCTGCGCCAGTGGGCGATGAGCAAGTTCAATGTCGACATGCCCGTCTCGCGCCTCCGCGGCATGAAGCCCGGCGAGATCAAGCGCGACCTCTCCCTGGCCGCCGGCGAGCAGCTCGACAAGAAGGACCTCTCCGGCATCGCCAAGTTCCTCGAACCAAACTATGCCCTTAAAGACCTGGCCCACTGGGCGGAGAACAAGTTCGGCCTCGAGCTCAAGGTCGACGAGCTGGCGGGCATGCCGCCCGAGGACGTCGAGCAGAAGGTGCTCGACGACGCCCACGGCCTGTACCGCCGCCGCGAGGCACGCTACCCCGTCGAGTTCAACCTCGAGGTCGCCATGCAGGGCGCGGCCCAGGACCCCAACTGGGGCGTCAACCACCTGATGGGTTTCGCCAAGACGCGGTACGACCTCGAGCTCTCGCCCGAAGACCTCAACGGCAAGACCGGCCAGGACATGTTCAAGCTGCTCGCCGACGAGGCCGACGCCTGGCTGGCCAAGGGCGGCAAGCTCGAGCAGGTCGTGGATAAAAAGTTGGACGAGTTCCACGGCAAGCCGCAGCAGCTGTCGGTGTGGCTGCGCGAGCGGTTCGGCGTCGAAACCACGCCCGAAGAGCTCGAGGCGCTGCCGACGGAAGCCGACCCGGCCGTCGGTCGGCGTGGCGAGTCGCAGGAGACGCTGCGCGACGTGTGCCTGGGCCGGGCGCGCGAGGCGCTGCGCGTCGAGGTCACGCAGCTCGAGCGGTTCGTGCTGCTGCAGATCCTCGACCAGTCGTGGAAGGACCACCTGTACGCGATGGACCAGGCCCGCGACTCGATCGGCCTGCGTGGCTACGCCGAGAAAGACCCCCGCATCGAGTACAAGCGCGAGGGCGCCCGGCTGTTCCAGGAGATGCAGGCGACCGTCCGCGACCGCGTGACCGAGCTCGTCTTCCGCGCTCGCCTCACGCCCAACGTGCAGGTCCAGTCGGCCTACGGCGACGAGCAGACGGCCGAGCAACCCGCCGCTCAGCCGGCCCCGCAGCCCGAGCCTGTCGGCGCCGGCGCCCCCGCGCCCTCACCCGGCGCCGGCCAGGCCGTCAGCCGCGAAGACCTCCGCCCCGACGAGGGCGAAGCCGAGGGCGGCCGCCGCCTGACCCGCAAGCAACGCCGGGCGCGCTCGTCCAAGGATCGTAAGGAAGACGGCGGCAGCGGATTCAAGTCGCGGAAGAAGCGATAGAGTCCGGGGATGTTGCCGGCCACCGAGAGGGCGTGGTTGCGACGAACGATGGCGGGGCTCAGCCTTGCCGCCGCTGCGTCGCTTGTGCTTTGGCTGGCCAGCCTGTTCTGGCACATCGCCGTCTTCGTTGCGGTCCCGTGGACGCATCAACAGGATGTGATCTTCTCCACCTACTGTGGCACGTTTCAGTTGATCCTGGACCCGGGGCCAAGGTCTACTGTCTTCTCATACGTCGTGCGGCCTGCTCCTTATGGCTCGTTACCCGACGCGTTTCGTGTCATCGGCCAAGCTTTGACCCGATTCTCCGTCGATTTTCAGCCGATCTCGCCGGGTTTACCCGATAGGATTTGGCTCACTTTTCCGGGGTGGGTTTTCGTGCTGGCGTTTGGCGCTGGGCCACTCATCTGGATTGCGAAGAGATGGCGTCAACGGCCCACAGGGGCAGGAATCTGCGGTCAATGTGGTTACGACCTGCGCGGTGTTACGTCAGGCACATGCCCGGAGTGTGGGGCCGCGGTCGAATTGAGTGAGGGGTAGCCGGACTGTGGCGCAGGCCGGGATTGGGCGTGCGCACGGTCTTGCGTGTTTGTCTATGTATTTTGCGATGTGGATCAAAACGAGGGCACATCGCGTCCGAGTTGGGGGATCGTTAGCCGCCGCCCTTGGGCGGCGC
>JBCCZA010000187.1:0-6500 GCA_039188455.1 Planctomycetota bacterium
GACCGCCGCGAGCTCGAGTACCTCTACCCCGAGGGCAAGTCGGCCGTCTTCATGGACAACGAGTCCTACGAGCAGGCCACCCTCCCCGACGACGTCCTCGGCGACGCCCTGCTCTACGTTAAAGAAAACACCACCGTCACCGGCCTGGTCTACCAGGGCAACGTTTTGACCATTGAGCTCCCCGCCGCCGTCGACCTCGAGGTCACCGACACCGCGCCGCAGGTCAAGGGCGCCACCGCGACCAACCAGCTCAAGGAGGCCGAGCTCGAGACCGGCCTCAAGACCCGCGTCCCGCCGTTCATCGAGAACGGCCAGATGGTCAAGGTCTCGACCGAGGACGGGTCGTACCTGGGCAAGGTGAACTGAGGGGCAGGCGCTCGCGACCCGGCGCTCGGACGCGAACGCGTGGATGCCCGTTTAGCCGGCGAGCTTGCTCGCCGTTTAACGCTTCACTCCCCGCCGCAAGCGTCACAACCCCACCCACCTCGCTCGCGTCGCGACGATTGGTCCGCGCCAGACGCGCCGCCGGCCGCCGCGCGGTCAAACTATCCGCGTGATCCACCGTCGCCTGCTCTCCGCTCTCGCGATCGCCGCCGCCCTGCTCGCGCTGCTCGCCGCGCTGCCCGCCTTCGCCGACGGCCACGCCTATCTCACCGACCTCCGCCAACGCGTGCTCGCCCTGCACGACCGCCTCCCGCAGATCGTCGCCGCCGGCGAGGCCCTTGGCGCCCACCTCGCCGCCGACCCGTCGCCCGACGGGCCCTCCTTCGCCGTCTTCGGCAACAACGCCCTGGCCCACGAGCTGGGCAACCGCGCCGGCTCGATCTTCAACTACAACGCCCGCACCACCCCCCAGCCCGGCGACGCCGCGATCTTCACCACCCCCACCACACTCACCGTCGCCCTCCCCGATGGCACGCTATACACCGTCGATCTGCCCGCCCCTCAACCACCAAACCACCAAACCGCGAAATCACCCAATCACCTCGCCGCCCCCCTCCACGCCGCCGCCGCCCACGCCGTCCTCGTCGAGGCCTTTGCCGCTGCCACCCGCCTCGGGCATGTCCCCGTCGTCCGCGAGTCGCTCGACACCGACACCCGCCGCGACCGCTTCTTCCGCGTCCTCGACCAGCGCTTCCACCGCGACCGCTGGCTCGACCCGATCGACCCTGGCACCCTCGCCCCGCAATACCTCGACAACGCCGCCCGCCACCTGCTCGACCTGCAGACCGCATCCGGAGGCCGCCTCGACCGCGCGGCCGACAAGGTCAAGGCCGCCCGCTTCGCCGGCGACACCGTCTACCTCGTCGCCGGCCCCCACGGCCTGCCCCACCACCTCGCCGCGCTGAAAAAGGGGTCTGACCCCTTTTTTGAGAGACACTTCGTGCTGCTCACCGACGAGCACGCCGTCGGCAAGCGCGACCTCGTCCTCGCGTTCGCCGACTACCAGCACGCCGGCGACTTCGACTACTTCCCGCAGATCGACCAGATCCGAAAGACCCGCGACGTCGTCTGGCTGCTGAGCGCCCACAACACCTATCGCCACGACCGCCGACGCAGCGAGACCGTCGTCGACCTCCGCACCCCCGTGGGCGACGCCGACGTCCGCGTCCCGATGTACGACTGCCCGCTCGGCCCGACCTCCGGCGTCGTGACGCTCGCCGCCTACCACTTCCTGGCCGTTGAGGCCCACGGCGTCCGCGACTAACTTCCTGCGGGCGCCCCGCCGGAGACCGACCGTGGACATGATCGACCGCCTGCTCGGGCACGACGCCTGGACGACGCGCCGCCTGCTCGAGCTGTCGCTGCCGCTGGACGACGACGCGCTGGACCGGCGATTCCCTATCGGCCTGGGCAGCCTCCGCCAAACGCTGGCCCACATCGTCGACAACGCGGCTTGCTGGACGCTGCTGATGGTCGACGCCGACGTGATCGATCCGTGGTCGCCCGACGGCGTGAGCGTCGCCACCCTGATCGAGCGGTACGACCGGACCACGGCCGAGTTGATCGGCCTCGCCCGCCGCGTCGCCGATGAGGGCCGGCTGGACGATACGTTTGTCGATCGGCTGGACGACCCGCCCCGCCGCAAGTCCTACGGCGCCGGCATCCTGCATGTCGCGACCCACGGCATGCACCACCGCGCCCAAGCGCTGCACATGCTCCGTCGGCTCGGCGTCGCCGACATCCCCGAGGGCGACGCGATCGGCTGGGAGAGGCAACGCGTCGGCGGGTGGCGGCACGCTTGACGGCGAAACGGGCCGCGGATCTCGCCGCCGCGGATCAGTCCTTGGGCGTCGGAGCGGCTAACGCGATACGCACTATCGCCCGTGTCACGGACCGGTCTGGGTCTCGTGGAACTCTTTCAGCTTCTTCTGGTAGTCGCCGGCGTTCCAGAAGTTGAAGTCGATGTTGTCGGCGTTCCAGGCGTCGAACGTGCGGAGCAGGTCCGCCGCGTCCGCGGCTTCGGCGGTGCTCAGGTCGGTGGCCTCACCGATGTCCTCGGAGAGGTCGTAGAGCTCTTGCTTGTCCCCGCCCAGGCCCTTACCGACGGACTTGAGTTCGCCCTTGCGGATCGCCCAGTCGCGGCCGTTCCATTGGCGCCAGAACAGCGCGTCGTGGGGGCTGCCGTCGGTCTCGCCGGTCAGGTAGGGGATCAGGTTGACGCCCTCCATGGCGGGCTTGGCCATCGCGTCGCCGTTGGCCAGGTCGACCGCCGTGCGCGAGATGTCGATGGAGATGACGGGCTCGTCGTACGTCTCGCCCTGCGGGAGCGTCCCCGGCCAGGACATCAGGAACGGCACGCGGATGCCGCCCTCGTACACAAACGACTTGCCCTCGCGCAGCGGGCCGTTGTCCGACCCGTTCTGAAACCACTTGCTCCACGTCACCGGCTGCGGCCCGCCGTTGTCGCTGAAGAACACGACGAGGGTGTTGTCGGCGATGCCTTCGGCGTCGAGCGCGTCGAGGATCTCCCCGATGCCGCGATCCATCGCGAACACCATCGCGGCGTACGTCCGGCGCATCCAGTCCTCGATGTGGTCGTGCTCCTTGAGGTCGGCTTCGGTCGCCTGCATCGGGCCGTGCGGGGCGTTGTAGCCGACGTACAGGAAGAAGGGTTGATCATCGTCGGCATGACGCTCGATGAACTGGACGGCGTCGGCGGACAAGGCGTCGGTCAGATAGCCCTCGAACGTCGCGGGCTGCTTGTTGCGGATCAGCACGCCCTTGTAGTTGGTGCCCACGGGGGCGGATAGGTCGACGGTGAAGTAGTCGTGCCCGCCGCCGAGGAAGCCGTAGAAGTAGTCGAAGCCGCGGTTGAGCGGGTAATACGGCGAGGAAGCACCGAGGTGCCACTTGCCGATACCGCCGGTGAAGTACCCGGCGTCCTTGAGGCGTTGCACGAAGGTGATCTCGGTCACGGGCAGCCCGAGGTGCTCGTTGGCCGGGTCGTAGTGCGGGTTGCCCTCGAAGCCGAACCGCTGCTGGTACCGCCCGGCGAAGAACCCGGCCCGGGCCGGGCCGCAGAACGAGTGCGTCGTGTACCCGGATGAGAACGTCACGCCCCGGGCGGCGAGGCGGTCGAGGTTCGGCGTCTTGATGTCCTCGCAGCCATGGGCACCGAGGTCGGCATAGCCCATGTCGTCGGCCATGACGACGATGACGTTAGGGCGTGGCTCCGCGGCGGCCGGGGAGGCCAAGACCATTGAGATCGGGCAAGTCAGAACGGTGACGAAAACAGCAAAGAAGAGCCGTTCCATTTGCAATTAATTAGTTAAGCTACTAAGGTTACAGATCAAATGAGATTGTTTACAATTTCATGATAACAATCTTGCCGTTGCAAATCAACGACTAGACCGGCGTCTTTATTAGCACAGGCCTTTTCGAGGTCACTCAGCAGGTTACTCGTATGTCCGCCACTGAAACCCCCGTCTCCGCCTTCTGCGACGCCCTCGAACCCGTGGGCCGCATCCTCGAAGACCCCGACTACAACGTCTGGGGCTGCTCGCCGATCTACGGCGACGACGGACGCGTTCACGTCTTCTTCGCCCGATGGAAGAACGTCTACCACCACGAAGGCTGGGTGACCGCCTGCGAGGTCGGGCACGCCGTCTCTCGGGAACCCAACCAGCCCGGCGGCCCGTACGACGTGCTCGAACCCGCGCTTGTTCCCGCCGGCGACCCGGTCGAGCAAGGCGGGCTGGGCGACAAGGACGCGTGGGACGCCGACTCGATCCACAACCCCACGGTCTATCGCGTCGGCGACAAGTTCGTGCTGTTTTACATGGGCGCCACCTGCAAGCCCGCCGGCTGCGACCGCGACATGCTCGTCGGCATGACCCGCGAGGAAGTCTGGCCTTACTTCCATCGCACGGTCGGCACCAAGCGAGTCGGCATGGCGATCGCCGACTCGCTCGATGGGCCATGGACCCGCGTCTCCCGCGACCCCATCGTCGACGCCGGCCCAGACGGCGCCTGGGACGACTGGGTCTCCTCCAACCCCGCCTTCTGCGTCGCCCCCGATGGCAAGTACCGCCTGTACTACAAGGGTTGGAACAACGCCGACCGGCAGCGCGGCAAGTCCAACCGCAAGTACGGCCTCGCCGTGGCCGACAACCTGACTGGGCCCTACGTCAAGCACACCGGCAACCCACTGATCGATTACAGCACCATCAGCGAGGACATGCAGTGCGAGGACGCCTACATCTGGCACGAGGGCGGCCAGTACCACGCCGTGCTCCGCGACATGGGCTTCTACAACCACGAGTACGGCCTGAAACTCACGTCCGACGACGGCCTGAACTGGAGCGACCCCGAGGTGGCCTATCTCGATGCGCCGTCGTACTTCGACGAGTCGATGCCTGGCCTGGACCGCGAAGGCCGATTCGAGCGCCCCCAGCTCCTCATGAAAGACGGCAAGCCCGACTACCTATTCTGCGCCTATCGCGGCGGAAAGTACAACACGTCCTCGGGCGTTGTGCTTAAGATCAAACGGGATTGACTCACCCCAAGGATTGATCGATGCAACTCATCAAGGCGTCACTCCTCGCCGGGCTGTTCCTCGTCGCGATCTCGCCGCTGACCAGCGCCGCCCTGGCCCAGACGGCTCCGGCCGCCACCCCCGGCGAGACGATCGAACTGCTGGACCCGGATCTCACGCGATGGGAGATCTGGATGGGCGTGCCGCACGAGACCGTCGAGGGGCTGCCGGCCGGGACCTATCAGAGCGACAACGTCCACAAGGGCACGCCGATGGGCCTGGGCAACGACCCTAAGCAGGTGTTCACCATGATCGAGGAGGACGGCACGCCCGTGCTCTACGTCACCGGCGAGATCTACGGCGGGATCACCACGCTCGAGAGCTTCGGCGACTACCACCTCTCGATGGACTTCAAGTGGGGCGACAAGAAGTGGGCGCCACGGCTCAACGCCAAACGCGACAGCGGCCTGCTCTACCACTGCTACGGCGACCACGGCGCGTTCTGGAAGACGTGGAAGGCTTGCCTGGAGTTCCAGATCCAGGAGAAGGACTTCGGCGACTTCATCGGCCTCGCCGGCCCGACCGCTCTTGTTCGCGGAACGAAGGAAGACGGCAAGATCAAGAAGTACGACCCAACCGCCGACACCCTGCACCGAACGGGCGGCTACACCCAGGCGTCGCACGAGCCCGACAAACCGAACGGCGAGTGGAACCGACTGGACCTCTACGTCCTCGGCGACCGGGCCGTGCACATGGTCAACGGCGAGATCGTGATGGTGCTCATCGACGCCCGCGACGGCGATGGCAACCCGCTGACCGAAGGGCAGATCCAGCTGCAGTCCGAGGCGGCCGAGTGCTATTACAAGAACATCCGGCTGACGCCGATCACCGCCGCCGACCTGCCGCCCGAGGTGGCCGAGCTGATCGTCGGTATCGATCCGTAACGCCGCTGGCGAGCACACGCGGAGGTCGATGGATCACGGAGGGCGACCCGCCTGGGGTAAATCGCCCGCGTCGCATAGACTCTGTCGGGGTCTTGAATCGAGTCGTTTCAGCTCTCTGAGGATCTTGCAACATGTTTAGTGTCCGCTGTGCCGTGATCTGGTTGGTTGCGCTATTCGCGTTTAGTGCCGACGCGTTGGACAAGCCGAACATCGTGATCGTTTTTGCGGACGACATCAGCGCCCGCGAACTGCCGGTCTACGAGTCCTCGGTCTGGACGCGGCCCGGCCGGGTGAAGGACGTCAACACGACCGATCCCGCTTACCTGGCCAAGACGCCGGTGCTGGACCAGATGGCCGAGGAAGGCGTAGCGATCCGCACGGCGTGGTCGGCGACGATCTGCGGGCCCAGCCGAGCGATGATCATGACCGGCCGCTACGCGCACCTGCACAAGTGGTGGCACAACAACGCCAAGGGCAAGAGCCCCACCGGGCACTGGCACTGGCCGCTTTACGAGAGCTCTCCCCTGCAAATCGGGCACGTCGCGCAGCAAGCCGGCTACGCCACGATGTGGGCGGGC
>JBCCZA010000188.1:0-6484 GCA_039188455.1 Planctomycetota bacterium
CCGGTGTGGCCGACCATGTCGCCGTTGGCGAAGTTGACGAGGATGAAGTCCGGGCAGTCGTCTGACTTAATCCGGTCGAGCACGAGCTGCTTGATCTTCTCGGCCGACATCTCCGGCTGCAGGTCGTACGTCGCGACCTGCGGGGACTGGGCCATCTCGCGCGTCTCGCCGGGGAACGGTTCCTCGCGGTAGTCGTTGAAGAAGAACGTGACGTGCGGGAATTTTTCAGTTTCCGCGCAGTGGAACTGGGTCAAGCCCTTCTCACTGAGATAGGCCGCGCCGATGTTCTCCATCTTGGGCGGCTTGCGGAAGGCGACGTCGAGGGCCGGGAAGTCGTCGAAGGAGACGTCGTACTGCGTGAGACAGACGTAGCGGAGGTTGAGTTTCTCGCCGCGGTCGAACCCCTTCTCGCCGGAGTCGGGCGAGGGCGGGACGTTGCCCTGGAAGTCGGGCTGCATGAAGGCGCGGGTGATCTCGCGCGGCCGGTCGCCGCGGTAGTTGTAGAAGATGACGGTGTCGCCGTCGGCGATGCGTGAGTCTTGCGGATCGGGCGCGACGAGGCGAGGCGTGATGAATTCGTCGCCTTGCTGCGAGTCGTTGGTGGGGTTGTCGTAGTAGTCCTGCATGGCCTCGGCGGCGGACCGGAAGCAGGGCACGGGGTCGGTGTCCGCGCGGGTCTCGAACTTCTTGCCCCATGCCTCGGCGACCTCGGGCGACTTGAACACGGGATTGATGCCGTTGCCGGTCAGCACCCGGTACGCCTTCTCGACGCGCTCCCAGCGATTGTCGCGGTCCATGGCGTAGTAGCGACCGATGAGCGAGGCGATGTGGCCGACGCCGATCTCTTTGCACTTGGTCTCGATCTGTTCGATGTAGCCCTTGCCGGTGAACGGGCCGGTGTCGCGGCCGTCGGTGAACAGGTGCAGGCAGACGTTCTCGGCGGGGACGTTGCGCTTCTTGCAGAGCTCGAGGCAGGCGTAGAGGTGTTCGAGCAGGCCGTGCACGCCGGCGTCGGACGCGATGCCCATGAGATGGACCTTGTGGGCGTGGCCGTTGGCGTTCTCGACGGCGTCGCAGAGTGCGTGGTTGCCGAAGAATGCGCCGCCCTCGATGGCGACGGTGATGCGGACGGACTCCTGGTTGACGATGCGGCCGGCGCCGAGGTTCTGGTGGCCGACCTCGGAGTTGCCCATGGTGCCGTCGGGCAGGCCGACGTCGCGGCAGCAGGTGGCGATGAGGGTCGACGGGTAGCGTCGGGCCAGGGCGTCGGCGACGGGGGTGTCGGCGAGCTTGACGGCGTTGAAGGTGTCGTGCTCGGGGTGGGGGTTTCGGCCCCAGCCGTCGCGGACGACGAGGACGACGGGCTTGGCGCGGTCGGTGGTGGCGCGGTCGGTCATAGCTGGCCTGCGATGGAGGGGGCGGCGGGAGGCGGCGAAGGCTCGCCGATGGGCCGCGATGATAGTGCGCGGCCCGGGGCCGGCCGGCTTGCGCTACGATGGGAGCATGGAAATCAAGACGAGCAGCGAGGGCCAGGACCGCGACGCCCGTCGGCCCGGGCTGGAACGTATCGATCGTCTGCTGACCATCGTCGGCGCGATCTTCTTCGGTTTTCTCTTGCTGGGGCTGTTCTACTTCTTCGGGTTTGGCGTCCAGGGCTGGGGCAACTGAGCGATGGCGATCGGTGATTCCGTCTTCTGCGCCGAGTGCGGCTACGAGCTAACCGGCCTGAACCACGCCGGCCAGTGCCCGGAGTGTGGGGCGGCGTTCGACGTCGGCTCGGGCATCGGCGTGTCGTCGGGTGTCAGCCGGCGGAACGAGCGTGGCGACCTGCTGATGAAGCGGATCCGCACGATCGTGCTGGCGCTGATCACGCTGGGCATCGTCGGGCTGACGGCGGTGATCGCCTGGGCCAACCAGTCGTCCAAGCCGATCATCTGGGGCGCGTTGTTCGTGGGCCTGGGGCTGCTGGCGACGATCACGAGCCTGGTTTATCACCGGTCTGAGGACTGAACACGCCGGGGCGGCGTCCACGGGATCGGGCGTATACTCGCCGCCTGATGGGAGCCGCCAGCGACAACGACAGCGGGACGGGATCGGGCCAGCCGCTCGTGGGGATCGTCATGGGGTCGGTGAGCGATCGCGAGACGATGCAGCCGGCGGCGAACGTGCTGATCGAGCTGGGGGTGGCGTGCGAGATGAAGGTGGTGTCGGCGCACCGCACGCCGGACTGGCTGTTCGAGTACGCCGAGGCGGCGGCGGGGCGGGGGCTGAAGGTGATCATTGCTGGGGCCGGCGGGGCGGCGCACCTGCCGGGGATGCTGGCGAGCAAGACGCGGCTGCCGGTGCTGGGCGTGCCGGTGCAGTCGCGGGCGTTGCGGGGGCTGGACTCGCTGCTGTCGATCGTGCAGATGCCCGGCGGCGTGCCGGTGGGGACGCTGGCGATCGGCGAGTCGGGGGCGAAGAACGCGGGGCTGCTGGCGGCTCGCATCCTGGCGCTGAGCGATGCCGGGCTGGCCGAGCGCGTCGAGGCGTGGTCGGCGGCGCAGTCGAAGAAGGTGATGGAAGGCCGCGACCTCAAGCCCGAGGGCGAGCCGTTTTGACCGGCGGCGACGGGGCCCAAGCCGGCGAGCCGATCCTGCCGGGCGCGACCATTGGCGTGCTGGGCGGCGGGCAGCTGGGGCGCATGCTCGGCCAGGCGGCGCGGCGGATAGGGTACGGCTTTGTCGTCTACGACCCCGACCCGGGCTGCCCGGCGGCGGCGGTCGCCGATGAGCAGGTGGTGGCGGCGTACGACGACGAGCCGGCGCTCGAGCGGTTTGCTCGGCGGGTGGACGTGGTGACGTTCGAGTTCGAGAACGTCCCGGCCGGTCCGTTGGCGGGGCTGGCCAAGTGGGTGCCGGTGCGGCCGGCGCCGGCGGTGCTGGAGACCTGCCGGGACCGCGTGGCCGAGAAGACGTTCCTGCAGGGCTGCGGCGTGCCGATCGCGCCGTGGCGGGCGTGCGTGACGCTGGCCGAGGCCGAGGCGGCGGCCGGTGAACTCGGCAAGGGCGTGCTGAAGACCGCGCAGTTCGGCTACGACGGCAAGGGCCAGCGCACGTTCGCGTCGTCGGCCGAGGCGGGCGAGGCGTTTATCGAGCTGGGCGAGGTGAGCAGCGTGGCCGAGGGGTGGGTCGACTTCGATCGCGAGGTCTCGACCTTGGTCGCTCGGGCCCCCGGTGGCGAGATGGTCGTCTACCCGGTGGTCGAGAACCGTCACGTCGACCACATTCTTGACACGACGCTTGCGCCGGCCCCCGGTGCGAGCGACGAGCTGCGAGCGTCGGCCGCGGAGATCGCGAGGACCGTCGCAGAGCACTTCGACCTGGTTGGCTTGCTGGCGGTGGAGATGTTCGTCGTCGGCGAGGCAGAGGGATCGCCTCGGCTGATGGTCAACGAGCTCGCGCCGCGGCCGCACAACTCGGGGCATTACACGATCGAGGCGTGCGTGACCGACCAGTTCGAGCAGCAGCTGCGGGCGATCTGCGGGCTGCCGCTGGGTGACACGTCGATGCGCGTGCCGGCCGCGGCGATGGTCAACCTGCTGGGCGATCTCTGGCGGCCGCTGCTCGTTCACCCGACCGTCCCGCCGTGGGTCGCGGCGCTGGACGAGCCGACGGCCAAGCTGCACCTCTACGGCAAGCGCCAGGCACGCGTGGGCCGCAAGATGGGGCACATCACCGCCACCGCGGAGGACACCGGAGCGGCCGCGGCGGCGGCCGAGCGAGCCCGCGCCGGGCTGCTAGGTCAGCCGGAATAGTCGGCCCCGGCGAACCCGCCGACGTATTGATTGTGGAAGCCGATGCACACCCTGCTCGACATCGCGTGGCGGACCTGGGCGGTCCTGGCCGAGATGGCGCCGTACCTCTTCCTGGGGTTCGTCGTCGCCGGGGTGCTGCGCGTGCTGCTGCCGGCGTCGCTGGTGCAGCGGCACCTGGGCGGCGGGGGCGTCGGCTCGGTGGTCAAGTCGGCGTTGCTCGGCGTGCCGCTGCCGCTGTGCTCGTGCGGGGTGATGCCGGTGGCGGCGGGGCTGCGCCAGCAGGGCGCATCGCGGGGGGCGACGGCGTCGTTCCTCATCGCGACGCCGCAGACCGGGGTGGACTCGATCTTCGCGACGTGGGCCCTGCTGGGCTGGCCGATGGCGGTGGCTCGTGCGGTGGTGGCGCTAGGGCTCGGCGTTGTCAGTGGGATCGGCGCCGACGCGGTGTCTCCCGCCACGTCCAAGCGACGATCGGACTCGCTTGCCTTGGCGCCGACGCACGCCGACGCCGGCGACAGCCCGCGGCCGTGCTGCGCTCAGCCATCAACCGAGCGCGAGGCCGGCGACGACCCCGACGAGCCGAGCCACGCCGATTGCCACCACCACGGCCACGGCCACGAGCATGATCACGACCACGGCGTCGAGCCGGCCGCGTCGTGGTGGTCGGGCGTGCGGTTCGCCATGGTGACGCTGCCGCGCGACATCGCGCTGCCGTTGCTGCTGGGGGCTTTGCTGGCCGGGGTGCTGACCGCGGTGCTCACGCCCGAGGTCGTGGCCCCGTACCTCGGCGGCTGGTGGGCGGTGCCGGTGGTGGCGCTGATCGGCCTACCGGTATACATCTGCTCGACCGGGGTGATCCCGCTGGCGTTGGCCCTGCTCGCGCTCGGCGCCTCGCCGGGCGCGGCGCTGACGCTCATGATCGCCGGCCCGGCGGCCAACGCGGCGACGTGGTCCATCGCCCACGCCACGCTCGGCTACCGCGCGGCGCTCGCCACGCTGGGCACGACGCTTGTTGGCGCCGTCGCCGTCGGTCTCGCGGTCGACTTCACCGGCGTCGGCCCGTGGCTGCTCCGCGGCGCCGAGGCGCACGGCCTGCACGCCATGCACGTCACCTGGCTTGGTCACGCGTTTGCGATCGGTCTGCTCGTCCTGCTCAGCCAGCGGTGGTGGCCGACCGTCGGGAGGCTTCTCCCCCGCCGCGATCGCGCGGCCGACGCCCACCCCGCGCCTGGAACGCCATGACCGACATCGATACCGACCCGCACCCGCCGCTGACTCTCGCCGAGTTCCAGCAGGTGATCCGTGAGCGTTACTACGCCACCGACTCGGCTCGCGGCACGCCCGGCACGTTCATGTGGCTCGTCGAGGAGGTCGGCGAGCTGGCGACCGCGTTGCACAAGTCGGCCGGACAGGGCGGCGAGACGTCGGGCGACGCCGACCCCGCCGGCGAGTTCGCCGACGTCCTCGCCTGGCTGTGCACCCTGGCGAACATCAACGGCGTCGACCTCGAGCAGGCCGTCCGCGATAAGTACCTCCAGGGTGACGGCCCGAAAGGCACCAAGTAGCGACGTTTCACGCCATCGCCCCCCGGCGGTCAAGCCCGCCCCTTGGCCGGCCGATGTCACGCTGGTGCGTGCCGCCGACCTGCCCATCGATGCTGAGGCGTCCGTCGTTCGCTCCACCCGCCTCTGGATGGGGCGTCAACGGTGGGAGCAGGTCGTCGCCGACGCCGTCCCCGCCCGCAACGCCGCGCGTCGACTCAACCAGCGCCGCCGGCGCGAGCCGCGCCACCCTTACCGCGTCTCCTGCCTGATCCGGCTCGGCGGCGACGGCGAGATGGGCGTCTACTCCGTCGACACCCGCAATATCTCCCGCCACGGGATGGGCTTCCGCCACGACCGCCTCATCGAGCCTAACACGCCGTGCCTCATCGCCATCCGTGATGCGCTCGGCTGCGTCACGCTCCACGCCGCCACCGTCCGCTGGTGCTCGCCGATCGACCCGGTTGGCTATGACACCGGCGTCGAGTTCGAGCAGCCCCTCGTCGCCGACCTGCTCGAGCAGGCCGACCGCGACCCCAACTGATCTCGCGGTTGCCCAGCCGCGCCAGACCGTCCCGCCGCCGGTGACGGTGATAACGGTTCCGCGGCCTGCGTCGAACGGGGCGACGCCCGCCGGTCTCGGAGGCTTGGCCAGCTTCACCGGGCCTCACGACCCGCCGACCTTCCGTCGATAGTTCAAGGCGGCGACCTCCGCGCCGCCACGCCCGGTCCACTCATTACCCCTCCGAGCGACGCATGGAACTCGACCAGATCCTCGAAACCGCCTTCGAGCACGGCGCTTCCGATATCCACCTCATCGCCGGCCACCGGCCCATGGCCCGTCTGCACACGGTCATGACCCCGATGGACTTCCCGGAGATCGGCCCCGACGACGCCATGGCCATGCTCAAGCACATGGCCGGCGAGCCGCAGATGAAGATCTTCGAGAAGGTCAAGGACGTCGACTTCTCCTACGGCGTCGCCAAGCTCGGCCGTTTCCGTGTCAACGCCCACCTCCAGCGCGGTAGCGTCGCGATCGCCATGCGTGCGATCAAGACCAAGATCCCCCCGCTGGCCGACCTCAACCTCCCCGAGGTCATCTCCCGCCTGACCTACCTGCCCCGCGGGCTCATCCTCGTCACCGGCG
>JBCCZA010000189.1:0-6470 GCA_039188455.1 Planctomycetota bacterium
CTCGCAGGGAAGTAATGACAATAGGGCCTTCTAATTTATAGCAGTCAGCCGATTCGACCAATAACACTCCAAGTACAGGGTCAACGATATGTGGTCGGAGTTCGTTCATTATTCAGCTCGCGCCGCCCACTCGGATTCGAGCGGGGTTAGTTCTGCCTGGACTTTCTCGCGTTCGGCCTTGAGTTCGGCCAGCTTGTCGCCGTTCTCGTAGACCTCGGGGGTGAGCATCGCGAAGTCGATCTCTTGCAGCCGCGATTCGAGTTTTTCGATTGTGGCTTCGAGCTTGGCCTGGCTGATCTTGGAGGCTGAGCCGCGGCGTTCGTTTGATGGTTTGGCGGTTTGGCGGTTTGGCGGTTTATTTTTCTTGCGCTTGCCGTTTTTGTTTTGACCCGCGGCTTCGCTGTCGCTCAGCCGCGGCTTGTTGCTGTTCTTTTGTTTGTTTCCTGCCTTCTTGCCTTCCTCATTGGATGGCTTGGTGTTAGCGGCAGAGGCCTTGTCGCTTCCGGGGGCGTGGGGGCCGGGGGTGAAGCCTTTGATCTTGCCGGCTTCGAGGGCGTCGTGGTATTCGGTGTAGTTGCCGAGGAAGTGGGTGATGTGGCCCTCGCCGTCCAAGGCGATGATCTGGTCGCAGAGGGCGTCGAGCAGGGTGCGGTCGTGGGAGATGAGGATGAGGGTGCCCTCGACGCCGACGTCGCCCTTGGAGGAGTAGCCCTGGCGTTTGGCGGTGTATCGGGCGATCGCCTCTTCCATGCGCTCGGCGGATGGGATGTCGAGGTGGTTGGTGGGCTCGTCGAGCACCAGGACGTTGTGCCCGCCGGCGACGAGGCCGGCGAGGACGGCCCGGGCGCGTTCGCCGCCGGAGAACCCGGCCATGGGTCGGTCCTGCTCCTGGCCGCGGAAGAGGAAGGCGCCGGCTAAGTCACGCGCTCCTTGCTCGGCGGTCTCGGGGAGGACGACCTTGAGGTAGTCGACGACGGTGAGGTCGAGGTTGAGGTTTTCGTGGGTCTGCTTGAAGTGGCCGACGTCGAGGCCGGTGCCGGGCTTGGTGGTGCCGGTGTCGGGGGTGAGCTCGCCGAGCAGGCACTTCACTAACGTCGACTTGCCGGCCCCGTTGGGGCCGATGATGCCGACGCGGTCGCCGCGGTGGATCTCGAGGGTGAAGCCGTTGAAGAGTTTTTTGCCGTCGTAGTTCTTGGTGAGGTTGTGGACCTGGAAGACGCGGTCGGCGCAGCGGGGGATCTTGCCGAAGTTGAGCTTCATCACGTCCAGCTCGGGCGGGGCCTCGATCGTGTTCTGCTCGACGTAGCGGGCGAGTTTTTTCTCGCGGCCTTGGGCTTGTTTGCTGCGTTGGCCGGCGCGGTAGCGGTCGATGAACGCTTGCTCTTGCTTGATCTTGGTCTGCTGTTTCTCGTAGGAGCGTTGCTGTTCGAGGTAGCGGGTCTGGCGGAGCTCTCGGTACTGGGTGTAGTTGCCGGGGTACTCGACGAGCCGGCCTTTCTCGAGCTCGTAGATCTTGCGGACGACGCGGTCGAGCATCCAGCGGTCGTGAGAGATGAGGACGACGGCGCCGGTGTAGGAGGCGAGGAACTCTTCGAGCCATTGCCTGCCGGCGATGTCGAGGTGGTTGGTGGGCTCGTCGAGGAGGAGGACGTCGGGCTCGGCGAGGAGGAGCTTGGCGAGGGAGAGTCGGGCTTTTTGGCCGCCGGAGAGGTCGGCGGTGTTGACGTCCCAGGTCTGCTTGGGCAGGCCGAGGCCGAGGAGGATGGCGTCGATCTTGTGGTCGACGGCGTAGCCGCCGGCGGCGTTGATTTTTTCTTCGAGCTGTTCGTAGCGCTTGAGCAGGGCGTCGAGCTGATCGCCGTCGGCGTCGCCCATGTCGTGGGCGGTTTGTTCGAGGTCTTCGTGGAGCTTGGCGAGGTGCTCGAAGGCCCGGCCGGCCTCCTGGCGCAGGGTGAGGGACCAGTCGAACTGGTGTTCCTGGCGGAGGTAGCCGGCGGAGGCCTGTCGGGCGAGCTGGACCTGGCCGGAGATGGGCGGGTTGAGGCCGGGGAGCTGGGCGATGAGCTTGAGGAGGGTGGATTTGCCGCAGCCGTTGCGACCGACGAGGCCGACGTGTTCGCCAGCGGCGACGGTGAGCGAGACGCCGTCGAGGAGGGGTTCGCTGCCGTAGCCGAAGACCAGGTTTGCCACGCTTAGCAGGGCCATACAGGCGGGAGTTTACCGGCGAAAGTTGTGCCGATCGTCTTGCGGGGCGTGAAGTTCTGAGTCCGGCTTGATCTACTTTGCGGGCGTGAGGAGAAGGAACCTGATTATCTACCTGGCGCGCGGTCTCCGTGCCGACGCGCTGGGCATCGGCGGGCGTTGGCCGCTGTCGACGGATTATCTCGACGGCCTGGCGTCGCGTGGCGTGGTCACGGGGGTGGTGTCGGCGTCCGTGACGGACGAGGCGGCGCGGCGGAGCGTGCTGACGGGGTTGAGCCCGCGGCAGCATGGTCGGTTGACGGCGCTGGGCGCGGCCGAGTCGGCGGAGGCGCTGGGCGACTCGTGGGCGCATCGGCTGGCCGAGTCGGGGTACCGCGTGGCGGGCGTGGGGTGCGTGGGGTCGCTGGCGGGGGCGATGAGCGAGTCGGAGGTGGTGGCGGACACGCACCTGGTTCGGGCGGAGGGGTGCGCTTACTACGCGGCGTGCAGGCGGTCGGGGTTGCTGGCGGCGTTGATGGCGCAGCGGAAGCAGGCGGGGCGGGCGGGTTTGGTCGAGCCGGACCGGCTGATGCTGTCGCCGCCGGATGATGTGGACGGGTTCATCGCGCGTCGGGCGGCGTCGATGCTGGAGCGGATGCCGGAGAACGAGCCGTGGGCGTTGGTCGTGGGGTTCTCGGGGCCGGGCAATGATCTGCCGCCGCCGACGCTGTACGAGGGGGTCGTGCCGTGGGAGGAGTTGAGCGAGGGGGTGGAGACGCTGAATCACGACGCGTTGCGAGCGGTGGGTGGGCCGTCGGTGCCGAGGAGCCTGCTGGAGCGGTTGACGCGCGAGCAGGTGGCGCGGGTCCGGGCGGACTACCTTGGGCGGGTGAGCCTGATCGACTACGCGGTGAAGCGGGTGGACGGGTTGGCGGCGGAGCGGCCGGACGGTGCGCGGGTGTGGTCGGTGCTGGCGGGCGATCGGGGTTACGCGCTGAGTGAGCAAGGGCTGGTGGGTGATGGGGTGTTGACATCGTCGGTGGCGACGACGGGGATGATCGTGGCGGGGCCGCGCGGGTTCCGGCCGGCGGACGGCGCGGCCGAGTCGGCGCGGGACGGGCTGGTGTCGTCGGTCGACGTCGGCGCGACGATCGCGGGGCTGGGGGTGACGGAGGAGGTGGCGGGGGCGACGGGGCGGTCGCTGGTGGATGCGCTGCGGGGTCGGCCGCTGCAGCCTCGGCGTGCGGTGGTGTGTGAGGGGATCGACCGGTTGGCGGTGGACACGGGTCGGCACCGGCTGATCCTGCGGCGTGAGGACGCGACGCCGTTGGCGATGTACGACTTGCTGAACGATGCGGCGCAGCGGCAGGACCTGCTGAGCGAGTCGGCGTCCAAGACGACCCGGCGTTGGGCGACGGCGATGGTCGAGCCGATCAAGGCGCGGCTGGCGGAGATGCTGATCCGGGAGGTCGCGCGGCCGGACATCGCCGCTCGCTCGGGGGCGGGGGCGGCGACGTCATCGGTCTGAGGGGATGGGTCTGACGGGGTCGATCCGAGCGAAAAAGGCCGGCCGGCCGAAGCGGCGAAGGAGTGCGATCCGTGATCCTCCACGGGATCGCGGCGGGGGAGGGAGCGTCCCGCCAGTCACTCCGACCGGCCGGGGATCAGGAGTCAGTCTTCCCTCTCGGGCAGGCGGGTTCGCAGGCGGTGCGTCGACTCGCGGACGCTGCCGGCTGCGGCCTCGACCTCGGCGGTCGTGTCGTGCACCGTGCGCTCGACGTCGTAGACGAACCACTCGACGGCCATCGCCGCGGCCAGCGACATCTGGTGGTCCCAGCTCGGCCGGTCGCGCCACTTCCACGCCGGCGACAGCGGGTCCATGTCGGCCGGGCCGATGCCCACGCCGAGCTGCCACTTGCCATCGATCGGCAGGTAGCCCAGCGCAATGCCGTCGTGGTCGTCGACGGCCGAGTCCGGGTCGGGGGCGAAGACCATCCGGCCGACCTCGGTGACGATCGGCACTTCCAGGGCGATGTCGTTCAGCAGGTTCTCCAGCGACTCCCAGCCGTCGCGCAGGTGGCGGCTGAAGATGCGCAGGTCGTCGACGGATCGGTTGATCGCGTGCAGGGGGTTGGTGGGCATGGTGTTTTCCTTTCGCGGGGGGACGCTCTCAACGGGTCGTACGCCCGCGGATCGTTCACGCCTGACCGGTTCACCCCGTTGTCGCATCAGATGTGACACGCCATGATGCGACCCGCGCCGCCTGCCCAGCCGGCCGCCGCTCGCACGCGACCCCACCGACCTCGATCCCACCGGACCCCGCCTCATGACCACGCACGACCCGCGACTGGCCGGCCTGCCGCTACCCGACAAGGGCATCCTCGAGACGCTCATCGAGGAGAAGCTCACCAGCGTCGAGGAGCTGGCCACCCTCTCTCGCCGCAGCGAGAGCACGGTCCGCCGCTGGGTCCGCCGCGAGTCCTGGCCGGACGTGGTCGACTTCCACCTGATCATGACCGGCCTTGCCAGCGACGAGGCCCGCCGGCGGATCGTGGCGCGGATGTTCGCCGAGGTGCCAGTCGCCATCGCGTGGGCCGACGCTCCCGCGCCCGGCCGCGACCACGCCGATGTCTCCGAGCGCGCCGCCAACGTCATCTACGAGATGGCCCGCCTCCTCCAACACGCCCGCCACCTCGAGCGCGGCGAGGAGTCGCCCGGCCGGCTCGACCAGGACTCGATCGAGGCCATCAGCACCCGCGCGATCGATGAGCTCATCGCCCTGCGCGAGGTCGTGCAGCGACAGACCTCGCGCCGACGCGCGGCGCGGCCGAGCGGGTCGGGATGACCTCTAAACTCAACGCGGCGATGGCGAGAGCTCTTCCCCATCTTGCATGACGACATCGATTGGGCTGGTCTCTGGAGGGATTGCAACGAGGCGTTGCATCGGAGGTCCGTTTGACGGCGTCACGACCACGACCAGCCATGCCTCACGCCTGACCGTTGTCCACAGCCCGTAAAAAGCGGTGTCGCTATAGCCGCGGACAAGTATTCCCGACGGCATCGATCGTTCGCGAGCTGCCAGTGCGTAACTCCCGTCGGCGGCCAGCTGCATCGCAAGGCTTGCGTCTTCATGCGTGAAGAAGCACTCGTACTCGACATGTTCGATCTGCAAACCTTGAAGGCTCTGCAAGCTGATCGGGTACGTAAAGGCCTGGGTTGCGCTACTGCGCTGCAAGGCACCGATGACCAAGAGGGTCAATGCCGCGACAACGACGACCGCGATAACGAGAATCCCCCGCCTCATCGGAGCAACTGTACGTCCGAGATTCGAGAATCCTTGGGTTTAAGCCGGCACGGCGTGAGGGTCGACGCCGGGGCGGAGCTCGCGTGGGCGGTACTGGCGGGGGGACTGGGCGAGGGTGGCGAGCCGGCCGCGGGGCGTGGGCTTGGGGCCGACGGCCAGGCGGGCGCGGAGGGTGGCGCCGGGGTCGGTGGCGATGGCGCGGGCGGTGAGCGTGCCGGTGGTGAGGCTGCCCTGCATCAGGCGGAGCCGGCCGTAGACCAGGGCGTCGCCCTGGAACGAGCCGGCGGTGTCGAGCTCGCCGCAGACGAGCTTGCCGGAGATCTCGCCGGAGCGGTGCAGCGCGACGCGTCCCATGGTGGCGACCTCGCCGGCGAGACGTTGCTTGATCTCGAGGTCGGAGAACTGCAGCGGGCGGGTGCAGGTCGGGCAGCGAACGCTCATCGCCTTGGCCGAGATCTCGAACGCGTGGCCGCATGAGGGGCAGGTCACGCTGCGCTTGTCGGCGGGTTGCGGCTGGCGGGGGTGGAAGGCGGCCATGGCCGGCTTGAGTGGCATGGCTGGGGTTCCGCGGCGGGGCGAGGGTTCACAAAAAAGGGGTCGGGAGTCGTTTCTGCTGGAAAAGACTCCCGACCCCTTAAACAGGCGGTGTGTTGGGCTCAGTGGGCGCCGACCCCGTTGCCGGTGCCGTTGCGCGAGCTGATCACGCGGGCGCGGCGGCGTTGGAGGATCTTGTTGACCGAGCCGGGGACGGTCTGCACCTCGGGGGTGTCGTGGGCGTCGTCGGCGTAGTCGTCTTCCATCATCTCGTCGTGCTGCGTCGCCATGGGCATGGGGGCCGGGGCGGCGGGCTTGGGCGCGGAGGCCGGGGCGTCGGCGTCGAGGTTGAGGGCGTCGATGGCGACCTCGATGGCCTTGGGGCCGACGCAGACGTCGCCCTGGAAGGTGGCGCCCTCGACGACGTCGAGCTTGGTGGTGTAGAGCTGGC
>JBCCZA010000190.1:0-6243 GCA_039188455.1 Planctomycetota bacterium
CCGTCGTCGAGGACGACGATCAGGTCGGCGTCGACGACGGTGGCCAGGCGGTGGGCGATGACGAGCGTCGTGCGGCCGTGCATCAGCTCGGCCAGCGCGGCCTGGACGAGGGACTCGGACTCGGCATCGACCTGGCTGGTGGCCTCGTCGAGGATGAGGATCGGGGCGTCGCGGAGGACGGCGCGGGCGATGGCGAGGCGTTGCATCTGGCCGCCGGAGAGCCCGACGCCCTCTTCGCCGAGGCGGGTGTCGTAGCCGTCGGGCAGGGTGTCGATGAAGGTGTCGGCGTGGGCGGCGCGGGCGGCGGCGACGATGCGGTCGCGCGGGGTGGCGGGTCGGCCCAGGGCGATGTTGTCGGCGACGGAGGCGGAGAACAAGGCGGTGCGCTGCGAGACGAGCGCGATGCGTTCGCGCAGCGAGCGGAGGTCAACGGTGGCGAGGTCGATGCCGTCGATGAGGACGCGGCCGGCGGTGGGTGTGAGCAGGCGCGGGATGTGCGAGATGAGGGTCGTCTTGCCCGAGCCGTTGCGGCCGACGATGGCGACGGTCTTGCCGGCGGGGAGCGTGAGGTCGATGTCGTCGAGCGCGGGGCGGTCGCCCCCGGGGTAGGCGTGGGCGAGGTGGTCGAAGACGATGTCGCGCTCGCAGCGCGGGGCGTCGGGCAACGCTTGACGCGACGCGGCGTCGAGGGGTTCCTGCTCGGCGTCGTCGAGGAGCTCGAACACGCGATCGGCGGCGGCGCGGGCGGCTTGCAGCTCGTTGTTCAGCGTCGCCAGCGGCTTGAGGGACTCGCCGGCGGCGGCGAGCGCGGTGAGCACGCCCATGAACACGGCCGGCGGGACGTTGCCACGGAAGATGTACGCCGCGGCGACCGACGCGACCACGATGACGACGATCACCGAGAGCGTGTCCATCAGCGGCGTCGACAGGGCCTTGACCTGGCGGACACGCAACCGCTGTCGCAGCACCTCGCGCTGCACGTTGGCGAAGGCGCGGCGCTGCTGGCCCTCGGCGTGATGCACCTTGACCACGGCGAGCTGCGAGACGGCGCCGGTCATCGCGCGCAGCAGGCGGGCGGTGAACTTGAGCTCGCCCTTGGTCGCGCGGCGGACGCGCTTGCCGAGCTTGCGGATGAGCAGGCCGATGACGGGGGCCGCGGCGACGGCGATGAGCGTGAGCTGCCAGTTGAGCGCGATCGCCAGCCCGAACGCGAACACCCCGCGCAGCGAGTGCTCGAGCGTCTTGCCCAGCAGGACGCGGTAGCCCTGGGTCATGGCGTTGACGTCGTTGATGGTGCGGGAGATGGCGTCGGACTCGCCCTGCCGGGTGATGGCGGCCATGGGCATGGCGATGACGCGGCGGTAGAGGCACTGACGCCAGACGCGCGTGGCGTAGATGGTGAGCGACTCGGCGCCGGAGGCCTGGAAGTACCGGCCGGTCGAGCCGATGAGCGTGAGCACCAGGATCACGCCGACGACGAGCAGGAACTGCAGGTAGCGGTCGGCCGGCATGAGGTCGGCGAGGACCGACGCGGCGTCGGCGAAGGGCGTGGGGTCGATGCCGAACCACGAGGTCGGCGAGGTCTCGGCGGCCTCGCCGGAGCGCACGCCGTCGGCGTAGGTGCGAAGCCGATCCGCCAACCCCCGGCCGGGATCGGTGAGCAAGGCGAACACGGGCACGAGCATGCCGATGCCGGCGCCGAACGACGCGGCGGAGACGAGCGAACCCACCACGATCTGCGCAAGCAGACCGCGGAAGCGTCCCATGACGCGGCAGGATCGCCAGAAGGGGCCACGCAGCATCGCGCTAACGTAGCAGCATGTGGGCGGCGTGGCGGGTTGGGTGGACGGGCGGGGGACCGGCGAGAAATCTCGCCGGCTAAACGGGGTGACGGACGCGGCGCGTCGTTTAGCCGGCGAGATTTCGCGACGGTTGGACAAACGACCACCGCTGCTGGCGCAGGCCGGCCTTAATCGGATTCTGCTGGACGTAACGCGTGGCCCGATCGACATCCTCGGGCGCGTTGAGGTAAACAATCCAACGGCCCTTACACCACGGCGTGCCGCCGAAACCGAGATCGGCTGCGTTGAGGCTTTGCGTCGCCTTGGCCTTGACGCGATGCACCATCCCCTCCGCGTCGATCGTTGCGTGGCGATCGACCACGAGATGGACGTGGTCGGGCATGACCGCGCAGGCGTGGATGATCAGGTTGTTGCGTTTGGCGATCTCGCCGATGCCTTGGGCGACGAGTTGGGCTTGCTTGCCGCTGAAGTGGATGGGTGGGCGAAGGAGTGCTTGTTTTGCCGCGTGTCGTGCGTTGTGGTCGTGCGGGCGATGCGCGACGCTGAGATGGGTGTTGACTTTGGTGGCCTCGCCGAACTCGCGGATGGCGTTCGACCAGACCTGTGAGGAGAACGAGCCGCGCGGGTCGTTGGGGAGCCAGAACCCGTAGCAGGTGAGGATGAGGTGGTAGGCCCGGACCATCCGTTCAACGTACCCGCCACCGGCGAGAAATCTCGCCGGCTAAACGGGTCGATGACAGAGAGTTGGCATCACGCCGCGCTGTAGTTCAGGATGCCGGGGTGGCGGTAGCGTTTGCCCAGGGCGGCGGTGGAGTCGAGGCGGAGCCAGTTGTCGAGGAGCTCGGCGTAGACCTGGCGGAAGTCGATCTTGTACTTGAGGTCGCCGCGGTCGAGGTCGGTCAGCGAGGGGTGGCTGCCGACGATGCGTTCCTTGACGGTCGGGCCGAAGACGAACACGGGCCCCGCCGCGCCGTGGTCCGTGCCGGCCGAGGCGTTCTGCGCGACGCGCCGGCCGAACTCCGAGAAGGCGACCGTGACGACGCGGTCGGCGTGGCCGGTGGCGTCGAGCTCGGCCTGGAACGCGCCGACCGACTCGGCGAACTGGCGCATCAGCTGGTTGTGCCGGCCCTGCTGGTTGGCGTGGGTGTCGAAGCCGCCCATCGTCACGTAGTACACCCGGGTCGGCAGCTCGGCGCGGATCATCGTCGCGACCGAGCGCAGCTGGCGAGCGAGCGCATGACCAGGAAAATTGGTGCGGGTGTCGGCGGCGACGGCTTTGCGGACTTTCTTGGAGGCCACCTGCGCATCCATCGCCGTGCGGCGCACGAAGTCGGTCATTGCGTCCAGCGACGGGTCGTCGGGCGCGGCGTTGGTGGCGGCGTCGGCCGACTGCATGTCCTTGTACGTGCTGGCCACGGCGGGGTGCAGATCGGCGCCGGTCCAGCGGAACAGGTCGGCGTTCTCGAACGCGATGGGCTTGAACGATCGGCCGTGCGTGGCCATGGGCGCCTCGTTGCCGATGGTGATGCAGCCCATGCCGGGGTCGTCGCCTGCGGTGGCCGCGGCGTCGAAGGCCTTGCCGATCCAGCCCGCGCCGCGCCCGCCGGTGGTGTCGGCGGTGTGCCAGATGTCCATCGACGCGAAGTGCGAGCGGTTGGGGTTGGGGTAGCCGACGCCCTGGATGATGCCGGCGGTGCGGTTGGCGATCAGGTCGTGGATGGGTTGCAGCGACGGGTGCAGGCCGATGCCGCGGTTGTCGATGAGCAGGGCCTGGCTCTCGGGGATGGCGATGTTGCGGCGGGCGTCGTAATAAGCGCGCGAGCCGACGGGAGCGACGGTGTTGAGCCCGTCGTTGCCGCCGGAGAGCTGGACGACGACGAGCACGCGGCCGTCGGGCACGCCGGGGGTGTTGACCGCGCCGCGCGGGGCGGATTGAGCCAGGGCGTCCGAGGTCGACGAGAGGAAGGCCGGCACGGACGCGGCGGTGGCCATCATGGTCATGCCGGCCTGAAGCAGGCCGCGGCGTGTCCAGGTGATCGGGCGATCGGGCTGGTGGCCTTGCGGGTCGTCGATCGAGAGCGGGTGGTAGTGGTTGCACATAGGGCGGGGCTCAGCAGAGTTGATACTCGGGCGCGGCGGCGATGAGCAGCAGCAGGCCGACGAGGGCGTCGCGCGAGGTCGGGTTCTCGCGGCCCTCAAGGAAGTCGACCAGCGGCTTGCGTCTTTCCGGCGGGGTGTGCGGGCCGAGGTAGGCGTCGACGAGGTGATCGACGACGCGGTAGGGCTCGGTGGTGTCGAGGCCGTCGAGCAGCTGGCTGGGGTCGTGGCCGACCTTGGAGCGATCCCAGTTGCCGTCGGGCGTGCGGTTGGCGATGAGCCAGGCGGTGACGTTCTGGCGGGCGAAGAGGGTGGAGGTGTTGATCCACGGCCGACCGACATCCCATCCGGCGACGGTCGGCGGGTTGAACAGCTCCTGGCCCATGCGTTGCATGGCGTCGGACGCGAGCCGCGAGGAACGCCACGGCAGGTTCATCGACGTCACGGTGCCGGCCAGCAGCTGGGCGGGGGGCTTGACCTTGTTGCCACGGACGGCGGGGTCGAAGAAGTGCGTGCTGCCGAGCAGCGAGCGGACGGTCGGCGCGATCTGCATCTCGTTGCGACGCAGCTCGCCGGACAGCGCGTTGACGGTGGCGACCTGCCAGCGCTGCCAGCGGTCGCGGTTGTCGGGCAGGTCGGCGACGAAGTGGCGGTAGAGCTTGAAGGCGACGAACTGCGAGCAGGCCTCCTGCTTGACGAGATAGCGGGCGAGGTAGTCGCCGTTGAACGGGCCACGCCGGCCGAGGATGCGCTTGTTGGACGCGTCGTCGTGGTAGTTGGCGCGGAACTGGAAAGTGTGATCGTCGTAGGTGTAGCCGGTGAGGGCGCGGGCGGCGTGGAAGATGTCGCGCTCGGTGTAGTTGCCCTCGCCGAGGGTGAAGAGCTCCATGAGCTCGCGGGCGAGGTTCTCGTTGGGGTTGGACTTGATGTTGCGGTCGTTGTTGAGGAACCGCAGCATGGCGGGGTCGCGGACGATGGCGACGGCCATGTCGGAGAACGAGCCGGCGGCGTTCTCGCGGAGCAGCCGGTGCTGCTGCCACATCATGTAGGCGTCTTGGACGTCGCGCTGTCGCGAGGCAAAGTGCGAGTGCCACAGCAGCGTGAGCTGTTCCTCGAGCGGGCGGTTCGTGCGGGCCATGCGCTCGATCCACCACTGCTGCATGCGGACGAACTGGCGTCGGTCTTGGCGCTCGCGGCCGAGCTGCTCCTCGCGAAGCCGGTCGAGCGTGGCCTGGTCGCCGCGCTGGCGGGCGGTGCGGAGGGCGGCCTGCTCCTGGTCGGTGTAGGGGCGGCGGTAGTCGGGGTTGACGTCTGGGTCGCCGGGCTGGGGCGGGGAGAGCTGGTCGTAGGCGACGAGGCCGTCGAGCGTGGCCTCGAGGCCGTCGCGGACGGCGGCCTGCAGGTCGGCGGGCGAGGGGCCGAAGCCGGCGCGGATGAGCAGGTGCCGAGCCTCGGCCAGGCCGAAGGCCTCGGAGCGGAGCGGGATGAGGCGTGTGGGGATCGGCATGAGGCAGAGGCGAAAAGGACGATGAGGCCGTGGAGGGTCAACGCCGAAGCGGTCCCTGTATTGCGATTATCGACATTAAAGGCGTCGAAACCAAGCCACCGCGTGTTGCTATCGGACGACCCACCAACCAAGGCGGGAATCCGCGGCGACCCGTCGCCCCCACGGTCGATACCGCTTGACGATGACCTGCGTTACCCCCCCTCTGCTGCGTGGCGACGAAGCCGACCTGCCTCCCGCCGTCCGCGACGCCCTCCCGACCGAGGACGCCGGCTACGCCCTGGCACGACCCACGGCCGCCGGCTGGGCCAGGGCCATCACCAACCACGGCCGTCGACGCCTGCTCGAGTTCGGCGCCGGCGCCTCCTCCCGCGTCGCCGCGGCCGCCCTGGCCCACGTCGGCGGCGGACGACTCACCACCGTCGAGCAGGACCCCGACTGGTGCGCCGGCCTGTGGGACGCCGTGCTGGCCGCCGACACCGTCGACGCCGACATGATCGTCGCCCAGCGCCCGTCGCCGCGGCTCAACGTGCACGGCCTGATGCACGGCTACTTCGACGCCGCCCCCGCCATCGCCGACCGCGGCCCCTACGACGCCGTGCTCATCGACGCCCCGCAGGGCTGCTACGGCCGCGACGCCTGCCTCTGGCTCGCCCTGCCCCACCTCACGCCCGGTGCGCTGGTCATCCTCGACGACGCCGGCCGCTGGAAGGAACGCCTCACCCTCGACCGCTGGCGTCGCGCCCTGCCCTCGGCCGAGATCGTCGAGCACGACACCGCCATCGGCCTGTCCGGCGCGGCCGTGCTCCGCATCAACGACCCGACCGACGTCAGCCCCGC
>JBCCZA010000191.1:0-6220 GCA_039188455.1 Planctomycetota bacterium
CCCAGGTCACCGGCGGCGGCGGCGGCGGCCGACCCGACTCCGCCCAAGCCGGCGGCAAAGACCCCGCCAAGCTCGACGATGCCCTCGACGCTGCACGCGACTTCGCCGCCACCCACGCGAGCTGAAGCGCCGTGCCCGACCCCTCCCCCCGCTGGTCCGTCGATCAGGCCAACGCCTGGCGTAAACGTCACGGCTGGCTCGTCGGCGCGAACTTCCTGCCCTCGACCGCCGGCAACCAGCTGGAGATGTGGCAGACCGAGACGTTCGACCCCGACACCATCGATCGCGAGCTCGGCTACGCCGCGGCGATCGGCATGAATGTCATGCGCGTGTACCTCCACGACCTCGTCTTCCATGACGATCGCGACGGCCTGTTCGACCGCATGGACCGCTACCTCGCGATCGCCGACAGCCACGGCATCGCCACGATGTTCGTCTTCCTCGACGACTGCTGGTCGGACGTCGGTGCCCTTGGCCCGCAGCCCGACCCCATCCCCGGCGTGCACAACTCGACGTGGCTGCGCTGTCCGCTCGACCGCGGCGTCGAGCGCTCTTTGCATGACGACGACTACCGA
This sequence comes from Planctomycetota bacterium, assembly GCA_039188455.1. Taxonomy (GTDB): domain Bacteria; phylum Planctomycetota; class Phycisphaerae; order Phycisphaerales; family Phycisphaeraceae; genus JBCBUE01. Next base: position 576 of record JBCCZA010000191.1, read on the forward strand.
TCGAGCCTCGAGCGCTACGTCGTCGAGACGATCGATCGCTTCCGCGACGACCCGCGTGTGTTCGCTTGGGACCTGTACAACGAGCCGATCAACCAAGGCAAGCGGGCCTGGCGTCGACCGGACGGCACGCTCGATCGCTGGGACGAGAGGCCGATGTCGCGCCGTGCGGTGCTCGCGATGGTGCACCACGTGTTCGACTGGGCCCAGGCCGTCGATCCCAGCCAGCCGCTGACCGTCGGCGTCTGGCGGGGCGACTGGCGGGCGGACGAGATCAACCGCGTGAGCCTGCGGCGCAGCGACGTGCCCTCGTTCCATTGCTACGGCCGCGGGTCGGGCGCGATGCGCGACGCGATCGACGCCGTCTCGGCGGTGTCCCCCGGTCGGCCGGCGATCTGCACGGAGTACCTCGCCCGCACGCAGGGCAACACCTTCGCCGACTGCCTGCCGTTGCTCCGCCATCACGGCATCGCCGCGATCAACTGGGGCCTCGTCGCCGGCCGGTCGAACACGGCGTATCCCTGGGGCAGCTGGAACGAGCCCGGCCGGCTGCCTGAACCCGAGGTTTGGCACCACGACGTCTTTCGCGCCGACGGCTCGGCGTACGCCGCCGCCGAGTGCGATCTCATCCGTCGCCTGACCACCGAGTAGCCACGCCCGCGTGTCGCTTGCTTCCGCGGCTACCATCCGCCCATGCAGATCAACGACCACTACCTCAAGCTCGCCGCCGGCTACCTCTTCCCCGAGATCGCCCGCCGCGTTAACGCCTTCACCGAGGCCCACGCCGACGCCCTCAAGGACAAGCCCATCGTCAAGCTCGGCATCGGCGACGTCACCGAGCCGCTGCCCGAGGCCAGCCGCACCGCGATGATCAAGGCCGTCAACGAGATGGGCAAGCGCGACAGCTTCCACGGCTACGGCCCCGAGCAGGGCTACGCCTTCCTCCGCGAGGCCATCGCCACCAACGACTACCAGCAGCGCGGTTGCGACATCGACGCGGCCGAGGTCTTCGTCTCCGACGGCAGCAAGTGCGACTCGGCGAACATCCTCGACATCCTCGGCCCGACCAACACCGTCGCCGTCTGCGACCCCGTCTACCCCGTCTACGTCGACACCAACGTCATGGCCGGCCACACCGGCCCCGCCGGCGACGACGGCCGCTACGGTGGGCTCGTCTATCTGCCCATGACCGCCGAGAACGGCTTCAACCCGCCCATCCCCGACGAGGCCGTCGACGTTGTCTACCTCTGCTCGCCCAACAACCCGACCGGCGCCGCGATGACGCACGACCAGCTCGCCGCGTGGGTCAAGTACGCCAATGAGAACAAAACGCTCATCCTGTTCGACGCCGCGTACGCCGCGTTCATCCAGGACGACACGCTGCCGCGGTCGATCTACGAGGTGCCGGGCGCGAAGACGTGTGCGATCGAGTTCCGCTCGTTCAGCAAGACCGCCGGGTTCACCGGCACGCGCTGCGCCTACACCGTCGTCCCCAAAGAGCTCACCGGCAAGACGAGCAGTGGCGACGACGTCGCGCTGCACGGCCTGTGGTCTCGCCGGCAATCGACCAAGTTCAACGGCGTGTCGTACATCGTGCAGCGCGGGGCCGAGTCGATCTACTCCGACGAAGGCAAGGCCGAGGTCGCCGCGCTCGTCGCGTTCTACATGGAGAACGCCAAGCTCATCCGCGAGGGGCTGGCCAAGGCGGGGATCACGACCTACGGCGGCGAGCACGCCCCGTACGTCTGGGTCAAGGCCCCCGAGGGCACGACCAGCTGGGACCTGTTTGATCGCCTGCTCAACGAGGCCCACGTCGTCGGCACGCCGGGCGCGGGCTTCGGCTCCTGCGGCGAGGGGTACTTCCGCCTGTCGGCGTTCAACTCGCGCGAGAACGTCGAGACCGCGATCGAGCGCGTCACGGCCGGCGTGGCGGTGTGATCGGCACGAGGTGCTTGCAAGCCGTGGCCGTTGCCGTACGCTATTGACCAAGGCGTCAGGGACGCCTCCCCGTCCGCGGGAAGGGCCAAGCCCACCAGCAGCGTTCCCACAACTTTCACCTGACTTCCTGCCCGACGAGCGGACGACGGGCATCACCGGAAGGAAGGTGCGCCATGACCGCCGAATCGACCCGTCTGCCGTCTCGTCCGTCGATCGAGAACCTCCGCAAGCAGGCTAAGACGTTGCTGCGTCGCCGCCGCGATGCGGGCGATGACGAACTCAAGCTCAGCCAGTGCCAGCACGACATCGCCGTCGAGCACGGCTTTGCCAGCTGGCCGAGGCTGCTCGCTCACCTGAATGAATTGAACGGGCAGAGCCGGGTCAAACGCGACGGCGATCGCGTGTGGATCGAGGGCGTGCCGCGTTTGCGGTGGGGGGCCTCGCCCGAGCCCACGTACCTCGGTGCCCTCGAGGTCGCCTTTCGCGGCAGCGATCGGCCGTTGGACCTGACCACGCTGATGGGCGACTCGGGGCTGACGTATCGCGTCCGTTGGGCCCGCGAGGTCGAGGCCGACCGGTGGTGCGGGTCGACCCCGGTGGGCGAGTGGCCGGCCGAGCGCGAGGCGCTGAACCGCTCGACCGGCTACGTCTTCGACTGGGAGTGGCCGGACGAGAACGCCGAGAAGCCCGTCGCCCGCATCGTCGAGCACATCGACGCCGGCCGGCCGATCCTCGCCTACGGCAAGCAGCTGGATATGTCGGTGATCTACGGCTACGAGGCCGACGGCGATCGCGTGTTGGTTCGGGATTACTGGGCGAGCGACGACCCCTTGGTCATGCCGACCCAAGAGATCAAGGGCGTGACCGCGTGGCTGATCGACGAGACCGAACCGATGCCGCGGCGCGAGGCCGTCGAGGCGGGGCTGCGGCTGGCGACCGAGCGTTGGACGCATGGTGTAGAGGACACGCCTTACGAGCCCGCCACGCGTTTCTACTACGGGTCGCTGGCCTACGAGCAGTGGACCGCCGATGTCGATCGAGCCGAGTCGCTTTCGGAGGAAGCGCGGGCCAACCTGTTCTTCCTCAATGGCTGGAACTACAGCTCGCTGTACCGCAACCGCCGCGATCACGCCGCTCGCTATCTGCGGGCGTCGGCGTCCCAGCTGCCCGATACCGTCCGCCCGGCGGTCGAGGCCGCGGCCGGCGTGTACGACGATCTGGCCATGTTCTTGGGCAAGTGGGACGTGAGCGACCCGATGTTCGGCTTCGCCAAGCAGAAGCCGGCAGCCGAGTGGTCGGCCGACACGCGGCGGCGCGAGATCGCGCACCTGCGACGCGTCGCCGAGCTGGACGCCGACGCGCAGCGGCATCTCGCCGAGGCGGTGGCGGCGCTGAGCGAGACGGCGAGCGGGTAAGTTGATCGACAGCATGGCGACCGATCTGTCGATCGATCAAGAAGTCTCGGCGTTCTTCGCCGTCTGTCGCACGGCGACGCTCGCGACCGCCGGCGCGGACGGCACGCCCCACGCCGCGTGCGTGCAGTTCGCCGCCGATGCCAAGTGGCGGCTCGTCTGGGTCAGCGCCGAGGGCAGCGAGCACAGCCGGCACCTCGCCGAGCGGTCGGCCTGCGCGATGACGGTGTACGCCCACGACGATCGGCCGGAGCACATCCACGGCGTGCAGCTGCGCGGCTCGGCCACGATCCTCGAAGGCGATGATCGCGTCGCGGCGCTGGACGGCTACCGCGTCAAGTACCCGTTTGTCGCCGACAAGCCCTACGCCTCGGCGATCGATCGGCAGGGCGTGTACCGCTTCACGCCGACGTGGCTGCGCTGGCTGGACAACCGGCGCGGGTTTGGGTTCAAGGTCGCGCAGACGCTGCGGTAGTTGTTGGCCCGGGGCGTGCTGCGAGACGATCGGAGATCACGCGTGGCGGAGCGATACGAGGTGCTGGGGACGACGCGTGCCGTGAGCGGCGGGGCGCTGCCGGCGTTCGAGGCGTATCGCCTTGGTGAGCCTGCATCTGTCGATGCCGAGGCCATCGCGGCGGGGCCGCATGTCGCGCCGCTGTTTGTGGATGACGCCGGGGGGCGCGTCGTGTTCGCCGAGGTGCCCACGACCGTCGACCTACGCGACGAGGCGTTCGCGTTCTTCGGCCAGCATCGGCACGCGAAGCGTCTGATCGCGGTGTCGTACGACGAGCTGCGCGTCGTGACGGCTTCTTATCGAACGCCGCAAGGCCTCGTGTTCGTGTTCAACACCTCGCGCTGCGGCTCGACGCTGCTGCACCGGGCGTTCAACCGCGTGCCCGGCGTGTCAAGCCTTGGCGAGCTCGGCTTCGTTAACGATCTGCGCCGCATGGCCAACGACCCCGCTCGGCGTGACCTGGTCGTCCACCTGCTCCGCGACACGTTCACCATCGCCGCCGCGGCGTATGGCGGCATGGTGGCGTTCAAGCACCTCGCCTTCTGCACCGCGATCGCCGACCTGCACCACGCCGCGTTTCCCGACGCCGAGCTGCTGTTCCTCTACCGCAACGCGATCGACTGGGCGGCCTCCTGGCAACGCATCCTCGGCCGCGACGGCGAGCACGACATCAACATGGGGATGTGGCTCGACGCGATGGACGACTACACCCGCTGCACCGGCGCCGGCACGCCGATGACCGCCATGCGTTACGAGGACCTGGCCACACACCCCAAGGCGACGCTCACCGCGCTGCTGGATCGCCTTGGCTGGCCGATCGACGCCGTCGACGCCGCGCTCTCGGTATTCAACCACGACGCCCAGGCCGGCACCGACCTCGCCCGCGTCGACGGCCGGCCGAACGCGTACCGGCTGACCGACGACCAACGCCGTGAGGTGGAGCGTCAGCTCCGCGAGCACGCCCCGAGCTGGCCGACCGACCCGACGCTGCCCGGCACGCTGGCCGTCTCGCCATAGCCGACGGTCGTTAAGTTCATCCGCGTCCTCACTCATCCCGAAAGGCGTCAACGATGTGGATCGAGAGTTTTGGTTTCCTGGCCGTCGCCGCGATGGTGACGTTCTACGCCCTGGAGTCGCGTGGCCGGGCGTTCATCCTGGCCTTCGCGATCGCCTGCCTCGCGGCCGCGACCTACGCGACGATGATCGGTTCGTGGCCGTTCGCGGCGGTCGAGTTCGTCTGGGCGATCGTGGCGTTCGTGCGATGGCGTGGGAAAAGCGCTGAAGCCTCTTCCTAATCCGCCTCGACCTTCCCCAGCCGCTTGAGGCGGTCGAGGCGATCGGCCTGCTGAGAGCGGAGCCAGTCGTCGGCGTGCAGCAACGACCACGCGCGGGCGAAGTGCGATGCGGCTTCGTTTGCTTGATCGAGCGCGAGCAGGCACTCGCCGAGCTCTTCGCGCGTGTAGCCCTCCGAGGTGTTGTTCTGCCGATCGGGGTGGTCGAGCAATTCGGTCTGGATCGCGAGCGCTTCGTCGAGGCGGTCGAGATGGCGGAGGGTTTTGGCGATCGACCAGCGGGCGATACCGATCAGCCTGGTCTGGCCGTCCTTCTGCTCGATGGCCAAGCTGGCCTCGAACATCGACAGGGCCTGCTCGAAATCACCGCTCTCGTGATAGGTCCAGCCGAGGTTGTTGTAGAGGGTGCCTCGCCAGCCGCGGGCGCGGGGCTCGGTCGCGGCCTCGGCCATGTCCAGGGCCCGCTTGCTCCATGCCAACGCCGCGTCGGGC
>JBCCZA010000192.1:0-6140 GCA_039188455.1 Planctomycetota bacterium
CCGGCTAAACGCCCGCATCGTGGCGGCTAGCATGCCCTCATGGCCGCCTCTACCTCCCCCGACGCCGCCGCCGCCCCGCCGCCGCACACGTCGCCCGACGCGGCGCGGTCGCTGCCCATCGTCAACGCCGCCGTCGACGCCCTGCTCGATAGCTACACCACCGACGAGCGCACCCGCCACCTCGACTCGCCGTTCCTGCCCAGCCGGGCCCGCGCGATCGAGGTCATCGAGCTGCTCCGCCGCGTGGTCTTCCCCGGCTATTTCGAGGACCGCCGGCTCACCTCCGACAACGTCCGCGACCACACGCACGACCTGCTCGCCGTCCTCTACAGCAAGCTGCACGAGCAGGTCCGACAGTCGCTGCGCTACGTGCTCAACCGCGATCAGCCCGGCATCGGCGACGACTGCGACGATTGCGACGAGAAGGCCACCGAGCTCACGCACACGTTCTTCGACGGTCTGCCCGCGGTCCGCGCGACCCTCGCGGCCGACGTGCAGGCGACCTTCGACGGCGACCCGGCGTCGGTCAACACCGACGAGCTGATCTTCTGCTACCCCGGCATCGACGCGATCTTCACCCACCGCGTCGCGCACGCCCTGTTCCGCCTCGGCGTGCCGATGCTGCCGCGGATCATGTCCGAGTACGCCCACAACGAGACCGGCATCGACATCCACCCCGGCGCGACCATCGGCCCGGGCCTGTGCATCGACCACGGCACGGGCATCGTCGTCGGCGAGACCTGCGAGATCGGCCAACGCGTCAAGCTCTATCAGGGCGTCACGCTCGGCGCGCTGTCGCTGCGCGGCGGGCACGACCGCTGGTCCGGCCGCAAACGCCACCCGACCATCGAGGACGACGTCACGATCTACGGCGGGGCCATCATCCTTGGTGGGCAGACCGTCATCGGTCGTAACGCGACGATCGGCGGGTCGGTGTTCATCACCCACTCGATCCCGGCCGAGCACACCGTCACGATGGCCGAGAAGAACCTGAAGATCACGCCGACGAAGGGTTAGCCGAGCCTCACGCCGCGCGGGTCGTGCCGACGAGCCGTGGCTTGGGCGTGGCGGCCTTGGTGTCGTGCACCGCCTCGATCGGGTAGTTCGCCGTCATCGGCGGGCCGTACTCGGGCTTGACGATCACCTCGATGGCCCAGGCGATGCGCTCGCCGCCGGCGCTCAGCGACGCGCGTCGCTTCCGGGGCGGTACCGAGAAGCCGTGCGTCGTCGTCACCGGCGCCGACGGGCTGGCCAGCCGCTCGAGCGCGTCCTCGGCCGAGGCGCGGTACAGCTCGGTCGCGCTCAGCGCGTCGATCCGCCGACACACCAGGCTCATCCGCACCGACCGCAGCACCATCGGCCGACGCACCGTGAGCTTCACCCGCGTCACCACGTCGTGCTCCAGGCTCATCACGGCCCGCGTCACCGTCACGCTCGGCGGGACGATCCGCCCCGACCACGCGCTGGCTCGCGCCGCACGCACCACCCACCACGCCGTCAGCCCCAACCAACTCGCCACGGCCAGCGCGCCGCCCATCGTGATCGGCCCGCCCATCGCGATGTAGTGCAGCGCGATCGCCGGCACGCCGCCGATGAACCCCGTCGCCACCCGCGCCCACGCCGTCGGCACGCTGCCGCTCGCGCCGATCCAGCCGCGCAGCGCGTACCAGCCGTGGTTGCCCATCGGCGTCGCCACGGCCGGCGCCAGCTGGCACCGGCTCGCTCGCCACACGCCCCACCATGCGCCGAGCAGCGCCACGCCGCCCAGCCACACCACCATCGGGATCGCCGTCGGCGTCGCGTCCACCCACGCCACGTCCGGCCGCGTCGGGTCGACCCACACTCTCAGCCCACGCGGCGACGCCGCCTCGTTCGTCGCTTCCGTCGTCGCGGCGGCGGCCCACGCCTGCGTGCCGCCCACGTCCATCCACGACCACCGCTGCGTCTGCCGCGCTTTGCCGTCGGCCGTGTACTCCGCCACCACCCGCGGGCGGTGCGTCCCCCACGGCGTCACCGCGACATCGGCCTCTACCACCTGGGCCGGCACCGACTCCGCCCGCGACAACGCCCGCTGCTGGTCGACGACCAGCCACCCGCCCACCGTGAGCAGCCCCGCCGACACCAGGAGAGTGAGTTGAGTCCAGATGCGTCCAGCCATACCCGTCCTATCGGACAGTCAGCCCGCCGTCTGAGCCCACCCGCCCCGAGACCGCCCAACAAGCCCCGCCGCCGCCGATCGCGAAAGCTAGGCAAACACTCGCCTTGCCCATCCTCCCAGCTACCCCACGAGACAGGCCTACGGCGTCGCCGACCCCGCCTCCGGCACCTCCACGCCCCCCGCCGTCGTCAGCCCCACCGGCTCGCGCAGCTCGTACACCGTCGGCGCCCGCCAGAACGCCAACCGGCCGAAGAACCCCCGCGGCGGCTCGTACGGCCGATACCCGTACACCTCGCGATCCGCGAACAGGTCCCCCCGCCGATCCTCGGCCCACACCAGCCAGTCGGCCGGGTCATCTCCCTCGTCGGTCCCGGTCATCGTCGTCAGCGCCGTCTGGGCGTTGGTCACGACGGCGAAGTCGGGGTCCAGCAGGGCACCGACCAACACGTCGAACGCGTCGGGGCTGTCGAACTGGCCCAGCGCGTACGCGGCGGCCGCCCGGGCGTCAGCGTCGTCGTCGTCGCTGACCACCGCGATCAACGGCTCGATCGCGTCGGGGTTGTGCAGCTTCTGCAACGCCCGCGCCGCCTGCCACCGCACAAACCCGTCGCGGTCGCGGAGCAGCGGGATCAGCCGGTCGGCGTCCTCGGGCGTGCCGTGATCGCCCAGCGCCGCGGCGACGGCCGCTCGCACGGTGGCGTCGCGGTCGTCGAGCAGCAGGCGGTACATCCGCAGGTACGGGTCTTCGCCGCCGAAGGGCGAGGCGTTGATCAGGGCGACGGCGCGGCGGCGCTTGTCGGCGTCGAAGACGTTGAAGGCGTCGCGGGCGGCCTCGCCGGGCGTCGGCGGGATCAACGGCTCGAGCAGATCGCCGAAGACCGTGTCGCTGCCGCCCTGACAGCCTACGCTGGCCAGAGCGATCAGGGCGGCCCCACCCAGGGCCAAGCCGGTGCGACGAAGCTCACGCATGGGCGGCGAGTGTAGCGGCTGGCGGCCCCGGACACGGCGGACGACACGTCATGGCCAACCGACAACCCGGCAGACTCGCAGCGACGGAGGTCGTCGCCGCCGCGGTGAGCAACGCGACGACCCTCGCCCTGCTGGCAAACCCGGCGAGCGACGGTGGCTCGTGGGCGATGACCGCGATGACGCTGGGCCTGGCGGCGGGCAGCGCGGCGGCGCTGGTGCTGGGCGCGGTCGGGCTGTACCGCCTGCTGAGCGGGCCGGCCGCCGGGCGCGACGAGCGCGGGACGCGGTGGGTCGGGCCGGTGAGCACGGCGGCGCTGCTCGTGAGCGTGATCGCGGCCGCGGGGCTGGGGCAGGCGTCGGCGCTGGTCGCGGGTCTGGCGGCGCTGGGGGCGGTGACGTACGCGGGCGTCGCGCGGTTCCTGCCGGCGGTCGGCGTCGTGAGCCTGGGATTGCTGGCCGGTGCGTCGATGCTGGTGGCCGACCCGCGGATGGGGCCGGTGTGGCCGGTGATGCTGACGATGACGCATGTCATGGCCTGCGCCTCGGCGCGGGTGTCGAGCCGGCAGCGTCGACCGGCCTGGACGGGGCGCGACACGCTGCTCGCGGTCGCCGGCTGGTGCTTCTGGTCGCTGGTCTGGCTGAGCGTGAGCACGTGGCGCGCGGGCGCGGCCGGGCCCTCGCCCACGGGGCTATGGCTGGCGGTCGGGGCGGCGATCGCATTCGCGGCCGCGGCGGTCGTCACGCGCGGCGGCGTGATGCGGTCGGCCTGGGCCGTGCGCGCGATGCACGTGTACAACGCGGCCTGGCTGATCGGCTCGGGCGAAGTCGGCTGGGCGTCGCTGCCCGTGGCGCTGGGCCTCATCGCGTGGACCGCGGACCGCTGGATCGGCCTCACAGGCCCTCCGACCCCGAAGACACTTCTGCAAGACGTTAGGAAAACGTCATAAATCCATCATTACAAACAGTTTTGGCGATCGTGACGTAAGTTATGGCGTCACTCCGGTGGGCGGTTCCCCTTTCCACGTTGAGCCTCTGCGATGTCGGTCCATCTCCAGCGCCAGCTCGAACGCCTCAAGCGCATGCTGCTGGGGCTGGGTGCGCAGGTGGAGGAGAACCTCATCCGCGTGATCGCGTGCCTCGAGGGATCCGACGCCGCGCTCGCCGCGGAGGTCATCGCCGCCGACCGCCCGATCGATCAGCTGGAGATCGCCATCGAGGAGGAGTGCCTGCACACGCTGGCGCTGCACCAGCCGGTGGCGTTCGACGTGCGGTACGTCGTGGGCGTGCTGAAGATGAAGACCGAGCTCGAGCGCATCGGCGACCTGGCGGTCAACATCGCCGAGCGCTCGCTGGACCGCGACCCCGGCCCCGCCCCGCAAGAGGCCACCAAGGCCAGGCAGGTCGCCGACCACGCCGTTGAGCTGGTCAGGCTCAGCCTCGACGCCATCGTCGACGTGGACACGCAGCTCGCCCGCGACGTCGTCGTGTCCGTCGAGGCGTTCGACCGCGACACCCGCGAGCTCGACGCCCGACTCATCGAGGCCACCCGCCAACACCCCGACCGCGTCGAAGCTCACCTGCCCGGGATGAGCAACGCCCACTACCTCCGCCGCGTCGGCATCCACGCCGGCCAGATCGCCCGCCACGTGATCTCGATGGCCGAGGGCCACGACGCCATCCCAATGCACGCGGGATCGCAGCAGCCGGAGTCCAGCGACGCCGAAGGTACCGAAACAATCAATCCACGCGTGACCGCGCTTGGTTGATCGCTGACTCGATCGATATCCCCGGACCGCCGATCACATCGGCTTGCCTTCGACCGTCGCGTCGTACACGCTCAGCAGCTTGGCCTTGTCGAAAACCATCTCGTTGCGGCTCATGCCGACGATGTCATAGGCCTGGGTGAGCTCGATCGCGTCGACCGGGCACGCCTCCTCGCACATCCCGCAGAAGATGCACCGCAGCTCGTCGATGTCGAACTTGACGGGGTACTTCTCGCGGTCGTCCCACGGGCTCTCCTTGCCCTCGATGTGGATGCACCGCGCCGGGCACGCCGTCGAGCACATGAAGCACGCGACGCACTTGACGCGCCCGTCCTCGTCGCGGTTGAGTCGGTGCACGCCGCGGAAGTTCTCGACCTGGATCCCGCCGTCCATCAGGTCGCGGTCCTCGCGCCGCTGCTCGGGGTACTCCATCGCCCGGTTGGTCGGGCGAGCCGACCCGCCGACCGAGCCCAGCAGGTGCTTGAACGTCGTCCCCAAGCCCTTGAACACCTCGGGCAGGTAGAACGCCTGCCCCGGCGTCAGCTCCGGCTTGTCCACGTTGACGACGTCGGTCTCGGTCCAACTCATTGGTGCATTGTACATGGCTCATGGAGCATGGATCAGCTCGCTATCACGGCAAATTGATCCATGCTCCTCGATCCCTGTTCCATGACTCAGCCTCGCCGCCAGAAGCTCGGCGCGATCAGCACCAGGATCGCGAACAGCTCCAGCCGGCCCATCGCCATCAGCAGGCTCATCAGCAGCAGGCTCGGCGACGAGAAGGCCCCGTAGTTGCCCACCGGCCCGACCGCGCCCAGCCCAGGGCCGATGTTGTTCACCGTCGCCACCGACGCCGACGCCGCGGTGGTGAAATCCACCGTCCCGGCCGGCTCCAGCACCATCAACCCAAACGTCCCCCCCGCCCACAGCAGCCCCACGATCAGGATGTATGCCAGCGTCGACTGGCGCATCTCCGCCGACACCGTCGCGTCGCCCACCCGCACCGGCCTGACCTTCGCCGGCCGAAACACCCGTCCGATCTCGGTCATCAACACCTTCACCGCGATCATGATCCGCATCACCTTGATGCCGCCCGCCGTCGAGCCCGCCGACCCGCCGACGAACATCACCGCGATCAGCGTCGCCGTCGCCGCGAACGGCCACAGGTCCCAGTCCGCCGTTGCGAACCCCGTCGTCGTCTGAACCGACACCACCGCAAAGCCCGAGTACAGCAGCGCCGTCGGTAGCCC
>JBCCZA010000193.1:0-6103 GCA_039188455.1 Planctomycetota bacterium
GCTGGACGGCGTCGGCGTAGGCGGCGTCGGCGGAGTCGAACTTGCGTTGGCGGAAGTAGGCGTAGCCGAGGCGTTCGTGGGCGGTGGCCGAGTCGGGGGAGTTGGCGGTGAGGGTGAGCAGGGTGTTGACGGCGCGGTCGAGGTTGCCGAGCTTGAGGTGGGCGTCGGCGAGGCCCAGGGCGATCTGGTCGGGGATGGGGCCGAGCTCGGCGGCGCGGCGGTAGCTCTGGATGGCCTGGTCGTAGTTGCCGGTGAGCGACTGGGCGGCGGCGAGGTTGAACCAGGCGGGCTGGTCGTCGGGCGCGAGCCGGACGGCTTGCTGCGCAGCGGCGACGGCGTCGCGGGGGCGGCCGCCCTGGAGATAGGCGGCGGCGAGGTCGCGGTGAGCCTCGGGGGCGTCGGGACGCAGAGCGATGGCGCGGCGATAGGCGGCGATCGACTCGGTGATCCGGCCGAGGAACTGGCGGGTCAGGCCGAGGTAGTAGTGGGCGTCGAAGTTGGTGGGGTCGAGGGTGGCGGCGCGTTGATAGGCGCGCTCGGCGGCGGGGTAGTCCTCGCGGTCGCGGTAGACGTCGCCGACGCCGAGGTGGGCGTCGACGAGGTCGGGGTTGTCGGCCAGGGCGTTGTTGAAGGCGTTGAGCGCGGCGTCGAGGTCGCCGCGTTGGCGGAGGAGCTGGCCGCGGTTGATGTCGCGATCGCCCGAGACGGCACGGGCGGGCTCGCTGGGCGTGGCGGTGGTGGCCGACGGGCTCGACTCGCAGCCGACCAGCGACAGCGTCAGCGCGGCCACGCCCGTCAGGACGGTGCGCATCGCGAGGCGGCGGCGGGCGTGTCGGGGCGGTCTGGCCATGCGGCGATCATACGCCCGAGGAGGCGGTGTGCTCGCCCACGGGGTCGATCTGCAGGTAGCGCTTGAGCACCGCTACGGCCGCGTAGATCAGCGGCGTATCGAGCAGCGCCACGACCGCCTTGAACACGTAGCCGGTCAGGATGAACAGCCACAGCTGCGGCCAGATCGCCCGGTCGGGGTCGATGGGCAGGGCGGCGGCGTAGAAGTGCGTGATCGTGATCACGGCGAACGTGTCGACGAACTGGCTGACGAGCGTCGAGGCGTTGTTGCGCAGCCACAGGGCCTTGCCCTGGGTGAGGCGCTTCCAGAAGTGGAAGAGCTGCACGTCGACAAACTGGGCAAAGAGATAGGCGATCATCGACGCGGCGACGGCGCCGAAGCTGAGCTTGCGGATGTAGTAGAAGGCGTAGTCATACGAGTCGGGGTCGGGCAGGCCGGTGACGGGATCGACCGGCGGCACGGCGGGCAGGATGCCGCCGAGCCAGAGGATGAAGATGAGCCAGAGATTGAGGATGAGCCCGACCCACACGATGAAGTTGGCGGTGCGTCGGCCGTAGAACTCGCTGATGAGGTCGGTGCAGAGGAAGGTCAAGGGATAGGGCAGCACGCCGACGGCCAGGGCGAAGGAGACGGCTCCCCACTGGCCCCAGGCCCATACGGGATCCGCGTCGGGCGTGGCGGGGGTGTAGCTGAACAGCACGATGAACCGGCTGATGCCCAGGATGTTCAGCATCGCCAGGGTGCCCAGGAACAGCCCGGACAGCACCAGCAGGGCGTACAGCCGGCGACGCTGCAGGGGCGTGTCGGCCAGGGGGTTCGGCGACGTCGGTTCGTGAGGCATGTGCGGAATGTAAGTTCGCGGTCAGGGCGTCGCAGCGGGCCGGCGTGGGTGCGTCAAACGGGCGGGTCGCGGGCCGGAACACGCGGGCGGCCAATCAGGGTTTGCCGGATGGGTGGAAGTCTCCCCCGGTCGCGCGATATGATCATTGCTCCGAGGAGTGTTGAAAGATGTCCCAGATCGACCTGACCCAGATCGCCGGCGACAGCGAGTACCCGTTGGACGCGTTCGTGTTTGTCCAGCGTGGGCTGGATTTCACGGTGCGCCACACGCACGGCGAGTGGGACGAGGACAACGACCCCGAGCAGGAGAGCCGGCACGTCAGCGGCCGCCAGCTCTGCCATGGGTTGCGGGATTTCGCGGTCGATCAGTACGGGCTGATGGCCCGGTCGGTCCTGGGCCGATGGGGGATCGTGCGGTGCGAGGACTTCGGCCGGATCGTTTTCGAGATGGTCGAGGCGGGGCTGATGCGTCGGACGGACGAGGATTCGATCGAAGATTTCACCGGTGTCTTTGAGTTTCGCGAGGCGTTTTCGCCGGAGTTGATGCTCAGCGATAAGGGCTGAGCGATTGTTGGGCGTGGGTGGCCGCTCGGGGCCGTGAATTGGGATTGAGCAGCGTTGCTCACGCGAAACGCGCCGTTGGCCGATAATGGTCGGCGTTTCGTCTCTTTGAGCCCGTGGCGGTGGAAGCCATGGGCGTAGGAACCGGCATTTCTTCGAATCCGTACCAAGCAGGACGCCATGGAACCGATTCAGATCGAGAGCGAGTCCGGGTGGATCGAGCAGTTCGAGCGGGTGGCGGACCGCGCCCGCCGGCTGTACCGGCTGCGGTCGACGCTGGGCGAGGCGGCCGCCGGTCGCGCGGCCCTCAACGACCAGATCCGCGAGGCCGAGTCGGCCATGCGGTCGATCGGCCGGCGGCTGCGTCGGTCGGCCTGATCGGCGTGGGGTCGGGCTAAGTCGAGTATTGACTGCAGCTTGCTATCCGCGCGAATGGCGGTAGCTGGCGATGGCCACGCGCGGGGCGGTGACCGTCTTGCCGCACTGGCGGCAGGTGGCAGGGAACGGCGACATCACGCTGCTCCCGCAGTCGCACTTGACGACCCGGTGCTGCACGCGCGGCGTCCACGGCATCAGCCGACGCCAACGCGACTTCCAGGTCCGCCCGCCCAGCATGTCCATCGTTCCCAATTCTCTCTCCTCCTAGCCCACTCAAACAGAATAGCTCTAGCGGGCAGTCGGCCAACCGCTTTGGGCGCTTTGGCGAGATTTTTGGGCGGTTCGGGCCGGTTATGCGTCCCCGCGGACGGCCTCGCCGCTCTCGGCGTCGTCGGTGGGCAGGTCCGTGTCGATCGAGATCTCCGGCCGTTCGTGCTGGAGGCGATCCACGATCGCCCGGGTCGCGTCGCGGTCGAACTTCCAGTCGTCCAGCAGCAGCTTGTCCGCCTTGCCCGTGGTGTCGGTGAAGTGGACCCAGAGAATCCCCTTGGTCTTCCAGCGGCTGTCGTCGACCGAGTCGATCGACTCCCAGGCCACGTGCCGGCCGCGGTGGTCGTGCATCCCGTCCGCCGCCGCGCCGACCCACCGCCGGCTGGCCAGCACGAAGACGCCGGCGAAGTACAGCCCGATCGGCAGGCACAGCGACCCCAGCAGGTACTGCGTGAAGATCGACATGTCGCTCAGCGGCGCCTCGGGCGTCTCGGTCGGCCAGCCCTTGGCCTCGGCGACCTCGCGCCACTCGCCCGATCGGCCCTCGTCGGCCAGTTCCTTGTAGGCGAGCTGGATCTCCTGCTTCTTGGGGTACGCGATCGCGCCGTCGTAGAAGAACCAGGCCGAGAAGGCGAGCAACGCCAGCGCGATGATCGCGAGTCGCCCCTGATAGTTCGGTCGGATCTTGGCCTTGACATCCATCGCGTGCTCCTGGCGTGCCGGCGTGCCCGCTCCATCGGCTCATCGGCCGAATTCGCCGCTCACAATGATCGTTTGAGATTGGCTCGACCCGGCGATCAGGCCCGGGCGGACCCCCGTCGATAGGTCTGCTCCACCGTCTCGAGCGACACCGCCCACCACCGCGCCAACCGCTGGCGCGCCCCGGGGATGGACAGCAGCGACGCGAACCCGCCCTGGTGGACCGGCCTCGTCGGGACGCGCGGCAGCCGGTGCGATCGCGGCAACGCCCACGTCAGAAAGGCGCTGGTCTCGCGCACCATCTGCTCGGGTGTCTCCAGCCGTCGTCGCCGGCCGCCGAATCGTATTTGCACGTCCCAATCACCTCATTGCGTCGCGAGAATCTGACCACAGGATAGCTCGCGTCGGGGGCGAAAGCGCGTGTTCCGCGGGTCAAGGCGTCGCCGTCGGGTCCGGTGCCCCGACCATGACGACGCGGTCCAGCCCGGCCCGGTTGGCCAGCTCCCAGAGCCGTACGAGCGTCGGCGCCCGGTCCACCCGCCCGTCGGCCTCCATCGCGACGTAGACCGTCGGCTCCTGCGGGTCCGCCGCCGCCTCGGCCATCAGCTCGGCCACCCCCGCCTCGTCGACCGTGTCGCGGTTCCACGCCAGCGTCCCGTCCGCCCGCACGGTCACGACGTTCACCACCGCCTGCCCAGCCGCCCCCGTGCCCGCCACACCGCTCAGGGCCACGGGCAGCACCTCGGCCCGCACCATCAGCAGCAGGGCGTAGATGAAGAAGGTCAGCAGCAGGAAGATGACGTCGATCAGCGGCGTCATCTCCAGCCGGGCCGCGTGATCGCCGCGTCGGACGCGTCGCATCCGGGCATGCTACCCCGCCGCAACGCCTGCCCAGACCACCCAATCCGTACAGACGGACCCGGCCGGCCGGATCAACCAGCACAGGCCGGTGGTTTACCTAGATTCGCACACATTGTGGATGTTTTGGACGTTAATCAGTCGGCGTGTATCTGATGCTTGGGGTCGAGACCGCAAGTCACATCTTCAAGGAGCCGCCATGCACACCCCCGCCCTGAAACTCGCCCAGCCCGCCGCCGGCCAGCCCAGCCACGTCCGCATCCGCGAGGGGATCAAGCAGCTGATCCTCGGCATGGAGCAGCTCGGCAAGGGTCTGGACCGCACGACCCACCTGCTCGAGCGGCAGTCGGTGCTCATCACGTCGGCGACCGCGGCCCGTGGCTAAGGGGGTTGCCCCGCTTGACGCCCGCCGGCCCGGGTGTGACACTCCCGGACCCGGCGTCCCCAAGACGCCCGCTCGACGCTCCGCCCACCCGTGTCGCGTCGCCTTGCCGGCCATGTGTGTCGGCCGAGTCGTTCGCCCGTCAAGCGAAGGCTCCGATTCATGCCGACCCGCCGCCGTGCGAGTCGGTCGTCCGTGACGCGTCCAGGTTCGACCCGTGAGCATTAGACATCTCAGCCGGGACCTCCAGGCGGTCACTCGTTCTACGACCCCTTGTGAGGAGTCCCGACGATGAAGATTTTTGTAGGCAACATGAGTTTTAAGACCACCGAGGACGCCCTCGAGGGTCTGTTCAGCAACTACGGCCAGGTCGACGAGGTCGCCGTGATCAACGACCGCGAGACCGGTCGGCCCCGCGGCTTCGCGTTCGTCACCATGCCCGACGACGGCGAGGCCCAGCAGGCCATCGAGGCCCTCAACGGCCAAGAGTTCGAGGGCCGCACCCTCAACGTCAACGAGGCCCGGCCCCGCGAAGGCGGCGGCGGCAATCGTGGCGGCGGCGGCGGTGGCTACCGCGGCGGTGGTGGCGGCGGTGGCCGTCGCAGCGAGAGCTGGTAAGCCCGCCTCGCTTTGCTGAATTGATATTCAAGCCCCGGTCGTTCGCGGCCGGGGTTTTTTCGTGCGCTCTACCCTGCACCCATGCACGAAGCGCCCACGCCGCCGAGAGAGCCCTGGCGTCACCGGCTGCACACCATCATCTTCGAGGCAGACACCCCCCTCGGCCGGGCCTTCGACCTCGCCCTGCTCATCGCCATCATCGCCTCGACCGTCGCGGTCATGCTCGAGACCGTCGAGCCCATCCAGCAGGAACACGGCCACCTGCTTCGCGCGGTCGAGTGGGCCTTCACGATCCTGTTCACGGTCGAGTACGTCGCCCGCCTGCTCAGCGTCCAGCGCCCGATCCGTTACGCCCGATCCTTCTACGGCGTCGTCGACCTCGTCTCCTTCCTCCCCACATACCTCAGCCTGCTCGTCCCCGGCGCTCAGACGCTGCTGGTCGTCCGCCTGCTGCGGCTGCTCCGCGTCTTCCGCATCCTCAAGCTCGTCCGCCTGCTCGACGAGCAGCTGGAGATCACCCGCGCCGTCTGGCTCGCCCGCAACAAGATCGTCGTCTTCGTCTACACCGTGCTGATGGTCGTCTCGGTGATGGGCGCGATCATGTACCTCGTCGAGCACGACTACAACGACGGCTTCAGCAACATCCC
>JBCCZA010000194.1:0-5998 GCA_039188455.1 Planctomycetota bacterium
ACGGCGCCGATACCGGGGGTGAGCAGCAAGGCCAGCCAGGCGCGGGGGGCGTCGACCGGTGCGTCGGCGGGCGGGGTGGCCGGGGCGGATTCGGGGGGGGCGCTGCAGGGCCCGCCCGGGGGGGGGGGCTTGGCCGGGTGGGTGGGGGGGGGGGGTGGTAGGGGGGGCGGTGGCCCTGTCGTCGTGTCCCGGAAGCATCGACATGCGCAGAGCGTAACCCGCTTGGAGGCGGGTCAGCCAGACCTAAACTGTCACCGATGCGCAAGCGGTACGACGTCATCGTGATCGGCGGCGGGCACGCGGGCTGCGAGGCGGCCTGGGCGGCGGCCAACCTGCTTCGCGATCGGTACGACGACCACGGCGGGCGGGTGGCGATGGTCACGCTGCGGCCGGACCGGGTCGGGGCGATGTCGTGCAACCCGGCGATCGGCGGGCTCGCGAAGGGGCAGATCGTCCGCGAGGTCGACGCGATGGGGGGCCTGATGGGGCTGGCGGCCGACGCGACGGGGATCCAGTTCCGCGTGCTCAACGCCAGCAAAGGCCCGGCCGTGCGCGGCCCGCGCTGCCAGAGCGACAAGTACGCTTACGCCGCCGAGGTGCAGCGCCTGATCGCGACGCGGCCGAACCTCGATGTGATCGGCGGCGCGGTCGAAGGCCTGCTCGTCGACGACGACGGCGTGGCCGGGCCAAGCGCGTCGCCAAGCCTGCCGATTTGCCGTGGGGTGCGCGTCCGGCTCAACGAGCCCGACGGCCCCGCCGAGCCGACCGACGCCTGCTGCGGCGAGTTCGGCTGCATCGACACCTACGGCAAGACCATCGCCCTGCGCAGCGACGCCGTCGTCCTCACGACCGGCACGTTCATGCGTGGCCTCATGCACACCGGCGATACCCGAACGCCCGGCGGGCGCGTCGGCGAGGCCCCTGCGTCGGCCATCTCCGCCGAACTGCAACGCCTGGGCTTCGACCTCGGCCGACTGAAGACCGGCACGCCCCCGCGCCTCGACGCCCGCACGATCGACTTCGCCGCGCTCGAGCTCCAGCCCGGCGACGACACGCCCGTGCCGTTCAGCGAGCTGTCCGCCCTTAAGGGTGATCGCTTCCCCGTGCTCGATCAGCGACCGTGCCATATCACGCACACCTCGGCCGCCTCGCACGACCTCATCCGCGACAACCTCGACCGCGCCCCCATGTACAACGGCGCGTTCGACTCCTCGGCCGGCCCGCGCTATTGCCCGAGCATCGAGGACAAGGTCGTCCGCTTCGCCGATCGCGCGTCGCACCACGTCTTCCTCGAGCCCGAGGGGCTCGACACGCACGAGGTCTATTGCAACGGCATCAGCACCTCGCTGCCGGCCGACATCCAAGACGCCATCGTTGCCGGCCTGCCGGGCTGCGAGCACGCGACGATCCTGCGCTACGGCTACGCCGTCGAGTACGACATGGTCTGGCCACATCAGATCGACGCGACCGGGATGACCAAGCGCGTCGCGGGCCTGCTGCTCGCCGGGCAGATCAACGGCACGTCGGGCTACGAGGAGGCCGCCGCCCAAGGCCTCGTCGCCGGCGTCAACGCCGTCCGCTGGCACCGCGCTGTCGCCGATCGCGATCGACTCAACGCCGGGTGCATCATCGACCACTACGACCGCTTCACCCTTGGCCGCGACCGCGCGTACATCGGCGTGCTCATGGACGATCTGGTCACCAAGACGCCGCGCGAGCCGTACCGCATGTTCACCAGCCGGGCCGAGCACCGGTTGATGCTCCGCAGCGACAACGCCCCGCAACGCCTCACCCCCCTCGGCCGCGAGCTCGGCCTCGTCGACGACGCCCGCTGGTCGGTCCATCAGCGTCGCGACGCCACGCAGCAAGCCATGCTTGTCGCCGTCGACCGCCTCGGGTTGGCGAAGTGGGCCCGCCAGCCCGGTCGAACGCCGAGCGACTTGCTGACCGCAATCGGCGACTCAGTCGACGTCCAAGCCCTCGACGCCTCGCTCCTCGCCGAGCGCGTCCTCGCCGACCTGCTCTACGCCGGCTACATCGACCGCCACCGCCGCGAGGCCGACCGCCTCGCCGAGCGCGAGCACACCCCGCTGCCGACCGACCTCGACTACGCCGCCATCCCCGGCCTACGCACCGAGGCCGCCAACACGCTGACCAAGTTCCGCCCCGCCACCCTCGGCCAGGCCGGCCGCCTCGCCGGCGTCACCCCCGCCGACCTGATGATCGTCTCGGTCGCCCTGCACAAGGCCGAGGTGGAAGCCGCCGACTGATGGGGTATCAACGACTCTGGCCGCGGCAGGGCGCCCCAATACAGCAGGACATCGCCTGCCCCGTCTGCGGCTACAACCTCCGCTCGCTCAAACCGAAGAGCGGCGAAGTCTGCTGTGTCGAGTGCGGAGCTTGGCTCAAGCTAAGCGAACTGCTCGATTCGCGGCTAAGCACCTATGAGGATGCGAAGCAAGCGATGGCTGCCGTCGAGAGCCTTGCGTGGCATGCGATCGGTTTCCTTCTACTAGGCCTGCTGTCCTTCGCGGCCTTCACCTCGCTGCCAAGCCGCTACGGGCTGACCGACCAGCAACAGGCATGGGCGTGGGTGGCTGCGTTTGCTTCGGCGGTTGGTGCGTTGTGGGTCGCCTTCAGAGCGCTGGATCGCTGGCTCAACACGGCCCCATCGCTGGTGGCGGCCGTGGGGTGGCGAGTGGCGATCCGATCGATGCTGATCGCCCTTGTCGTAACCGTTACCCTTCTCATCTCTTTATGCGGAGTGTTTCCTGCCCTCTTGGTTGGCGTCAAGTGGGGGGCCACGTGGGGAACCATCGCGATGGTCATGGCCATCCTGATCATTCCCGCGGGCTGCTATGTCGCACACCGGTTGCGACAGGTCGGTGCTCGGCAGTTTCATGAAATCGAAACAGCCAATCGCGCTGTGATCGAGGACGTCTTATGACAAGTTCTTTCGTGGACGGGTGGTCGATCCCGACTTGGCATACTCTCAACCCCCAGCGCGTTGTGTAGGGGGCCACCCCTGCCCGATCGCGAATTCGCCGAGAGCCCCGCCATGCCCCCCATCGACCCCAACCACGCCTGCCTCATCGTCATCTTCGGCGCCTCGGGCGACCTCACCAAGCGCAAGCTCATCCCCGCCCTCTACCACCTCTGGGACAACGGCCGCATGCCCGAGAAGTTCGGCATCGTCGGCATCTCTCGCACGCCGTACTCGGACGACGACTACCGCGACAAGCTGCTGAGCTTCAAGCCCGAGCAGTACGACGCCGACAAGTGGGCCAAGTTCGCCCAGCACATCCACTACCTGCCCGGCGACGCGACCAAGGCCGAGGCCTGGCCGCAGCTCGAGGAATCGCTGAACGGTCTCGCCGAGCAGCACGGCACCGGGCACAACCTGCTGTTCTACCTCTCGCTGTCGCCGTCGATCTTCGTGCCCGTCGTCCGCAACCTCGGCAACACGCTGCTGGTCCTCACAGGCAAGAAGATGGTCAGCGTCGACCGCAACGAGACCAGCTGGCAGCGGATCGTCGTCGAGAAGCCCTTCGGCCACGACCCCGCCTCGGCACGCGAACTCAATGATGTGCTCGCCGAGGTCTTCCACGAACGCCAGATCTACCGCATCGACCACTACCTCGGCAAAGAGCTGGTGCAGAACATGCTCGTGCTGCGGTTTGCCAACACGATCTTCGAGCCGATCTGGAACCGGCAGTACGTCGACCACGTGCAGATCACCGCCGCCGAGTCGGTGGGCGTCGAGGGCCGCGGCGACTACTACGACTCGGGCTCGGGCGGGGCGATGCGCGACATGGTGCAGAGCCACCTGTTGCAGGTGCTGTCGGTCGTGGCGATGGAGCCACCGAACACGATGGCCGCCGACGACATCCGCACCGAGAAAATCAAGATCTTCAAGGCCCTGCGCGTGCCCGAGGCGCGGGACGTGCCGAACATCGCCGTCCGCGGCCAATACGGCTCCGGGGCCGTCGACGGCAAGCCCGTGCCCGCGTATCGCTCGGCCGAGGGCGTCGATCCGCAGAGCCAGACCGACACCTACGCTGCGATGCAGTTCAACATCGACACCTGGCGGTGGGGTGGCGTGCCGTTCTACCTCCGCTCGGGCAAGGCGATGGCCCAGAAGCGCACCGACATCGTCGTGTACTTCAAGCCCACGCCGCACCTGCTGTTCAAGGAGCAGGCCCGCCGGCAGAAGCCCAACCAGATCCTCATTAACGTTCAGCCCAACGAGGGCGTCCGCATCCGCTTCGAGGGCAAGAAGCCCGGGCTCGGCCTCGACATGGGCGAGGTCGCCATGGACTTCGACTACGTCGACCAGTGGAAGATCGAGCCCGGCGACGGCTACGGCATCCTGCTCAACGACGTGATGCGCGGCGACCAGACGCTGTTCAAGCACCGCGACGAGATCGAGTCCTCCTGGGAGGCCGTCCAGCCCGTGCTCGACTACTGGCAGGACAACCCCCAGGACGACCTGCCGAACTACTCGGCCGGCACGTGGGGCCCGCCCGCGGCCGACCTGATGATGGAGCGCGAAGGCCGCTACTGGCGTAAGGACTGACGCGCCACCCCGTTTAGCCCAAGGCCCGAAGGGTCGGGCTCACCCTACCGGGCGTGTCACCGCGCGATAATCTTCCCCCTGTGGCCGACCCCTACGAGCTCAACGACACCGAGCCTGCGGCGCCGGCGCTGCCCGGCGAGGCCGTCGTCCTCCGCGACGCCTACGCCGCCATCGACGCGCTCGCCGAGCGGCTGATGTCGATCGCCGTCGCCGCGGTCGAGCGGCGCGACGCCTTCGACCTGGCCGTGGTCTACGGCCCGAGCCTCGATCGGCTCTTTACCCACCTGTGCATCGACCCGCGCTACCGCTTGCTGCCGTGGGAAAGCACCGGCCTGTGGGTCCACGACGCCGTGCCTCAGCCCGCCGGCGACAGGCCCGACGCCACGCAGCAGGTTCGCGAAGGCCTCGTCGAGTACGTCCCGATGGACCCGGCCAGGCTGCACGCCGTCCCGCCGCGCGGCACCGCCGGGCGCAAGGGCGGCGCCGATGGTCTCTTGGCGCCGCTGCCTACCACCTACGACCTCTTGCTGGTCGACGCCGAGGCCGCCCCCGCGTTCGACGACGACACCCCGTCCCGTCTGAGCGCCTCGGCCGCCGTCCTGGCCCTCGGCAACCAGAGCCGACC
Source organism: Planctomycetota bacterium (assembly GCA_039188455.1). Classification (GTDB taxonomy): domain Bacteria; phylum Planctomycetota; class Phycisphaerae; order Phycisphaerales; family Phycisphaeraceae; genus JBCBUE01. Next base: position 5,202 of record JBCCZA010000194.1, read on the forward strand.
TGCCGTCCGCGCCGCCGAGCTCGGCCTGGGCCCGGCCTGGCTGCTCAACCACCTCGCCCCGCGCTGGTTCCTCGACCCCCCCGCCTCAGCCGACTGACCGCTTCCCCCAGATTGACACGCCACCCGCCTTCCCGCAGCGGCGTCCGCCATCCCGTATCCTGCTCGGCTCGCTACGCCCGGCCGCGACGGCCCGGCAACCCTCAGTTCCCCGACCGAAGGACCCGCCCCATGGCGATCGAAACCCTCTACGACCGTGACGGCTCGCTCGAACCCCTCGCCGGCAAGACCGTCGCCGTCCTCGGCTACGGCTCCCAGGGCCACGCCCACGCCCAGAACCTCCGCGATTCCGGCGTCAAGGTCATCGTCGCCAACCGCCGCGAGTCCGCCAACGGCAAGCTCGCCGTCGAGCACGGCTTCGACCCCCTGTCCGTCGCCGACGCCGTCAAGCAGGCCGACCTCATCGCCATCGCGCTGCCCGACGAGGTCCAGCCCGATGTCTACGAACGCGAGATCGCACCTAACCTCACCGCCGGCAAGACCCTGCTCTTCACCCACGGATTCAACATCCACTTCAACACCATCACCCCGCCGGACGACGTCAACGTCGTGATGGTCGCCCCCAAGGGCCCCGGCCACACCGTCCGCTGGGAGTACGAGCGCGGCGGCGGCGTCCCCTGCCTCATGGCCGTCCACCAGGACGCCACCGGCGCCGCCCGCGAGCTGGCCCTGGCCTACGCCATCGGCGTCGGCGGCGGCAAGGGCGGCATCCTCGTCACCACCTTCAAGGACGAGTGCGA
>JBCCZA010000195.1:0-5995 GCA_039188455.1 Planctomycetota bacterium
CCGCCGATGCGCAGCACGCTGAGCGTCACCGCGATGGAGCCGACGAACAGCGCGGTCAGCCCCGCCGTGGCGAAGCTGATAAACACGCTGGACACCGGGACGCCGCCGAAGATGAGGATCAGGCTGAACAGCGGCAGGCCGGACAGCAGCAGGGCGAGGATGAAGAACAGCCGCCCGCCCAGCGACCCGAGCACGATCTGCAAGTTGGACAGCGGGGTCGTGAGCAGGATGTCGAACGTCTTGCCCTGCTGCTCGGCGGCGATGGCGGAGGCCATGAACAGCGGCGCGAGCAGGCAGATGAGGATGACCTGGCCGTAGGCGATGATCCCGAAGATCCACGTGCCGTTCTTGGCGAGGTCGCTGATGGAGACGGACGCGCCGAGCCCGCCGCCGGCGAGCAGGCCGACGAGCACCAGCCCGATCATCGCGCCCAGGTAGCCCATGCGGACCCAGAGGTCGCGGGCGCGGCGGGAGCCGTTGTTCACGACGCGCACGGCCAGCGGGTTGCCCCCGGTCAGCCGCCAGAAGTACAGGGCGATCGCGTTCACGGCCACACCATAAGTGATCGCCGGCGCGGGGGCCCGCCCATCGGTCGCAGGCGTTTTGCGTCTCGCCAGCAGAAAGGCGGAGGTTAAGTTACGCCGGGCGATCCGGTTCACCGCCGAAGTGATCGCTCCGACCCCGGCGCAAGGAGCCCCGCATGGCACTGCACAGCAAGCACACCGTCCGCGAAATGCTCGACGACGACGTCTACGCCTCGCCGGACCTCGAGACCGCGCTGCCCAAGTACCGCTTCCCCAACGAGCAGCACGAGCCGCGGATCGTGTACTCGTTCGTGCACGACGAGTTGCTGCTCGACGGCAACTCGCGTCAGAACCTGGCGACGTTCTGCCAGACGTGGGTCGAGCCGGAGATCCACCAGCTCATGGACCTGTGCGTCGACAAGAACATGGTCGACAAGGACGAGTACCCGCAGACGGCCGAGATCGAGGCGCGTTGCGTGCACATGCTGGCCGACCTGTGGAACTCGCCGGACGAGGCGGACACGGTCGGCTGCTCGACGACAGGGTCGAGCGAGGCGGCGATGCTCGGCGGGATGGCGCTCAAGCGCGCCTGGGAGGCCAAGCGCAAGGCCGCGGGCAAGCCGATCGACAAGCCGAACCTCGTGACCGGCCCGGTGCAGGTGTGCTGGCACAAGTTCACGCGGTACTGGGACATCGAGCACCGCGAGATCCCGATGGAAGCGGATCGCTTGATCATGACCCCCGAGGAGGTGCTCAAGCGGTGCGACGAGAACACGATCGGCGTGGTGCCGACGCTGGGCGTGACGTTCACCTGCCAGTACGAGCCGATCGCCGCGGTCGCCGAGGCGCTGGACAAGCTGCAGGCCGAGCAAGGCCTGGACATCCCGATCCACGTCGACGCGGCGAGCGGCGGGTTCCTGGCCCCGTTCTGCGCGCCCGAAGTGGTGTGGGACTTCCGCCTGCCGCGGGTGCGATCGATTAATAGCTCGGGCCACAAGTTCGGCCTCGCGCCGCTGGGCGTCGGGTGGGTGATCTGGCGCGACCCGGACGATTTGCCCGACGATTTGGTGTTCTGGGTGAACTACCTCGGCGGGAACATGCGCGACATCGCGCTGAACTTCTCGCGCCCCGGTGGGCAGGTCGTCTGCCAGTACTACAACTTCCTGCGGCTGGGCAAAGAGGGCTACCGCAACGTCCACACAACGTGCTACGAGACGGCGCAGTGGCTGGCGAAGGAGATCGGCGGGCTCGGGCCGTTCGAGATGCTCTACGACGGTCGGATGGACGCGGGGATCCCGGCGCTGTGCTGGCGGATCAAGCAAGGCACCGACCCGGGCTTCACGCTGTACGACCTGGCCGACCGGCTGCGGATGCGCGGCTGGCAGGTGCCGGCGTACGCGCTGCCCCCGGACGAGCAAGACCTGGTGATCCAGCGCATCCTCGTTCGCCACGGCGTCAGCCGCGATCTCGGCTCTCTGCTGCTCAAGGACATCCGCGACGCGATCGCGTTCTTCGAGCGGCACCCGATCCAGACGCACATGACCGAGGCCGAGGCATCCAGCTTCCATCACTAGCGTGGCCGAGACGTCGCCAGTCATCGTGGCCGAGGCGTACGGCCCCAAGCCGTTCGTCACCCGCCGGGTCTATCGCGACCGTGCCGGCGCCCGATGCGAGTGGAGCTCACGCCACCACCGCAAGGCCATCGCGATGCCGGGCAGCGTCCGGGCCGAGCACGCTGCACGGCTGCTGTTGCAGTGCCTGTGGATGCCGGGCGACCTGAACTGGTGGATCGGCGTTGTCTTCGCCGTTGGCTCGACGCTGTTCGCGACGGGCGGCGTGTTGACGCTCAATCCGTCGTTGGTGTCGTGGCTGGGGATGAGCACGACGGAGGTCAACGCCGTGTTCTTCGCGGGCTCGATCCCCTTCACCACCGCGGCGTACCTCGAGCTCTTCCAGGCGGGCAACGCGGGACGTCAACCCGGCGGGCGGTGGCGGATCATCGGCTGGCGGCCGGGCGATCTCGGTTGGCTGTCCTGCCTCTTGCAGTGGCTCGGCACCATCATGTTCAACTTCAACACGTTCGACGCGACGTTGCCCGGGCTCGTGTGGTGGGCGTCCGACCTGGCGATCTGGACGCCGAACATAATTGGCTCGGTGCTGTTTCTCGTGTCGGGCTACATGATGTTCGGCGAGGTCTGTCACGCGTACTGGGGTTGGCGATTCAGTGATCTGTCGTGGTGGTCGGTCTTCGTGAACCTCGGCGGGTGCGCGTGGTTCATGCTGTCCGGCCTGACCGCGTTCTACCTGCCGGGTGGGACGTCGCAGGGGGTCGTGACGTTCTCGGTGTTTGCGATCACGAGCGGGGCGGTGTGCTTCTTCATCGGTTCGGTGCTGATGCTGCCCGAGGCGGCGACGGCGCGGCTTCCCCGGGTGGATCGGTCGGCCGAGCCGGTCGAACGTGTCGACGCGGTCGAGCCATGAAAAAACCCACGGGCCGGGACCCGCGGGTAAGGGGAAGTTTGTCGCGATGTCGGGTCAGCTTTGGCGATGGGCCTCGATGAACCAGACGTGCTTGTCGATGTCGCGGGAGACCTGCGTGAACAGGTCCGCGGTGTCGGCGTCGCCGGCGTGGCTGGTGATGTCGATGGCGTCGCGGAGGCTGCCGGCGAGGCGCGACAGGCGGTCGGCGAGCAGGTCGATGTGCTCGTCGAGGCGGGTCGTGTCGGTCGGGTAGGCGTCGAGTCGGGACGCGGCCGCGACGGCGCGGCTGGTGCCGACGGCCTGGCCGCCGAGGATCACGATGCGTTCGGCGACCGTGTCGGCGTGCTCGGCGAGCAGGTCGTACACGCGATCCAGCAGCTCGTGCACGGCGATGAAGCCCGGGCCCTTAACGTTCCAGTGGGCCTGCTTGACGAAGGCCGCGGCGTCGAGGACGTCGTACAGCACGGCCTGCAGCTGGGCGACCGACTTCGCGCGGATACCCGCATCCAGCGAGTGGTGCGTCGGGTGCAGTTGGGTCGTGGCGGGGTTGGTGGTGGTGGCCATCGTGTTGCTCCTGTGTGTTGATCGCATGGGGGATTCGCCCGCGCGATGGGCCGCGCGAGGTCAAACAGTAATACGGCCGAGACGCTCAAACTGTTCCCGTCGATCAGCGTGAATCGGGGGGCAGATGTGTCGCGTGCAGACGGGTGCCGCCGTGGGTGAAGCGGAGGCGGAAGTGTCGGAGGACGTCGTAGCCGACGCGGCCGACGGTCGCGTGGCCGTCGGGTGAGCCCTCGAAGCGGACCGGCACCTGGGGGTGGGCGACGCCGAGCAGGTCGACGCGTTTCAGCCAGCCGGCGTGCTGTCGGCTGACGCCGCCGACGCCTGTTGAGGCAGAGGGGGTGAGGGCGTCGACGGAGACGATGCCGGGGAACTCGACGAGGTAGCGGGTGGGCATGGCGATGCCGCCGTTGGCGCCGGTGTCGAGGACGAGGCCGATGGGCGATCCGCCGTCGGGGCGGGCGAGGACGCGGGGGACGCCGCCGCGGTGCCGGACGTTGACGGTGTGAGCGTCGGGGTCGAGGCCTTGCGGGGAGGTCGATGTCGGGCGGAGGGTGAGGGTCGAGGCCGGGTAGTCGATGGTGAAGTCGAGCGAGCGCAGGGCGGCGAAGCCGAGGATGCCCTGGACGGGGATGGCCATGCTCCGGCTGAAGCGGTGGACGTTGAGCCTGGCGGCGCGGGTGGGGCGCAGGCGGACGCCGCCGACCGACCAGCGCTCGACCGCGACGAGGTCGAACTGCTCGACGCCGGCGATCCCGCGTGCCGACGACCGCCCGACGGGCTCGAGCCCCAGCCGGCCGCTGAGCCCCATGCCGATGGCGTCGATCCCGGCGCCAGTGTCGAGCAACCACCACCCGGCCGAGCGCCCGTCGACCTCGACCGGCACGAAGACGTGGCCATCGGCGATGTGCAGGGGGACGGTGACGGCCCGCGGCGTGCGTGTCGGAGCGGGCTTGGTCGCCTCGCTTGAGGGCCGTGTCGTGGTCGGTGGTGTGGTCTCGCACGCCGCGCAGGCAAGCAGCGCGGCGAGGGCCATCGCTCGAGCGATCCGGGGCACGAAGCTAGCGGGTCTTACGCTCATGCCTGAACCATCAAACCACGCCTGGCCGCTCGTGGGCTGGCCCCGAAGTACCGCTTGAACGCTCGAGAGAAATAGTACGGGTTGGCGTAGCCGCACGCCTCGCCGACCTGAGCCACCGGCGCGTTGCCTCGCACCAGCAACCGCAGAGCCAAGCTCATCCGCCGCGCGAGCATGTAGGCGTGCGGCGTCTTGCCCGTCGCCTCTTCGAAGAGACGGTGGAAGTACTCAGGGCTCAGGTGCACCTGCGCCGCAACGACGGCCAGTGGCGGGTTGTCCCGATCATGATCGTCCATGTAGCGGATCGCGGGATCGAGGCGGTCGAGCAGCTCGAGCTGCCGCGGGGTGGGGCCCCCGTCGGCCTGGGCCTCCAACGCGAGCGAGACGAAGTGCATCACGGCGGTCAGCAACGCGGCCGCGGTCGTGGGCGTGGGGTGATGCAGCGTCCGGTTGAGGTCGCGGATCGCCGGCTGCCAGAAGTCGTCGCCGCCCGTCCGCCACGACTGCACCCGCGTCACCCCGCGCATCGCCGTCGCGAGCCGCAGGCTCTCGATCTCAAAATGGAGCCAATCGAGCGTGAGGGACCGTGCGCAGCCGTGCTCAATGCTGGCGTCGCCCGGCAGGAGGTGGACCCAGCCGGGCTTCAGGCTCGTGCGTATCCCGTCGCAGCCGACCCAGCCGCTGCCCTTCAGCGGGCTGTAGACCTTGCAGGGCCGGATCGTCTCGCCCCCCGGGCGGCTTGCCCAGGTTGGACCGCACCGGGTCTGCCCTCCCATCAAGATCCTGACCGCGCCATCCAGCATCCTCGCATCATTGTTCTAGAGGGCAAACGATGTCAAGATCAGACAAAAAGTGACCGGGATGATTCATTGAAGGCACGCGCGAAGTTCTTACGGTAGTGGAGCGTTCGACCCCCTCTGATACGTGACTCGAATCTGCCGATGAAGACCGCCACGACACCGTTGACCGACCGCGAGCGGATGGCCCGGCGTGATCTCAGCTTCACCCCCGCAGACCCCGGCCGGTCAAAGACGCTGACGCCGGCCCAGGTCGAGCGGTACAACGCCGAGGGCTACCTCAATCGGCTTGACGTCTTCGACGAGCTGGAGGCCGACGCGAACCGCGCGTATTTCGACTACCTGCTCGCCGCGATGCGTGCGCACAACGACGGTCGCGACAGCTACGCCATCAACGGCTACCACCGCTGCTGCGAGGGCATTTACGACCTGGTCACCGACCCGCGCATCCTCGACGTCGTGGAAGACATCATCGGGCCCAACATCGTGGCCTGGGCCACCCACTTCTTCTGCAAGCTGCCGCACGACCCCAAGGCCGTGCCGTGGCACCAGGA
>JBCCZA010000196.1:0-5889 GCA_039188455.1 Planctomycetota bacterium
AAGTGAGCTTCCTCGCCCCTCTGATTGGCGCGATCGCGGCGGCGGTGGTGATCCCGTCGCTGGTGGCGTTGTACTTCCTGAAGCTGCGTCGGCGGCGGATGGAGGTGCCGTCGACGCTGCTGTGGAAGAAGGCGATCCAGGACATGCAGGTCAACTCGCCGTTCCAGCGGCTGCGCAACAGCCTGCTGCTGCTGTTGCAGCTGCTGATCCTGGCGGCGTTGTTGTTTGCGGTGGCTCGGCCGACGCTGTTCATGGACGCCGAGCCGGGGTCGCGGGCGGTGATCGTGATCGATCGGTCGGCGTCGATGTCGGCGACGGACGCGGCGGCCGGGACGCGGCTGGATGAGGCGAAGCGGCTGGCCGAGGAGGTCGTCGACGCGATGAGCGCCGACGGGGCCGGGCAGGCGATGGTCGTGAGCTTCGGCGAATCGGCGCGGGTCGAACAGCCGATGACCGGCGACGTCGGTCGACTCAGGCAGGCGATCCGATCGATCGGGCCGACGGACCAGCGCGGCCGGCTGGACGAGGCGCTGCGGCTGGTCGAGCCGTTTGCGCAAGAAGCGGCGGCGGACGCGGACGGCGGGCTGGTGGTGCACGTGATCTCCGACGGGCGGGTGCACCGGCCGGAGTCGGACGCGAACGCGGCGGCCCTGCCGGACGCGCAGGTCAAGTTCGTGCGCGTCGTCGATGAGAACACGGCGATCGACAACGTCGGCATCGTCGGGTTCTCGGCGCGTCGGGACTTCGACAAGCCGCAGATCGTGCAGGCGTTTGCGCGAGTGGCGAACTACGGGCCCGAGGCGGTCGAGACGACGGTCGAGCTGCGCGTGGCGGGAGACCTGCTGCGGGTCGAGCCGATCGAGCTGCCGCCGGCGTCGGCCGACGGGCCGGGCGAGCGGAGCCTGCAGTTCGACTTCGTGACGCCCGAGTCGGCTCTGCTGGAGCTGGGGATCACGCACACCGACTCGTTGTCGGCCGACAACCTGGTGCGGACGGTGCTGGCGCCGGCGCGTCGGCTACGGGTGCTGCTGGTGACGCGGGGCAATGGGTTTCTCGAGCGCGTGATCGAGGGCGTGGGCGTGCGGCAGCTGGTGGTGTGGGGCCCGGAGAAGTACGCGACGCAGGACCCCGAGACGCTGCGGCGTGGCGGGTGGGACGAGGGGGGCGTGGCGGCGGACGAGGGGTTCGACGCGATCGTGTTCGACCAGGTCGTGCCGGACGAGGTGCCGCCGGTGGACAGCGTGTACTTCGGCGTGGCGCCGCCGCTGGAGGGGCTGGCGATCGACGGGGCGGACGATGTGCGGCCGCAGGTGATGCTGGACTGGGAGCGGGACGACGCGCTGATGCGTTACGTCGCGCTGGATGACGTGGTGCTGGGGAGTCGGTCGCGGGTGGCGGTGCCGACGGACGGCGAGGTGCTGGCGACGGCGGTGGCCGGGCCGGCGATCGTGCGGGTGACGCGCGGCGGGGTGCGGCACGTCGTGGTCGGCTTCTCGGTGACGGACAGCAACTGGCCGCTGCAGGTGAGTTTCCCGGTGTTCCTGAGCAACGCGGTGCAGACACTGGGGCTCGGGGGGCTGGCCGAGGCGGCGGGCGTGAGCTACCGCACGGGAGAGGTGGCGGTGGTGCCGCTGACCGAGGCGGGCGAGGCGCCCGAGTACCGCGGGCCGGTGACGCTGACGACGCGGGGCAGCGAGGGCGCGGCGGTGGTGCCGCAGCTGGAGCGCGTCGGGCTGTACCAGGCGTCGGGCGAGGTGGCGGTGCCGTTCGATCGGCTGGCGGTGAACCTGCTGAACGACGTGGAGAGCGACATCCGCCCGGCGGAGGCGCTGATCGTGGGGACGACGGAGACGGCGGCGGTCGGCCGGGGCGAGGCGGTGCGGCGAGAGGTGTGGCCGTGGTTTGTGTGGGGGGCGCTGGCGGTGCTGCTGGTGGAGTGGCTGGTGTACACGGCGCGGATGCGGCTGTAGGCGGCTGAGGCAAGGCGGGGCGGGGCTGGGCGTGGTGAGGCGTCGGCACGCGGGGCGGTAGGATCATCGGATGGCGACATCGGCCAAGAACGGCGCACGCACGGCCGCGCGGGGGCACCGCCGGACGCGCGCGGACCACGCGGCCGAGACGGCCGAGGACTACGTCGAGGCGATCGCCACGCTGATCGAGGAGGGCGGGCAGTGCCGGGTCGTCGACCTGGCCGAGCGGCTGGGGGTGAGCCACGTGACGGTGATCCGCGTGGTGCAGCGGCTGGTCGAGCAGGGCTTGGCCAAGACCGAGCCTTACCGGCCGGTCGAGCTCACGACCAAGGGCCGCCGGCTGGCACGCGACTGCCGCGCGCGGCACGAGACGGTCGTGGCGTTCCTGCGGAAGCTGGGCGTGAGCGAGAAGGTCGCGGCCGTCGACGCCGAGGGCATCGAGCACCACCTCAGCGACGAGACGCTCTCGCGGATGCGTGAGTTCCTATCCCGCTGACCTCCGGGCCCGCCGCCACAGCACAACATCACACCCGCGCGAGGTCGGGCGCCGCGACCCGGCGTGAGTGTCTGTCGTGAACAGCTCCCGGGTGCCGCGCCTCGCCTAGGCGATGTGTGCCGTTGCGAGATCGCACGCTCAACCGCACACGTCGTGCTGCGCACGAGGTATGGCACCCGCCGTTCATGGCCGCGACGTGATGACCCCGCCGCGTTCCCGTTCTCTTAATCTCAACGAGCGCCCATACCTATTACCACTAGGTATGGGCGAACCGAGTCGGATTGAACAGGTCACCGACGATCGTTCACGCAAGATTCCCTAGACGCGGTTGACACATTATGTAGCTATCGCTACATTCTCCGTGTCAATTGTAGCTTTTACTACATGTTCGAGCCGTCAAAACCATGCAACCGAGCCCTTTCCGCCCCTGCGCCTCCCGGCGAGCGTCAACGGTCGCGATCGCCGCCGCCGCTTTCACCGTCGCGACGCCCGCCCACCACGGCCTCGCCGAAGAACAGCCCGTCCAGCGGCCGAGCGCCACCGCGGAACCCGTCCCGGAAATAAGCGGCGATCGAGAGTGGCCCGGTCTGCCCGACAGCAAGCCGATCTGGGCGTGGGAGCGAGCAACGGGCGACTGGGCGGGCCTGCGAGGCGATCTCGAGGACGCGGGCGTGACGTTCGGCGCCGAGTACATCGCCGAGTGGTCCGGCGTGCTCGACGGCGGCGTCAGCCGAAGCGGCTCGTTCCGCAACCTCTTCACCGCGGACCTAACCTTCGACACCGAGACGCTGATCGGGCTGCCCGGCGGCACCGCCTTCTTCCAGTACCTGCACGTCAACGCAGAGAGAGGCGGATCGCTCGACGCCGGCGACCTGCAGGTCTACTCCAACATCGAGAACGATCGCTCACTCGACGTCATCTACGAGCTGTGGTACGAGCAGTTGCTGCTCGACGACCGCTTGCGGATCAAGGTCGGCAAGGTCGACGCCAACAGCGAGTTCGACTTCGTCGACGTCGCCGGCGACTTCTCTAACTCGTCCGCCGGGTTCAGCCCCACCATCCTCGCCTTCCCGTCGTACCCCGATCCGGCGATGAGTGTGAACGTCTTCGGCACGCTGGTCGACTCGGACGGCCTCAACCTCACCCTGGGCTACGGGTTCTACGACGGCGCGGCGTCGGACGGCGTCGCCACCGGCCGGCGCGGACCGTCGACGTTCTTCTCCGGCGATCTGTCCGACGCGTACTTCCACGTCGGGCAGGTCGAGCTGGGCTGGGACGAGGTGTTCCCCGACGCCGGCCTGCTGAAGGACGGCCGTTTGACCCTCGGCGGGTGGTACCACACCGGCACGTTCGAGAAGTTCGACGGCGGCACGGAGGACGGCACCGCGGGGTTCTTCGCGACGGGCGAGGTGCGTGTCTTCGACCCCGACCACGACCCGGCCGTCGGCACGCCGGAAACAGCGCTGCAGGCCACCGGCCGAGCGGGCGGCGACGCCCCACCGCGCGGGGTTTACGTGTTCGCCCAGTACGGCTGGGCCAACCGAGCGGTCAGCGAGGTCGCCCAGCACATCGCCGGCGGCGTGGTCTGGCGCGGGCCCTGGGCGGGTCGCGCGGGCGACAGCCTGGGCGTCTACGCCAGCCTGGCCGACCTCTCCGACGCGCCGGGGGCCGGGTTCGACGGCGACGAGACCGCGATCGACGCCTATTACCGCGTCCAGCTCACGCCCGCCGCCTTCGTCCAGCCCGAACTGCAGTACGTCGTCAACCCGTCCGGCGACCCCCGGGCCGACGACGCGTTCATCGGCGGCGTCCGCGTGGGCGTTGCCTTTTAACCCGAAATTGCGCCATCTTTTCTCCGTAGCTCGTGCTACACTTGCCGCGACGGCGTGTTGCCGCCGCACCCGGCGCGTTGAACCCAGCAAGGACCCTGACATGACCCACACTTCCTCTCATCGTTCGCCCGGCGGGCGCCTCGCCGGCCTCGCCTTGGCCGCCGCGGCCCTGATCGGCTGGATCGCGCCCCACGCCGCCGCCGAGTACAAGGTCGTCGGCACCGTCGGCATGGTGACCGACATCGTCCAGCAGGTCGCCGGCGACCGGGCCGACGTCGACGGGCTCATGGGCCCGGGGATCGACCCGCACCTCTACAAGCCCACGCGCTCGGACATCGCCAAGCTGATGGGCGCGGACGTCATCTTCTACAACGGCCTGCTGCTCGAGGGGAAGATGACCGACGCCTTGATCCGCGCCGCGACATCCGGCAAGAAGGTCTACGCCGTGACCGAGCTGCTCGACGAGGACACGCTGCTCGAGCCCGAGGACTTCGAGGGCCTCTACGACCCGCACGTGTGGATGGACCCGACGGCATGGGCCAAGACCGTCGAGGTCGTCCGCGACAAACTGATCGAGTACGACCCCGAGGGCGAGGCGACGTACCGCGCCAACGCCGACGCGGCGATCGATCGCATCCACGGCCTCGACGACTACGCCGAGGGCGTGCTCATGAGCGTGCCCGAGGAGCAGCGCGTGCTGGTCACGGCCCACGACGCGTTCAACTATTTCGGGCGGCGCTTCGGCTACGACGTCGTCGGGATCCAGGGCCTGTCGACCGAGTCCGAGGCCGGCGTGCAGGACATCGAGCGGCTGGTCGACCTGCTGGTCGATCGCAACGTCGGAGCCGTGTTCGTCGAGTCGACCGTCTCGCAGCGCAACATCAAGGCGCTGATCGACGGGGCCGCGGCGCGTGGTCACACGGTCGTGATCGGCGGCGAGCTGTTCAGCGACGCGATGGGCGACGACGGCACGTACGAGGGCACGTACATCGGCATGATCGATCACAACGCCAGCACCGTCGCCAAGGCCCTGGGCGGCGACGTGCCGACCGGCGGCATGCACGGCAAGCTGAGCGCGGAGCACTGATCGGCGCGACCGCATGAGCCCCACGGCGACCACCCCACCCGCCTATCGCCCCGCCACGCCGGCCGACGCGAGCCTCCCGCCCGCGCCGGCCGCGTCGCCGTTGGACCGCCCGGAGCACTCGCCCGACAGCCCCGTGTCCATCCACGCGATGACCGTGGCCTACCACCGCAAGCCCGTGCTCTGGGACGTCGACTACGACGCCCCGGCCGGCAAGCTCGTCGCGATCGTCGGGCCCAACGGCGCCGGCAAGAGCACGCTCATCAAGGCCTGCCTCGGACTCGTGCCCCGCGCCTCCGGCGTCGTCGAGTTCTGGGGCCGGCCGTACCGCAAGCAGCGATCGCGCGTCGGCTACGTGCCGCAGCGCGAGAGCGTCGACTGGGACTTCCCCGTCTCGGCGCTCGACGTCGTGTGCATGGGGCGCTATCGACGCATCGGCTGGTGCCTGCCGGTGTCGCGGAAGCACAAGCGCGCGGCGCTGGAGTGCATGGACCGCGTCGGCATGGC
>JBCCZA010000197.1:0-5830 GCA_039188455.1 Planctomycetota bacterium
CAAGACCGCCATCGCCATCGACGCGATCATCAACCAGCGCAAGTTCCTCGGCACGCCAGACGAGATGAAGTGCATCTATGTCGCCGTCGGCCAGAAGGACTCGACCGTCGCCACCGTCGTCGACGCCCTGACCGAGAACGGCGCGATGGACTACACGACCGTCGTCGTCGCCGGCGCCTCCGACCCCGCCCCGATGCAGTACATCGCCCCTTACTCGGGCTGCACCATGGGCGAGCACTTCATGTGGCAGGGCCAGCACGTGCTGTGCATCTACGACGACCTCTCCAAGCAAGCCGTCGCCTACCGCCAGCTCTCGCTGCTGCTGCGTCGTCCGCCCGGCCGCGAGGCCTACCCCGGCGACGTCTTCTACCTGCACTCGCGCCTGCTCGAACGCGCCACCAAGCTCTCCGACGACAACGGCGGCGGCTCGCTCACCGCCCTGCCCGTCATCGAGACCCAGGAAGGCGACGTCTCGGCCTACATCCCGACCAACGTGATCTCCATCACCGACGGCCAGATCTACCTCGAGCCGGACCTCTTCTTCGCCGGCGTCCGCCCCGCGATTAACGTGGGCATCTCCGTCTCCCGCGTCGGCGGCAACGCCCAGATCGGCGCCATGAAGGAGGTCGCCGGCTCGCTGCGTCTCGACCTCGCCGCGTACCGCGAGCTCGAAGCCTTCAGCCAGATCGGAACCGAGCTCGACAAGGCCACCCAAGCCCAGCTCGATCGCGGCGAGCGCATGGTCGAACTGCTCAAGCAGGGCCAGTACCAACCCATGGACGTCGTGGATCAGGTCATCCAGATCTTCGCCGCGTCGAACGGCTTCCTGGACGACGTCGAGGTTGCCCAGGTCACCCCCTTTGCCTCGGCGCTCATCGAGCACTTCCACGGCCCCGGCAAGCCTGTCTACGACGAGCTCGCCGAGAAGCGGACCATCAAGAAAGCCGAGGGCATGGCCGACAAGCTCAAGGCCGAGATCGAAAAGTTCAAGTCGGTCTGGGCGCCTGCCTGATCGTCATTCGCCGCGGTCTCTCCGGAACTTCTCTCGCCGCTATGAAACGTTAGTTTCGTGTCAACCGGCAGACCCGGTGACCGCCTCAAAAGTTCGTAAGTCATTTTCTTCAAACGCTTTGTCGCCTCCTCTGCCAGAATTCGCTGGCGATGATTGCGTTGATCCACGCCCAGACAAAAATTTCGGCCAGGTTGGCTAGCCAAGCCTGGAAAAGTCGATACACTAGGCACCGTGGACCGAATGCGGTCCCGCGGCAAGCAGCGTTTGTTTGCCGTGAGGGAGAGAAAGATTTGCAGGGATGCTCCGCTGTGTCAGGCTTAGACCTGAACTTCACAGTCCCGCCTGCATCCCAGCAGCTAGAGGAGAGAGAACCAATGTCCGTACTTCGTTCGTTCCAGAAGCAGATGATTGGTGCAGGCGCTATGGGCGTGGTGGCCCTTGCCGCCGCCTCGTACGCTTCGGCCGGCTCGATTCTGCTCGACGGCTTCGGCGACCTGCCGACTGTCGCTGTAGGCGACACGGTTGGCCCCTACCCCGTCCTCGACACCGATCTGTCAAATTCGATGGCTACCGTCTCGGTTTCCGGCAGCATCGACTCGGGCATCACGCCGGTCCCCGGTGCCGCCGCCCTCAGCACGGGTGCGACTGGCGATGCCATGTTCGTTTTTAGCTACACCTTCGATTCGGTCGACCTGACCCTTGTCAATCTGCTGATGATCGACATCGACGCTGTCGGCACCAGTGTCGTTGATCTTGGCTTCGACATCGTCCTGACCGATGGTGGAGGCTTGCAAGGCACGTTTACCGACATGTTCAGCGGCGATAACGCCTCGCTGTCGTTCTTCTTGAGCGCCTTCACCTTCGCTCCGGGCTTCGACGTCACCGACGTGGTTGGCCTTGACCTGACAATCAATACTTCGGCCGGCGACGACTTCTTCATTGACACCTTCAAGGGTGTGATCGTCCCGACCCCGACCGCAGCTGGTTTCGGACTGCTCGGCCTGTCGTGCCTGGTCTTCCGCCGCCGCGGCTGATCACGACAGTTCAATTAATCTTCATGTGAGCACCCGTCCTTGATGGACGGGTGTTTTTTTTGTTCCTCCCCTCCCGCGTCCAGCAAGCCGCTCGCATAATCTCTGCGTCCATGACAGCCGCCGCCTCGCCCGACCAATCCGCTTCCAGCAACACCGGTAGCGAAGCGCTGCGCCGCGACGTACGCATGCTCGGGCACGAGCTGGGCACCGTGCTTCGAGAGCTGGGTCGACCCGGGACATTCGAGCGGGTCGAAGACATCCGAGCCGTCTCGCGCGCCCGACGCGACGGCGAGCCCGGTGCCGAGGAACGCCTGCGATCAATCCTCGCAGGCCTGTCCAGCGAGGAAGCCGGCGACCTCATCCGCGCACTAACTTGCTTCTTTGATCTCGCCAACCTGGCCGAAGATCGCCACCGCATCCGCGTCCTCCGCGATCGCGAACGCCAGCGATACCCCGAATCCCGCAAGGAGTCGATCGGCGACGCCCTCGACCGCCTCAAAGCGGCGGGCCTCTCGGGGGCCCGCGCCCGCGACCTGCTCAACCGCATCGACATCGACCTCGTCTTCACCGCCCACCCCACCGAGGCCAAGCGACGCACCGTCCGCGCGACCCTTCGTCGGCTGCGCGACGACCTCGTCGGTCTCGAAAACCCCGATCTGCTCCAGCGCGAACGCGATCGCCTCCTGCACCGGATCCGCACCGACCTCGCCTGCCTCTGGGAAACCGATTCGCTCCGCCCGACCAAGCCGACCGTCCTGGACGAGGTCGACCGCTCGCTCTTCGTCGCCGACGCCCTCTGGCGTGTCGCGCCCGACCTGACCGCCTCGGCCCGCCGCGCCCTCCGCCGCGTCTTCCCGGATGAAGACCCCGGCCAGGGGAGCGTCCAGCCCTTCCTGCGCTTCGGCTCGTGGATCGGCGGCGACCGCGACGGCAACCCCTTCGTGACCGCCGACGTCACGCGCCAGACGCTGCTCCGCCTCCGTCGCGCCGCCATCGAGCACCACCTGCGCGACTGCGCCGAACTGCTCGGCACGCTGACCATCTCCAACGCCTATCACGCCGTCAGCCCCGAGCTCGAGCAGGCCATCGCCGACGCCCGCACCGCCCACCCCGACCTTGCCGACTACCTCGACACAACCCACCCGGCCGAGCGCTACCGCCACTTCCTGCGGGTGGTCCGGTACCGCCTACGCCTCACGCTCAAGGCCGACCCCTTCGCCGCACTGCCCGACGGCGCCTACACCAACGGCGATGCCCTGGCCGACGATCTGCGGCTGATCGCCGACTCGCTCCGCCGCAACGACCACGCCGACCTCGCCGGCCAGACCGTCCAGGCCTGGATCGACCGCGCCGCCGTCTTCGGCCTTCACCTCGCCAAGCTCGACATCCGCGAGGACTCGTCGCAGCTTCACGACACGATCGCCCAGCTGTTCGCCACGCTCGACCCGTCGGTCAGCTACACGACCGCCGACGAGACCGCCCGACAGACACTGCTCACACAACCGATCGATCCCGTCGCCGCCCGATCGATCGATCACAGCACGCTCGACGAACGGAACCGCGAGACGCTCGCTCTGTTCGAGCTGATCCACCGCGTCGCGTCCCAGGGCGGCGTCGGCTCGCTGGGCATCTTCATCGTCTCGATGACGCATCACCCCAGCGACGTGCTGGCCGTGCACTTCCTCGCCCGTGTCGCCGCCGCCCGGCTGGCCGACCCGCAGGACGCCGCGGCGCTCACCCGCGGGTCGTGGCTGCCGACCGCCCCGCTGTTCGAGACCATCGACGACTTGCAACGCTCGGTCGAGACGTTGACCGCTCTGCTCGATCAGCCCGATTACGCGGCCGCCCTGCGTCGCCACGGCAACCGCCAGCACGTCATGGTCGGCTACTCGGACTCGACCAAGGACGGCGGTTACCTCGCGGCCAACGTCGAGCTGTTCGACGCCCAGCAGCGCCTCGCCGAACTCACCGAGCGACGCGGTGTCGAGCTCGTAGTCTTTCACGGCCGCGGCGGCTCGCTAGGCCGAGGCGGTGGGCCGGCCGCGCGAGGCATCCTCTCGCTGCCGCCCGACTCGGTCGGCGGATGCATCCGCATCACCGAGCAAGGCGAGGTGCTGGCCGAGCGCTACGACGACTCCGAGATCGCCCGCCGCCACCTCGAGCAGGTCAGCTACGCCACGCTCCGCGTCTCCGGCGAAGCGGCCGAGCCGATCCCGGCCGACTGGCGTGCCTTCGTCGCCGCCGCGGCGGAGGCGTCGCGCCGGGCCTATCGCCGGCTCATCACCGACCCCGCCTTCATCGCTTTCTTCTCCCAGGCCACGCCGATCGACACGATCGAGGACCTGCCGATCGGCTCACGGCCGGCTCGCCGCCGCGCGGCCGAGCGTCAGCTGAGTTCGCTGCGCGCGATCCCGTACACGTTTGCCTGGACGCAGAACCGCTCGCTGATCACCGGCTTCTTCGGCATGGGCTACGGGCTGGTGCACGCCGCCAGCGACGGTAAGGCCGACGCCGCCGATGCCTGCGACTGGGCGCTCTGCCGGCAGATGTACGCCGACTGGCCGTTCTTCCGGGCGATGATCGACAACGCCGAGCTGGCCCTGGCCAAGGCCGACCTGCCGATCACCCGCCGCTACGCCGAGCTGACCGAGGACCCCAGCGTCGGCGAGTGCGTCCTCCGCCTGCTCACCGAAGAGCACGCCACCGCCCGCGCCACCGTGCTCGCGATCACGCAGCGCGACGAGCTGCTCGCCGACACGCCGTGGCTGGCCCGTTCGATCCAGGTCCGCAACCGCTACGTCGACCCGCTCAACTACCTGCAGGCCGAGCTGATGCAGCGCCGCCGCCGTTCGACCGACGAGGACGAGCAGCGTCAGATCGACCACCTGATGCGCATGGCCGTGCAGGGCGTCGCGGCGGGTCTGCGGACGACAGGGTGAACGAGACACGATGAGTCGAGGCACCCTTTAGCTGCGACGCTACGCGTCGCTGAAAGTTGCATCCTTTGACTTTCTGCACCTCCTTCAGCGACGCGTAGCGTCGCAGCTAAAGGCAAAGCACGAACCACAACGCGAGAAAGAAAACACCCCGCATCTAATGACGCGGGGTGTCGTGGGAAGCTGAAATTGTCGGCGTGTCGACTTAGGCGCCGTTGCCCGGGACCTCTTCGCCCAGCAGCTGAGCCACGAGGCGGGACTCGCCGATGGTCGTCTCGATCTCGTCGGCCCGCTGGGCGCCGGCGGCCTCGGCGTACTGCGCGGCCTCCTCGAGCTGCTGCTCGACGGTCGGCGCCTCGGCGGCCGGGGGCTCGGCGAGCTTGACCACCTCCATCGTCGTGTACTTCGTGAAGCCCGTGCCGACCGGGATCAGGTGACCCAGCAGCACGTTCTCCTTGAGGCCCTGCAGGTCGTCGGACTTGCCGGCCAGCGACGCCTCGGTCAGCACCTTGGTCGTCTCCTGGAACGACGCACCCGAGAGGAACGACTCGGACTGCAGCGACGCCTTCGTGATGCCCAGCAGCAAGGTCTGAGCGGTCGCCGGGCGGCACTTGCCGATCTTGGCCGGGGCCTTGCCGTCGGCCTCGAGCCGGGCGTTGATCTCCTTGAGCTCGGCGCGGCTGATGAGCGTGTTGAGCCCGAGGTTGGAGTCGCCGGCGTCTTTGACCTTGCCCATCTTGGACACGGCGAGGTTGGCCTGCTTGAAGCGGTACTTGTCGACCACCTCGTTGGGCAGGACATCGGTGTCGCCGGGGTTCTCGATGCGGACCTTGCGGAGCATCTGGGCC
>JBCCZA010000198.1:0-5818 GCA_039188455.1 Planctomycetota bacterium
TGGGCTGGGACTTCCAGGCACAGACCTGGTACGGCCAGTACCTCGTTTACTACATCACCGCGATCCTGCTGCTCTGCTGCGTGTTCGTCGGCCGGCTGGTGCTGGCCAGCAAGTTCGGCAAGCTGCTGGTCGCCATGCGTGACACGGAAGACCGCGTGCGGTTCTCCGGGTACGACACGTCGAACCTGAAGGTGTTCATCTTCTGCCTCGCCGCCGCGATCTCCGCGATGGGTGGCGCCCTGTTCGTGATGAACTTCGGGTTCATGTCGCCCAAGCTGGTGACGATCGTGCCGTCGATCGACATGGTGATCTTCTGTGCGGTCGGCGGACGGCTGTCCCTGCTGGGCGCGATCTACGGCACGCTGCTGGTGAGCTTCGGCCGGATGTACTTCTCCGAGGAGTACCCCGAGCTCTGGCTGTTCCTCATGGGCGCGTTGTTCATCGTGGTGACGATGTTCTTCCCGCGTGGCCTGGCCGGCATCGTCGACGACTACGGACCGTGGCTGATCAACAAGGGCAAGGGCCTGGTCGGTGGCAAGGGCAAGACCGCCGCTTCCGGCAACGTCCCGGGCACCGCGCCGTCGTCCTGACCGCTGAACCGACCGAACCTCCGCCCGCGTCGCGGGCTCAACGGAGACAACACCGATGGTGCTCCCCACCGATTTCGCACTGGCCGTCGAAGACCTGACCGTCTCGTTCGACGGATTCAAGGCCCTCGACAAGGTCTCCCTCTACGTCGATAAGGGCGAGCTGCGCGTGGTCATCGGCCCCAACGGCGCCGGCAAGACCACGCTGCTCGACATCATCTGCGGCAAGACCAAGCCCACCTCCGGCAGCGTGCAGTTCATGAACCACGAGCTGACCCGCATGGCCGAGCAGAAGATCGTCTGGCAAGGCGTCGGCCGGAAGTTCCAGACGCCGTCGATCTACCCCAAGCTGAACGTCCGCGACAACCTCGAGGTCTCGTTCCCCAAGGGTCGCAGCACGTTTGGGGCCCTCTTCTTCCGCCACACGCAGGACGTCGAAGACCGAATCATCGAGGTGGCCAAGGAGGTGTTCCTCGATGAGCATCTCGACACCGAGGCCGAGCTGCTCAGCCACGGCCAGAAGCAGTGGCTGGAGATCGGCATGCTGCTGATGGGCGAGCCGGAGCTGATCCTGCTGGACGAGCCGGTCGCCGGCATGAGCGTCAACGAGCGCAAGCAGACCGCCGAGCTGCTCCGCAAGGTGCGTGAGAACCGCTCGGTGGTCGTGATCGAGCACGACATGGGCTTCGTCCGCGACATCGCCGACAAGGTGACCGTGATGCACCAGGGCAAGGTCCTCGCCGAGGGCCCGATGGACAAGATCGAGAACGACGAGCGCGTGATCGAGGTCTACCTCGGCCACTGATGATCGCACACACATAGAACACCCGCGGTCGCTGCGGCCGCCTATTCAGGAACGCAAAATGCTGGACATCAAGAACCTCGACGTCGCCTATGGCGAGAGCCGCGTCATCAAGGAGCTGTCGCTCCGAGTCGACCAGGGCGAGACCGTCGCCCTGATGGGCCGCAACGGCATGGGCAAGACCACGCTCATGAAGAGCATCATCGGCGTGCTCCGCAGCAAGTCTGGCGAGATTTTCGTCGACGACAACGAGCTCAGCCACATGGACAGCTGGAAGCGCGTGTCCAAGGGCGTCGCCTACGTCCCGCAGGGCCGCCAGGTCTTCTCCACGCTCTCGGTCGAGGACAACATCCGCACCGGCCTCGAGACCGTCAAGAGCCGACGCATCCCCGACAACATCTACGGCCTGTTCCCCGTGCTCCACGAGATGCGCAACCGCAAGGCCGGCAACCTCTCCGGCGGTCAGCAACAGCAGCTCGCGATCGCCCGGGCGTTGGTGTCGAACCCCAAGGTGCTGCTGCTCGACGAGCCGACCGAGGGTATCCAGCCGTCGATCATCAAGGACATGGCCACCATGCTCAACGAGATCAAGAAGGTGTACAACCTCGCGATCCTCGTCTCCGAGCAGGTGCTGAGCTTCACCCTGGACATCGCAGACCGCCTGATGGTGATCGAGGGTGGCCGGCTGGTACACGAGGACACGCGGGCGGAGGTGGATGAGGCCAAGATCGCGAAGTACTTGGCGGTCTGACGAACGCGTCTTACGACGACGTCAGCACACGAAGTAAAAGAGCGACTGACCGTCAGATCAGTCGCTCTTTGCATTTCATCGATTAAGTGCAGACCCGCAAGTCGCGTTCGCGGATGTCAGATCATCCACGGCCGCGAGCTGCTGCTGCTCTTGACCTTCGGCGTCCCGTCGGCGCCCATCTCTGGGCCGGGCCTGGCCGACTTTCTGCCCGGCTCGTGCCGGCTCTTCTCGTTGCGTTCCATGCCGATCCGCGTCGAGCTCGCCAGGAGGCGCGTCCGAGGCACACTCAGCACGCGCGGCGAGTCGATCCCGCAGCTCGGGCACTCGGCGGGGGATTCCGACTTGGAGATCGGGCGAAACGCCTCGAACACGCCGCAGGTGTCGCAGCAGTACTCATAGAGTGGCATAGCGGTTCCTTATGGGCCCGGGCTCGCGTGGAGAAGGCCGTTCGGCGCCTCTCCACGCGAGCACAGAGCTCCTCAAGAGTTGATTGCTCAGATCGCCGTATGAACATCGGGCGAGACCGGCACCATGCCCGTCCCGTCGAAGTGCTTCGTCGGGCCGTCCTTGCCCGGCATCATGTCCCACTCGAAGATGTCGGTCGGCAGCCAGACGGTGGCGCAGGAGTTGGGGATATCGACGACGCCCGAGACGTGGCCCTGCATCGGGGCGGTGCCGAGGATCGCCACGCCCTGCTCGGGGGAGTAGCCGAACTTGGTCATGTACTCGATCGCGTTCAGGCAGGCCTGGCGGTACGCGACGTTGAGGTCCATGTAGTGCTGCTCGCCGTGCTCGTCGACGGAGATGCCCTCGAAGATGAGGAAATCGTCGTACTTGGGCGTGATGGGCGAGGGCTTGAAGAGGGGGTTCTTCACGCCGTACTTGGACACGCCGTCCTTGATGATGTCGACCTTGACGTGCAGCCAGCTGGCCATCTCGATGCCGCCGCAGAAGGTGACCTCGCCGTCGCCCTGGGAGAAGTGGGTGTCGCCCATGGAGAGGCCGCCGCCATCGACGTAGACGGGGAACCAGATCTTGCAGCCGCGGCTGAGGTCCTTGATGTCGCAGTTGCCGCCGTGCTCACGCGGGGGCACGGTGCGAGCGGCCTCGGCGGCGGCGGCGGCGCGGACGTCGCCGGTCAGGCGACCCATGTGGGCCGACTCGGTGTTGGGCATCGCGGCCAGGGGCGGGACGCGATCCGGGTTGGTATCGAACAGCTTGCGCTCGCGGGCGTTCCACATGTCCAGGTGCTTGCGGTCGGGCAGGGTGCCGATCAGGCCGGGGTGGATCAGGCCGGCGTAGCGGACGCCCGGGACGTGGCGCGAGGTGGTGTAGAGGCCGTCGAAGTCCCAGATCGTCTTCTGGGCCTCGGGGAACTGCTCGCAGAGGAAGCCGCCACCGTTGTTCTTGGAGAAGATGCCGTTGAAGCCCCAGAGGCTGCGGTTCAGCGGGCCGACGTCGAGCAGCTCGACGACGAGCAGGTCGCCGGGCTTGGCGCCCTTGACGCCGATCGGGCCGGAGAGGTAGTGGACCTGGGGAAGTTCGACGTCGCGGACGTCGGCGGCGTCGTCGTTGTTGGCGATCTGGCTGCCAGTCCAGTCGTAGGCCTCCACAATGAAGTCAGCACCCGGCTCGACCCATTCCACGATGGGGATGTCGGGGTGCCACCGGTTGTGGATCATGTCGTTGTTGTGGGGGCTATCTTCCAGGTCGACGGTAATCAGCGTGTCGGGCATGTCTGCTTCCGTGGGGCAAACGGAGAGTGCTGACAGTTGAGATGTAGCGGGCTCTCCTCCTCATCGAATCGATTCGATGCAGTCCCAATCGCCGGAAGATGTCATGATGTGGACTGATCGAACAGCAGGCGGACACAAGCGATTGCCGCGACTATAGCAACTGCAATCGCGTGTGCAATAAGGCCTGCAGGGCTTTACGCCGCGGACGGCGGGTGTAAGCTGCTTCTAGGTCGTATCGCCAGGAAGACACATCATGCAACGTCAAACCTCACAGAGAGTTGCGATCGAAGACGTCATGGTCGCAGAGGGGCGTCCGCTAGGGCCCCGAGAGATCTTCGACCTGGCGCGAGAGCAGGTGCCTTCGCTCAACCTGGCCACGGTGTATCGCACCGTCAAGCGGATGGTCGAGGACGAGACAATCGCCACGGTCGAGCTGCCCGGCGAACCCCCGCGGTATGAGCTGCAGTCGGTCGCGGCGCAGCACCACCACCACTTCCAGTGCCGCGAGTGCAACGCGGTTTACGACCTGAAAAAGGGCTGCGTGAAGGGCTTGAACGCCCTGCTGCCTGAAGGATTTCGCATGACCGGGCACGACATCGTGCTATACGGGACGTGCGAGGCGTGCGGCGGCTGAGCCTGGCCGGGCTCGGTTACCCCGAATCGATCGATCAGGCGTGCTCGACGACCCAGGGGCGTGGGCCGCGGACCGGCTCGAGCACGGGCTGGCCGTCGCGGTCGAGGTTCGGCTTCTTCTTGCCGTGGTTGTGGCCACAGCCGGGGCCGCAGACGTGGGGCTCGACGCGGGACTTCTCGTTGCGCTCGTGGGCGATGCGGGTCTGCTTGGGCATCGCGGTGAGGCGCGGGATGGTGATGGCCCGGCGGGCCTCGGCTCCGCAGTCGGGGCAGGGCTGCGGCTTCTCGCAGTCGGCGACGCTCGCGAACTCGGCGAAGGTGCCGTGATCGTCGCAGTGGTACTCGTAGAGCGGCATGGTTGTTTCCTCAGAGACGGAAATCCCCGCCGACGCGGTCGCGCCGGCGGGGGGGATGGTTGACGAACGCTCGATCAGTCGGCAAAGGCCATGTCAATGCCCGTCGGGATCGACAGCTGCGGGCCGGCGTCCGAGGGCATGACGTCGAAGTCGAAGATCTCCGTCGGCACGGCCAGGGTGGCGCAGGCGTTGGGGATGTCAACGATGCCGGAGATCCGGCCTTCGACCGGGGCGGTGCCGAGGATGCCGTAGACCTGGGCGCCGGTGTAGCCGAACTTCTTGAAGTACTCGATGGCGTTGAGGCAGGCCTGGCGGTAGGCGATGTGCACGTCGAGGTAGTGCTGCTTGCCGGCCTCGTCGACGGAGATGCCCTCGAAGATGAGGTAGTTGGAGTAGTTGGGCTCGATGGGGCTGGCCTTGAAGACGGGGTTCTTGATGCCGTACTTGGCGACGCCGTCCTTGATGATGTTGACGCGGATGTCGAGGTAGCCGGCCATCTCGATGGCGCCGCAGAAGGTGATCTCGCCGTCGCCCTGGGAGAAGTGGATGTCGCCCATGGAGAGACCGCCGCCATCGACATAGACGGGGAAGTAGACGGACGAGCCGCGGGTGAGGTTCTTGATGTCGCAGTTGCCGCCGTGCTCACGCGGGGGGACGGTGCGGGCGGCCTCGGCGGCGGCGGCCTTGGCGGCGTCGCCGGTCATGCGGCCCATGTGGGCGGTGTCGCCGTAGGGCAGGGCCGCCAGGGGCGGGACGCGGTCGGGGTCGGTGGCGAAGAGCTCGGCCTCGCGCTTGTTCCACTTGTCGAGCTCTTCCTTGCTGGGCAGGCAGCCGATCAGGCCGGGGTGCATGATGCCGGCGAACTCGACGCCGGGGATGTGGCGGGAGTTGGCGTAGACGCCGGAGAAGTTCCAGCAGGCCTTGCGGGCGTCGGGGTAGTGCTCGGTGAGGAA
>JBCCZA010000199.1:0-5695 GCA_039188455.1 Planctomycetota bacterium
GGCGTCCACAAGATCCGCCTCAACCCCGGCAACATCCAGGACCGCAAGCAGGTCGAAGAGGTCATCGCCGCCTGCAAGCAGCGCGGCCTGCCCATCCGCATCGGCGTCAACGAGGGCTCGATCATCGAGCGCAAGGACAAGCAGAAGCGCATGAAGGAGCTCGGCGGCGTCTTCTCCGACTCCAAGCACGGCCACTTCCTCGCGATCATGATCGCCAAGCTCGAGGAATACCTCGACATCTTCTACGAGAACGACTTCTACGACGTCGCCATCTCCGCCAAGTCGCCCGACCCGATGCTCGCCGTCGCCGCGTACACCGAGGTCTCCAAGCGCTTCGACCACCCGCTGCACCTCGGCGTCACCCACGCCGGGCCCAAAGAAACCGGCACCATTAGGTCGGTCGTGCCGTTAGGTCATTTGCTGGCTTCCGGCATCGGCGACACGATCCGCATCAGCTACGCCAACGACCCGATCTACGAGGTCGAGGACGCGCTGGAACTGCTGTATTGCCTGGAGCTGCGCGAGCGCGTCGGCGTCGACCTGATCGGCTGCCCGACCTGCGGGCGGATCCAGGTCGACCTGTTTACGCTGATCCAGGACGTGCGCGACAAGCTCAAGGAGCTGCGCCTGCCGATCAAGGTGGCCGTGATGGGCTGCATCGTGAACGGCCCGGGCGAGGCCGAGGGCGCGGACGTCGCGATCTTCGCCGGCGACCGCCGCGGGATTATTTACGTACAGGGCAAGCGCGTCGCCAACGTCCCCGAGGAGCAGATCCTCGACCGCCTGCTCGACGAGTGCGAGAAGTTCCAGGCCAAGGTCGAGGCCGGCGAAGCCAAGCTCGGCGAGAAGGTCGTCGACATCCTCCCGCCCGACCCGATCGGCGAGCTGGGCAGCGGCTTTGACAAGATCGCGGCCGGCAACGTCGAACAGGTCGGCGTCGGCACGACGCCGCTGACGGTGGGCGGGAGTTGAACCAGTTCGTCGCTGACGCGGGGGATCGTCGGCGTGCTCACAATAAGTGGATTTCGCACGAGAACCCCTTCTATCGCAAGGATGGGAGTCCTGCCACGAAGCGTGTTTCGGTCGTTGGCCCTGACGCGACCAAGCAACGACTCACCATATGCCTGAGACGACGGGTCGTATCTTTAGTGACACCGTCGCAAGAGACCTTAGAGATTCTGTCTCGTTCGACTGTTGTTGAGTGTTTGCAGCTATGCAAACCGAAAGACATTTCAATCTTGCCACTCAAGCGTCTTTCCTTGCGATGTCTGTGCGTGCAAGGCGGCAATCGCGTTGATGGCTGGGAGGCGCTGCAGTCGCTTCAGGGTCTTCGGCATCTAAGCGTCGAATGGACGTCGAAATTTGATCTTGTCCACATTCGTGTTCTCAAATCACTCGAAGTGCTTGCGATAGGTGGCTCACTTCACCAACCCATGCGGATACCCGATCTTACTCCGCTGCTCAACTGCTCTAATTTGAAAGCGCTTGATCTCGCCGGTGCAGTTGTCAAACAGTTACAGCCAGAAGTAATAGCTTTTCTGCAATCCATCGATTACTTGAATGCGCCCGATGCAGTATTGCGTCGTATGTAAGTACGGTTTCCGCATTTTTTGTTTGACAGACGGTTACCAGTGTTCCCGGGAACTCGTTGACGTTGCTATGTGGAGTTGCGTAGTTCTTTATGGGATCCACGGCTCGGGCTCGACATAGACGTCCATGAGGTCGCCGAGGATGCGGCGGGCCTTGGGTGGGTCTTCGACCAGCTGCATCATCAGTTCGTCGAGCTCTTCGCCCGGCAGGCCGGCGACGTGCAGGAGGTACTCGGCCGGCGTGTGCTGCGGCTCCATCGCTTCGAGGAAGTATCGCCAGGCCTCGATGCCCGCCTGCATCAGATACAGCTCGAACTCGAGCCGGTCGGTGCGTTCGATCACGGCTTGGTATGTCTCGTCGTCGAGCTGACCCATCGCGTCCAGGCAGATCAGTTCGGCGACGCCCTTGACCAGCTCGTGCACCAGCAGGCTCCAGCCGATGGCTCTGGCCTGCACGCCGAGTCTGCCGTCTTCGAGCCGGACCACCTTGGACCATCCCGCGACGCCGAGGACGCTGCGTTTCTCGCTTCGGGTTCGGGCGTGGGGTCTGATCTCGGCGCGGCAGTTCATCGCGATCTCGGTGATCAGCCTGTCTTCTTCGATGCCCCAGATCCGTTGGGTCGCGAGCCTTGCGATCCGGCGTAGCTCGGCGTCGTCGCCCCCGGCGTGGAACTCGTCGATGATCACGCCGCGGGCGGTCCACCAGCACAGCTGCGCGAGCCGCACGCCCGGCCAGCGCGACACTCCGTTGGCAAAGGCCTGTCGTCTGACGCGTCGTTTGGCGTCTCGCGATAGGCGCGGGCCGTGTTTGCGGAGGAACCGGTGCGCGTGAAAGGGGTGGCTGGGCCGATTGACCTTCTTCCAGAACCGGCGTGGCAGGCTCAGCGTGGTCTGCATCTCCGACCAGGCGGACATCATGGTCATGTGCGATAGGCGGCGGTGGACGTCCTCGGCGTCGGGGTGGAACGCGTTGAATTCTTCGGTGACCAGGTCATGTGCGACCAGTTGGTAGTGCATCGCCGCTCCCTGGATGAGCAGGTTGAGCGTGTGCCGTTTGTTGATCTCGTCTTGCAGTTCGGTCGAGGTCATCGCGCCGCCTTGGGTGGCGGGAACGGGCGTTTCTCGGGCCACTTCGGGGCGAAGGGGTCGGGCCTGGGGCTCGGGCGGCTGGGCGGCGGCGCGGGGGCCGGCGCCGGGGCGGGCGTGGTCGGAGCGGGCTGGGGTGGCGCGGCGGGGGTGGGCACGGTGGTATCCCGGATGGGTCGACTGACGCCGGATGTGGCGACGCGATCGAGGATATCGCGTTCCTGCGGCGTTTGGCGGGTTTTTTAGCTTTTGGGTTGGCTACCAGGGCCAGATCAGCGGCGACAACCCCACCGCCACGGCGATGGTGAGCAGTGTCAGCGGCAGGCCGGTGCGGGGGTAGTCGGCGAAGCGGTAGCCGCCGGGGCCGTACACCATGAGGTTCGTCTGGTAGCCGATGGGGGTGAGGAAGCTGGCCGAGGCGCAGAGCGTGATGGCCATGACGAAGGCGCGGGGGCTGTCGAGGCCGAGGTCGGCCGAGGCGCTAACGGCGATGGGGAACATCAGCACGGCGGCGGCGTTGTTGGTGACCAACTCGGTGAAGACGACGGTCACGACCGCGAGGGCGAGCAGGACGAGCCAGGGTTGCTCGGCGACGAGGCCGGTGAGGCCTTGGGCGACGGTGGCGGCGAGGGTGGACTGCTCGACGGCGGCGCCCAGGCCGAGCGCCCCGCCGATGGCGAAGATCACGGAGAGGTTGATCGAGCGTCGCGCCTCGACGCCGGTGACGCATCGGGTGACGAGCATGACGCCGACGGCGGCGAGGGCGGCGGGCAGGACGCCGACGAGGCCGGTGCCGAAGGCGAGGACCATGGCGGCGAGGATGACGGCGGCGAGCCAGGCGTTGCGGTGGCGCGGCGGGGCGGTCGAGCCATCGAGTGGGGAGACGAGGAAGAAGTCGCGCGTCAGGCGACGGTCGGCGGGGAACTGATGAGCGGCGGTCTCGACGAGCAGGGTGTCGCCGGGGCGGAGGACGACGTCGCCGAGCTTGCCGGTGAGGCGTTGGCCCGAGCGGGCGACGGCGAGGACGGCGGCGCGGTAGCGCTCGCGGAAGCGGCCTTCGCGGATCGAGTGATTGACCATCGGCGAGCGGTCGGAGACGACGGCCTCAACGAGGCGGCGGCGGTGCTCGGGGGCGTTGAGCTTGTCGGTCTGGCGGTCGGCGGGGACGAGGCCTCGGGTCTTGCGGAGGTCGACGACGGCGTCGAGGTCGCCGGCGAAGGCGAGACGGTCGCCAGGATCGAGGCGGCGGTCGGGGGAGGGGGCGGGGAGGACGGCGCCATCGGGGTGCTCGATCTCGACGAGGAACAGGCCGGGCAAGGCGCGCAGGCCGGCGGCCTCGATGGTCTTGCCGACGAGCGGGCCGTCGGGGTCGACGACCATCTCGACGGCGAAGGGTCGGTCGGGGTCGGTCGGGTCGACGGCGCGCTTGCGGTCGGGCAGCAGGCGGGGGACGACCAGGGCGAGGTAGCCCAGGCCGATGAGGGCGACTGGGCCACCGATGAGGCCGATCTCGAACAGGCCCATGCCTTGGGCGAGGTCCGGGTTGTCGGACTCGACCATGAGGCCGTAGACGAGGAGGTTGGTGGAGGTGCCGACGAGGGTGCAGCACCCGCCGAGGATCGAGGCGTAGGACAGGGGGATGAGCAGTCGCGAGGCGGAATGGCCGGTGCGTCGGGCCCACTGCTCGACGACGGGGACGAGCATGGCGACGACGGGGGTGTTGTTCATGAACGCCGAGACGCCGGCCGCGGGCACGGTGAGGCGGGCGGCGGCGACGGGCAGCGAGGGCGATCGGCCGAGGACCGGCCCGGCGAACCGGGCGATCGCGCCGGACTGTACGAGGCCCTCGACGACGACGAACAGCACGGCGACGGTGAGCAGGCCGGGGTTGCCGAAGCCGAGGAAGGCGGTTTCGGCGCCGGGCAGCAAGACGGGCGCGGCGGCGAAGCGCGACGCGACCGACTCGACGAGCACGAGTACGGCCAGCCCGCCGAGCAGGCAGGTGTCGGGCGCGGCCCACCGCCGGGCGAGGGCCAGCACGGCGAGGAGCACGACGACGGCGGTGAGCCAGGCTTCCCAGGGCATGGAGGAATTATGAGTGAGGAGTGCGGAGTGCGGGTTGAAGCGTCACGTGCCGGTCAAGGTTGAGGATCGGCTGCGTCGAGGTAGCCGGGCCAGTCGAACGCGGGGTCGTGGATGGCGTGACCGAGGGTGGGGTGGAAGGGCCAGGGCGGCAGGGCGTGCGGAGCGTGGAGGTCGGGGATGCCGAGCGTGGCGACGATGGCGGCGGTGAGGTCGGTCAGGCCTTGGCCGGTGAGCGCGGAGACTGGCATCGGGTGAGGATCAGAGGATCGGTCCGAGGGTGTATCGGCGAGGTCGGCCTTGTTGATGATGCGAAGGTCGGGCGGGCGGGGAAGGGCGTCTTTGTCGGGCCAAGGGGTATCGGGGTCGCGGAGGGCGATGAGGCAGTCGGCGTCGGCGATGGCACGACGGGCGGCGGCGATCGCGCGTTGCTCAATGGGGTCGTGCGAGGGGCGTAGGCCGGGGGTGTCGAGTAGGCGGATGGCGAGGCGGTGGTTGTCGGGCAGTGCGAGCGTGGTGTCGGCGGCGAGGTGGTCGCGGGTGGTGCCGGCGAGGGGCGAGGCGATGGCGGTGGGGCGGGCGGTGAGGGCGTTGGTGAGGGTGGACTTGCCGACGTTGGGTCGGCCGACCAGGACGACGGTGGGCGGGGTGAGCAGGCGGTCGAGGCCGTGCTGCGGGGCCGGCGGCTGGCGGCCGGGGTCGGCGTGCCAGGTTCGCCAGATGGCCGGCTGCGCGGCGAGCACGGCGACGGCGGCGGGCGACGCCGCGGTCGCGAGGGTTGCGAGCATGTCCGCCTCGATCGGCGAATCGGCTTCGGGATAGGCGTCACTCGGCGCGGGCGGTGTGGTCAGCCTTGCCCCGAGTTGCGTCAGTCGATCGACAATCTCGTCGACCATCGCGACGCCGCCGTGCAGCGCGAGTTGAGCGAGTGTCGGCGA
>JBCCZA010000200.1:0-5672 GCA_039188455.1 Planctomycetota bacterium
GTGGTGTCGGCCCATCCCCCCCCCGACGCCCCCCCCCGGGGGGGGGCCAAACCCCCCTGGCCGCCGGGCCGCGCCGCGCCCCGGGGGTCGTGATCCGCGACGCAGAACTGACCTCGGACGCACAAGACCGTGCGCATCCGCAACCCCGGGCTGCGTGGCAGCCCGGCTGAGATGCGGTTGGTTGGTTTCATCGCAGAGACTCAACGAGCCGGTCGTTCCGCAGCGCCTGCACCAGCGGATCGGTCGGGTCGTCGGGGTTGATCGCGACGGAGGCGAAGGGCGTGGTGAAGTCGAGGCCGTCGAGGTGTAAGGCGCGGGCGCCGTGGAGCGTGGCCATGCGCACGAGGGTGGCGGGGTCGGTGGCGTCGCGGCGGTAGAGTCGGCGCATCTGCTGGAGGATCGCGTAGGGCTGGTGCTCGTCGGGCGGCTGGCAGGCGATCGAGTCGGTGCCGAGGCAGACGTTGACGCCGGCGGCGAGCAGGTCGCGGTAGCGGTGGTCGCGGTGGCCGAAGTACTCGGACGCGATAGGGCAGTAGGCGATCGACACGCGGGCGTGGTCGGGCAGGCCGGCGAGCAGGGCGATGTCGTCGTCGGTCAGGTAGTTGCAGTGGGCCAGCAGCCACGGGCGTTGCCGCAGATAGGGCAGCATCCACGCGACGGGCGTGAGGCCTTGGCTGTAGGCCGAGGCGAACGCATTGTCCCACTTGTTGATGGACTCGAGGAAGTCGCGGAAAGGGCCCGTCGCGCGGGCGACGAACTCGATCTCTTCGACCATCTCCGAGAGGTGCGTGCAGCGTGGGCGATCGGCCTCGCAGGCGGCCTGGAAGACGGGCGGGCCGGCGGAGTAAGGCGCGTGGGGCTGGACGCCGTGGCGGACGCGGCCGGCGTTTTCGGGCAGGTCGTGGATGGCGGCGACATCGTGGTCGGCGTAGGGGCTGCCCAGGCCGTAGGCCTCGTAGTAGCTGACTCCCCGGAGGCTGGCGGCTTCGATGGGGGCGGCGCCCTCGGTGCGGAAGCGGGTGATGTCGCCGACGGCGCCGACGCCTTGCTCGCGGCAGGCGGCCGCGGCCTGGGCGATGCCCTCGGTGTACCAGCGGGTGTAGGCGGGGTCGTCGGGCGAGAGGCGGGGGAGGTGCTGGCGGAGCGAGCGGACCCAGCCGACAAACCCGGCGTCGGGGTCGTGGTCGAGCGGCCCGATGCGGTGCAGCTCGAGGTGGGCGTGGGCGTTGACCAGGGCGGGCAGCAGCAGGCGGTCGGCGCCGGGCGGGCGGTCGATCGCGACGCGGCCGTCGGGGCTGACCGTGAGTCGGGCGGGGCTGGGCGGGGTGGGGTTCATCGCGAGTGGCGGCGGGGCGGGGGGCTGTCCGATAAGCGAAACGCCGGGCGATTGTTCGGCCTGCGCGCCGACCTGTAAACTCGGCGGATTGGCGCGGCACGCGCCGACCGCTCGACCCAGGGACTTTTCAACAGGACCGCTCATGTTTCGACCCACCCGCCTCGCCGTGGCCCTGCTGGCCGTGACCGCCGTGATGTTTGTCGGCTGTGCCGCGCAGTCCAACGTGGACGAGCTGCAGGCCGTCAACCGCCGGCTGGAGACGCAGATCCTCGAGCTCAAGGCTCAGCTGGACGAGAAGAACGCGATGATCGCGGCGTTGCAGGCGTCGCCGCGCCGGACGGACCAGCTGTCGGCCGACCTGGCCGCCGCTCAGGCCGAGGCCGACCGCCTGCGGGCCGCGCTGGCCGACGCCGAGGAGGCGCTGCGGAGCATCCAGCCGGTGACGGTCGGCCGCCTGCCGCAGGCGCTGGACTCGCAGCTGCGGGCGCTGGCCCAGGCGAACCCCGACCTGATGGACTACGACGCCGAGCTGGGCATGATCCGCCTGCGCAGCGACCTGACGTTTGCGCTGGGCTCGACCGACCTGAGCGACTCGGCGAAGTCGTCGCTGGGGCAGCTGGCGGCGGTGCTCAAGTCGTCGGCCGCGTCGCCGTACGGCGTGCGGGTCGTGGGTCACACCGACAATGTGCCGGTGAAGAACGCGGCCAACGTCCGCCGCTTCGGCGACAACTGGGGCTTGTCGGCGTTCCGCGCGATCTCGGTGATGAAGGCGCTCGAGTCGTCGGGCATCTCACCGCAGCGGATGAACATCGCCGGCTACGGCCAGTACCGCCCGATCGTGGCCAACGGCCCGCGCGGCGCCCGCGAGAACCGCCGGGTCGACATCTTCCTGGTCGAGCAGGCCACGCTGCCCGCGCCGTCGCCCGCTGCTGCTGCACCCGCCGCGTCGCCCGCGCCCGCTCCGGCCGCGGCGCCGTCGCCCGAGGTCTTCAAGTAAGTCGTGACCGCTGGCGGAGGTCTTCCTCTGCCATACGCCGCGGTTTGCCTTAACTGCGCGTCCGATCGAGTCGATACCACCGCTACACCCCCACACGGAGGCTGCGGCGATGGAAGCGTCGGCTCAGGACCAACTCAACGACATCGTGTCCGACTTCGAGCGTCGCCTCGGCGACCTCCGCGACGCTCAGCAGTTGCTCATCCGGCAGCTCGAGACCGACAAGGTCGTGCTCGAGACGCAGATGAAGGAGCGCGGCGAGCAGCTCGAACGCGAGCGGGCGGAGATCGCGGCGGAGCGCAAGCAAGTCCAGGCCGAGCGGGCCGAGCTCGATCGAGTGTGGCACGTGGTGCGGCAGCTGAACGAGACGATGGCTACCGGCCCGTCGCAGCACGACGGCCACGCGAGCGGCGCGTCGCCGGATGAGTCGGCTTCGGTCGATGGGCACGGCGACGGGCAGACCGGCGAGGCGCAGCCCGCGACGGATCACGACGGCTGGTCGGTCCGCTACGCCGCCTGAGGCGCGACACACCCTCAAGCACATCTGCGATCATCTGGCGATGGCGTCGCTGGGCGATCGGCTGTGGCATTACCAACGCGCGGTGCAGCGGCCCGAGGCGACGGTCACGGCGATCGAGCACATCGGCGTCGAGCTGCTTGGCGAGCCGCCGACGCGGCTGCGCGAGGACTTTGCCGGGACGGCGGCGATCGCCGAGGCGTGGGCGCGGCTGTCGGACGATCATCGGGCGCTGGCCGTCGAGCGCGATGAGGCGACGGCGGCGTGGGCGGCCGAGCGGATCGATGATGAGCTCGGCGAGCGGGCGGTGGACTGCCCGGTGGTCGTGTCGGACGTGATGGACCTGGTGGGGCCGCGGGTGGACGCGGTGGCGGCGCTGAATTTCTCGATCGGCGAGTGGCACGACCGGCGGGCGCTGGTGCGGTACCTGCGGCACGCGCGGCGGTGCTTGGATCGGTCGGGGATCGTGGTGGTCGACCTGTACGGCGGGCGCGGGGCGTGGCGGGCGCCGCGTCGGCAGCGGCGGCGGGTGGTGCCGAGCGACGGCGGGGCGTTCGACTACGTGTGGGAGCAGCGGGCGGTCGATCCGGTGCGGTCGCGGGTGGCGTGCACGATGCACTTTGACCTGGAGGACGGGCGGTGGATCGACGACGCGTTCGCGTACGACTGGCGGCTGTGGGGCGTGCGGGAGGTGGCGGACGCAATGGGCGACGCGGGGCTGTCGGCGAGCGTGTGGGCCGGGGGAGCGGGGCCGGGCGGGATGGTGGCGGTGGATCGGCTGGGGGCGGAGGAGGATTGGGTGGCGTGGGTGGTGGGGGTGAAGCAGCCGTGAGGGGGCGGTGGGGCGGCTAGTGGGGCGGTTGGCGGGGGCTCAGGCCGATCGTTGGTGACGGCTGCGGCAGTTGACCGTGGTGGGGGCGGGGGTTACGTTTTCGGCCTGTCGGTTGCGTGAGTTTCTGATCTGACGGTTCATCCGAGAGGTAACCCATGTTTGTGCTGGTGGTCGCGGGCGGACCGGACAAGGGACGCGTTTACGAGCTCACGGGCACCGACCCGATCACCCTCGGCCGAGGCGGCAACCTCGTGCGGCTCAGCGACCGCAAGGCGTCGCGCGTGCACGCCCGCCTCGAACGCGACGGCGAGGCATGGCGGCTCATCGACAACGACTCCCGCCACGGCACCTTCCACAACCATCGCCGCCTCGAGAAAGAGGTCACCCTCAGCGCCGGCGACGTCATCCAGCTCGGCAACACGCTGCTGGTCGCGTCGAGCGTCGACACCGAGGGCCGCGAGCGTGCTGAGCTGCTCGACTTCCCGTCGATGGACGTGCCGGGCGCCGGCCGGCCGTGGGGCAAGGTTGCCGTGGCCGCGGCCGTGGTCGCGATGCTGGGCGTCGCCGGGTTCCAGGCGTGGGATATCCAGCAGGATCGGCAGCGCGAGGCACGGCTGGCGGCGTTGATCGCCGAGCTCGACCGGCCCGACGACGCTAACGCATCGACCGACGCAGCCCTGGCCCGCATCGAGTCGGCCCTGGCTGAGCAGCCGGCGACGCTGACCGCGATGTTCGACACGCTGACCGACCGGCTGGCCGAGATCGAGGCCGGCCGCGAACGGCTCGACGCGATCGCCGCCCGGCTCGACACCGCCGACACCCGGCTGAGCCCGGCCGTGGCCGCGCTGACCGAGCTGCGTGAGCAGGCCGCCGCCGCCCACGCCTCGATGACCGAGCTGGCCGCCGAGCTGGCCGATGCCCAGGGCGCCCGCGACGAGCGCCTCGACACCCTGCTCACCCGCATCGAGGCCCAGCCGACGGCCGACGAGATCGCGGAGCGTGTGGCGCTCGCCACCCGCGAGGGCGTGGTGGCCGAGCTGCGTGGGCTGCCGACGGTCGAGGCGATGAGCCAGGCGATGCGCGACGCCGCCGCCGAGGTCGGCCGGGCCCAGGCCCGCGTGCTGGGCCAGTCGCTTGACCGGCTCGCCAAGCCCGACGGCCTGGTGGAACGCCTCGAGGCGATCGAGCTCGCGCTGGCCGAGCAGCCGACCCGGCTCGAGGCCCTGCTCGCCGACGTCCGCGTCGAGGCCAGCGAGCCCGACGCCGACAACCCGACCCTTGCCCAGGCCGACGTCGACCGCCTGTTCGCCGAAGTCGCGACCATCAAGCCGCATGTTGACGCTCAGGTCGCCGAGCGGTTGGATCGCGTGATCGCGGCGCTGGATGCCCAGCCGACGGTCGACGGGCTGGCCGAGGCCGTCGCCGCGGGTTCGCCGGACGCCGCCGCCCTGCGTCGCGTGGCCGAGCGTCTGGTCGCCATCCGCAACGACCTGCAGGCCCTGCCGACGACCGAGCAGGTCGCCGAGCAGCTGCGCGAGGCGCTGGCCGCACCGGCTGCGCCGGGAGCCGACCCGGCCGTGCTGGCGGCGCTCGTCGAGCGTCTCGACACGCTGGCCGGGAGCGACACCCCCGCGGGCAATGGGCTGGCGATGGCCACGCTGCTTGAGCGGATCGACGGCGTCGAGCAGGCCGTGCGAGCCCAGGCCGAATTGCCCGCCGTGCTGACGCAGCTCGACGCGAGACTGGCCCGGTTGAGTGAGTCGGTCGACGCCAACCAGCAGGCGCTGGTCGAGCGTGTCGTCGCCCTCGCCGATGCGACGGCCGCCACGACCGCCGAGCCGGGCATCGCGTCGCCCACCGACGACGACTGGGCCGCCGCCCTGCGTGACCTCGCCGACGCCCGCTCGCAGGCCGACGCCGCGTTGGCCGAGCGCCTGGCCGCGATGGAGCAGTGCCTCGAGGAACTCGAGTTCACCCCGACCGACACCGCCGA
>JBCCZA010000201.1:0-5667 GCA_039188455.1 Planctomycetota bacterium
CGCTGACCAACCGTCAGGAGCCGTTCGAGCCCCTCGAGCCCGCGGGGGCCGACGGCGTGCGGCCGGTGTCGATGTACAACTGCGGCCCGACGGTCTACGACTTCGCGCACATCGGCAACTTCAAGACGTTCGTCTTCGCCGACATCCTGCGTCGCACGCTCGAGCTGCTCGGTTACCGCGTCACGCAAGTGATGAACCTCACCGACGTCGGCCACATGACCGATGACTCAGTCGCCGACGGTGGGGGCGAGGACAAGATGGAGGTCGCCGCCCAGCGGCTGGCCGCCGCGAAGAAGTCGGGCGACGCTCACGCGGCGGTCATCGACGATCCGTCGGACCCCTATCAGGTCGCCGCGTACTACATCGACGCCTTTCTCGAGGACGCCCGGGCGCTCCGGCTGAAGGTCGCGGACGACCCCGAGAAGCACCGCCCCCGCGCGACCGAGTACGTCGTCAACGCGATGGTGCCGATGATCGAACGGCTGATCGCGTCCGGCCACGCTTACGTCGCCGACTCGGAAGAGGGCGGCGGCGCGGTCTACTACAGCGTCGAGTCGTTCCCCGAGTACGGCCGCCTGTCGGGCAACACCATCGACCAGCTCAAAGGCGGGGCAGGCGGCCGCGTGCAGGCCAAGAACCAGCACATCAAGCGTCACCCGGCCGACTTCCTGCTGTTCAAGCCCGACGCCAGCCACATCATGAAGTGGGACTCGCCGTGGGGCCCGGGGTACCCCGGCTGGCACATCGAGTGCTCGGCGATGGCCTGCGCGGTTCACGACAAGCAGACGATCGACATCCACACCGGCGGCGAGGACAACATCTTCCCCCACCACGAGTGCGAGATCGCCCAGTCCTGCGGGGCCAACGGCACCGAGTCGTTCGCGACCTTCTGGATGCACTCGCGCCACCTGATGGTCGAGGGCGACAAGATGAGCAAGTCGCTCGGCAATTTTTATACGGTCCGCGACGTGCTAAGCGGCAAGGTCACGGGCCGGCCGGTCGATCCTGCGGTGCTGCGGTTCGAGCTGCTCAAGGCCAAGTACCGCTCGACCATGAACTTCACCAAGCAATCGCTGCTCGACTCGGGCGGGGCGGTGAAGAAGCTCCGCGACGCGTGGGCCGCGTGGGGCGGGAACGACGCGGGCGAGGTCGAGCCGATCGGCTTGGAGCATCCCGCAACGCGGCGATTCGCCGAGGCCTTGGCCGACGACCTCAACACGGCCGGCGCGATCGGCGTCGCCTTCGAGTATCTCGCCGGCCAGCACGGCCAACCCGACGACGACAACGCCACCCGCCTCGGCGTCCTCGCCACCTTCGACGCCGTGCTCGACGTGATCGGCGAAGCGTCCACCGAATCCAGCGACGCCTTCGACGCCGACGCCCTCGCCGCCGAACTCGACGCCGCCCGGGCCGACAAGCGCTTCGACGACGCGGACGCGATCCGTCAGCGTCTCATCGACGCTGGCTACGAGGTGAAGACGACGAAGGATGGAACCGTGGCAAGCAAAGCATTGGCATGACGATTAGACGTCGCCTCACTTGAACTCGCTGCAGAAGAACGCGATCGACTCGGTGAGCAGCTTCTGCCGATCGGGGTACTCAACAAAGTCGTGCCCGCCGACCGGCGACAGCCGCAAATCGCACGGCCTGGCGAGGTCGACGCAGCGCGCGTGGAGGTCGCGGCTCTCCTGCACGGCGACGACCTCGTCGTCTTCGTTGTGGAAGACGGTGATCGGCGACGACGAGTCGGCGAGGCGGGCGGGGGTGTCGACGGCGTCGAGGGAGGCGATGAAGCCGCCGCCGATGCGCAGGCCGCGATAGGGCACCCAGCCCTGGTGCTCGAAGAGGGCCTTGAGGCCGGTCTTGGCGGTGTGGCTGAAGACGCGGGGCATGTCGTAGACGGGGGCCCAGAGGGCGATGGCGCCGACCGGCTTGGCGGCGTCGGACGCGATGACGGGCAGCGAGCCCATGCTGACGCCGACGAGCCCGATCGCGGCGGGGTCGCACCACGGCTGGCTCTCGGCCCACGACCGAATGGCCGCGAGGTCGTCGACCATGCGGGGGACGGTGTGGTCGACGAACTCGCCGGCCGACTCGCCGCAGCCGGACTGGTCGAAGCGGACGCAGTGGATGCCGCGCTGGTTGAGGCGGCGGGCGAACTCCACGAGGTGGTAGGACCGGCCGAGGCGGTTGCCGGAGAGGCCGTGGGTGCAGATGACGGTGGGCAGGGGCGTGGGGTCGGCGCCGGGGGCCTCGGCGAGGTCGACGGAGGTGGCCAGGCCGCCGACGGGGCCGGGGACGTAGGTCTGGTCAGTGAGCCGCATGGGGGCATCGTGGCGGGCGGGGGCGGGGCACGCAAACGACAGGTCGGGCGGCGGACGAGTGGCGGGCGAGCGGCTTTGCCCCGTGCGCGGCCGCGTCGTACAACATGGCGATGAGCGACTCACCTCACCGTTACGCGTGGCACGCCGGCGTTGCCCTGGCCCTCGTCGCCGGCCTGGCCTTTGTCGGCTGCAAGACCAACGAGCCGACCGAGACCGCCCGCCGATCCTCCCTCGATCAGCCCAGCGAGCCGGCGTACGCGATCGCCACGCAGCGCGAGACGGTCACGGCCCCGCTGACGTTTGAGGAGACCGCCACGGCCGACGTCGTCGTCGAGGAGCGCGAGCCGACCGTCCTGACCATGGGCGACCCGGCGCCCTCGCCCGCGCCGGCCGTCATCGGGCCACCAACCGCACCAACGCCGGCTCCGCCCCCCGCCCCGGCCACCCGGTCCCACACCATCGCCCGCGGCGACACGCTCTCGCAGCTCTCGCAGACGTACCTCGGCACCTCGCGCCGCTGGGACGAGATCGTCGCCGTTAACCCCGGCATCGACCCCAACCGCCTGATCGTCGGCGAGGTGATCCTCATCCCCGCCGAGGGCCCCTCGCCTGCCGCCGCGGCCCCGACCGGCGGCGCCCCGCTCGGCGGCGGCTCGACCCACACCATCGCCCCCGGCGACACGCTCTCCCAGATCTCCGAGCGGTATTACGGCACCGCCGCCCGGTGGGAAGAGATCCTCGAGGCCAACCCCGGCGTGAGCCCGACCCGCCTGCTCGTCGGCGAAGAGCTGGTCATCCCGTGATCGGTCGGATCCGCAAGGCGATCGGCCTGCGGCGGCTGGCCGGCTGGATGTTCAAGCTGTGGCTGTTCAAGCGGGCCGCCAGGCGGACGGTTCGCCGGGCGACGCGCTGAGCGCATCGTTGAGCTGTGCGAGATAGGCGTCGCGCGGCGTCTCGACGACGCCGAACTGCTCCAGGTGGGGGTTGACGAACTGCGTGTCGAGCAGGGTAAAGCCGCAGCCGCGCAGGTGCTCGACCAGCCGGACCAGGCAGACCTGCGACGCGTCTGGCCGGCGACTGAACATCGACTCGCCGAAGAACGCGCCGCCGATCGCCACGCCGTAGAGCCCGCCGACGAGCTGGTCGCCCAGCCACGCCTCGACCGAGTGGGCGTAGCCGGCGTGGTGCAGCTCGAGGTATACGGCCTCGATGTCGCGGCTGATCCACGTCCCGCCGTTGTCGGGGCGAGGGCCGATCGCGCAGGCGTGGATGACGTCGGCGAAGCAGTGGTCGAAGGTCACCCGGTAGCCAGCGTTGCGGACGCGCTTGGCCAGCGATCGGCGGACGCGGAAGCGGTCGTCCAGCGGCAGCAACGCGCGCGGGTCGGGCGAGAACCAGCCGATCCGGCCGTGGCGATCGTCGGCCATGGGGAAGGCCCCGGCCCGATACGCCGAGAGCACCATGGCGGGGGAGATGAGCGACCCGGCACGCATGGCCGCATCGTACGCCTTGACACGGCAGGGCGTGGCGATAGCCTTTGGGGCTCGCTCCGCTACGGTCGGAGCCCTGGGCCAGATAGCTCAGTTGGTAGAGCACAGCATTGAAAATGCTGGTGTCCCCGGTTCAAGTCCGGGTCTGGCCACTTCTCACAAAAGCCCCGCGGCCGTTCGGCGAGCGGGGCTTTTTCGTGCGCCGACGGTGCGGCGGGGGGTGATGATTCGAGAGAGACGATCGGGTCGAAAAAACCGAGGGGCGTGGTTGTGCCGGCTGCGTCATTTGATACACTAATTTCAGTTCAAACAGAAATAACTGTTTGATTGAAATCCGATCCTCGAACGGCCCTTCCGGGCAGATCCGAGGGAGTCATGGCACCCCATCGCCGACCGTTGAACGTCCTGCTGGTCAATCCGCCGTACCAGACGATCACGTCCAACATCGGGGTGGGGCACCAGACTCCCTTGGGTCTTTTGTGCGTCGGCGGGGCGTTGCTCGACGCGGGGCACCGGGTCACGCTGGTCGACGCCGAGGCACGCCACCTCGACGACGCGGCGATCGTCACGCGGGCACGCGAGGTCGGGGCTGGGGTAGTCATGATTGGCCACGCGGGCTCCACGCCGGCCCACCCGATCTGCATGCGGGTGGTCGCCGCGATCAAGGCCGCGCTGCCAGGCGTCGTGACGGTGTACGGCGGGGTCTGGCCGACGTATCACGACGAGCGCGTGCTGCACGAGCACCCCTGCGTCGACGTCGTCGTGCGGGGCGAGGGCGAGGCCACGGCTGTCGCACTGGCGGACGCGTTCGCCGATCACGGCGCCGACGCCGACGACCTGCCGCTGCTCGGCGTCGCGGGGACGACGTTTCGCGATGGGCTCGGAGAGGTCGTGCGCAACGCCGACCGGCCGCCGATCCAACACCTCGACGACTACCGCATCGGCTGGGAATTGATCGAGGACTGGCGGCTCTACCGCTGCTTCGGGCTCGGGCGGGCGGCGATCATCCAGTTCTCCCGCGGCTGCCCGCACGCCTGCACGTACTGCGGACAGCACGGCTTCTGGGTCCGCTGGCGGCACCGCGACCCGGCGAAGCTCGTCGACGAGATCGAGCGGCTGCACCGCGAGCACGGCGTGCGCTTCATCACCCTGGCCGACGAGAACCCGACGACGCTCAAGCACGTCTGGCGTGACCTGCTCGAGCGGATCATCGAACGCAAGCTGGACGTGCACTTCTTCGCGACCATCCGCGCGACCGATCTCGTGCGCGACGCCGACATCATGCACCTGTATCGCCGGGCGGGCATTCTCTACGTGTTGATGGGCATCGAGTCCACGGACGACGTCGTCCTCCGCGAGGTGCGCAAGAAGAGCAACGGCCGGGTCGACTTCCACGCCTGCCAGCTGCTGCGCGAGCACCGCATCTATTCCGTGATCGGCTACATCACCGGGCTCGGCGGCGAGCGCTGGCGCGACTTCGCCCGGGCGGGGCGCGTGCTCGCGGCGTACGACGGGGACTTCCTCAACGCGATGTACGTC
This sequence comes from Planctomycetota bacterium, assembly GCA_039188455.1. GTDB lineage: Bacteria > Planctomycetota > Phycisphaerae > Phycisphaerales > Phycisphaeraceae > JBCBUE01. The sequence goes on from JBCCZA010000201.1 coordinate 5,354, forward strand.
ACACCGCACAGCTGGACGCCGTACGCGATGGCCCAGGCCGACCGGGCGGTGGTCGAGCCGGACCAGGCGCGGTGGGACTATCGGCATCAGGTGCTGGCGACCGACCGGATGCGGCCGTGGGAGGTGTTCGCGGCGGTGAAGCTGGTCGAGCTGTGGTTCCACCTGCGGCCGCGGCGGCTGTGGCGGATGGCGTGCCGGTCCCGGCTGAGCCTGGGGCAGACGCTGTGGACGACGCTGCACGTCGGGGGCGTGTGGCTGGCGGAGATCGCGGATTACGTGGCCCGGCCACGCGGCCGAACGGCTCGGGGCCGGCC
>JBCCZA010000202.1:0-5644 GCA_039188455.1 Planctomycetota bacterium
CCCCAGCCCGGCGGACGCGGTGGCGCTGACCGCGTCGCTTCGCCAACGCTGGGAAGCGTTGAGCCAAGGCCGGCCGAGCGACGACGACGTCACGTTGCTTGTCGCTCGGCGTGCCGGCGACACGCCTTAGGTTCTGTTTGACGGCTCCTGCATCATCCTGAGGTATCTCGGGATGATGGCGAGTCTCTCGAATCGGGTGGCGATACGTCGGCAGCACCTGAGCCAGCCGATGCACCGCGCGACAGTGCTGCGGCGGCGAAAGGCTTGCCGATCGAGCATCGCAAGACCAATCATGCGCCAAACAAAAGAGCCGTCAAACAGAACCTAAGGTCTTGTTATAGACGCACCCAAGCTCGCCGCGCGTTCTTGCTGCGCCAAAAGTATTGCATCTTTGTGCTCCATATATTCGTCAAGCGCGTATAAATGGCGCCCTTCTTCTATCTCTTCGGTCAGCCAGACTTGGAATTCCGCAAGAGATTCAATGAAAGTACCGTCTTTTTCAAATGCCATGACATGATCATTGATAACTAAAATGATATCGCCCACCTCAACAGGCACATCTATGATAGTTGGCGTGTCCGTGCCAATCATTTCATCATCCACAAGATGCTTTCGCACATCGCCTTCACTGTACTGAATGGAAAAAATCCCGGATACGTGCGCACCGTATAGTTCCGACAACCCCTTGTCACCAGCGCCCACAACCTCGTCAAATCCTTGCTCGCGGAGCGCTTCGTTGCCCATCAGCAATTGCGTAGCACGCTTGTGAATATCTCGAAAATGCTGGCTTGGCACGTTTTCCGTGCGGTCTTCAACCACTCCAACATAAATACCGGCTTGGTTGTTTTCGGCCGCCTTCTTCTTAAGGTGATTGAAATAGACGTAACTAATGGGCTTAGGCGCCGTTGGAATGCGCAAAAATTTATCTTGCGCTGCTTTTTCCTGTATCAGGCCTGGATCGTACTGAAACTGCAAGCGCGTTGGCGGAATATTCGATACCGGCGTGCTGTCTTGTTGCGCGACCTGCATTTCGGCAACCGGCCTGTCTAAATCTGCAGCGATTGGCTCTGCTTCGTTTGTGTTGTCCTGAGCCATAGCCGGATTCGCGGCAAGAGCAGCAGCGACTGTTCCTGCAATGGCCATCGTAATATCTCCCATGACAAGCATCGCTTTTTCCTATTTTTATAAGCCACAAATATGCTTTTAACGCATACACTCTCTGGACAGCATTCACTGATTTTTATAACTAATCATGTGATATGTCAAACTTTTTCAAGCTTTCGCATGCTACGTGATTACATATAGCATGCTGCCGCCAAGCCGAAGCTTATTTGTGCGCTATCATCAAAATCCTTGTTCTGATCTTGATGATACAATTTTAATAAGCAAAATCATTGAATCTTCAAAATACGCTTCGAGAAGCTAGCCACCCACTTCGCGAGCAAGGTGTGGCGCCCGATACGACCATCCAGAAAACGATCTAGGGCGCGTCGGCGACGAGCCCGGCGGCGGCGTGGGCGAGCTCGATCAGCCGGTCGTCGTCCAGCACCCGTTCGGCGTCGTTCCAACCCATCGTCAACGCGTAGACCCGGCCGCTCTGCGTCTCGAGCAGCCACGTGAGGTTCAGCACGCCGGCCTCGCTGCCGCCTTTGTAGCCAACGCGGGCGAACCGATCGCCGAACGGCAGGCCGGGGTTGATCGCCATGACGCCTTGCGTCGTCGCGTCGCCGTGGTTCTCCAGCCAGTCGACCAGGCGTACGAGATCGGCGGCCGACGCGAACCACTCGATCTGACCGATGTCGCGCGGCCTGTCCATCGGCGGGTGCACGCGATCGCGCGGCATGTCGGCGACGGTACCTTCCAGCAACGCGGCGCGGCCGGCGGCGTCGGCGGCGCGATACCGCTCGGCGAGCGCCGGGTCGGCGCGCAGCTTGAACAGCTCGTACGTCGTGAGAAACGGCGTGCTGCGCTCGGCGTGCTCGTTGCCGAAGGTCGGCAGCAGCTCGGCGAGCCGGTCGCGGCCGACGTGGTGGATCAGGGCGTCGGTCGCGGTGTTGTCCGAGATGCTGATCATCGCGCCCGCCAGCCCGAACACGGTCATCGGCGTGTCGGCCGGCCAGTCCTGCAGCACGCCCGACGGGAGCGAGCGATTGTCCTCGCGGAGGTAGACGACCTGCTCCCACGGCGTCTCGTCGGCTTGCAGGGCGGCCAGGACGTAGAGCTTGAACGTCGAGCCGATCGCCAGCGGCCGGTTGGGCTGATAGCTCGCGACGACGCGCGGCGGCTCATCGCCGACGAGCTCGGCCGCCATGAAGTTGGTCTGACCGGGCAGGGCCTTGAGCTTGTCGACGATTTCGCCGAAGGAGTCGACGGTCGGGCGCAGCGGGCCGAACCACAGGCCGACCACCCGGTGCGGCGCTTCCGCCGCGACCGTCAGCGTCACGTCGTTCTCGAGCCCCTTGGCGTATCGGAAGCGAAACTGCCCGGCCCAAGGCGACTCACGACCCGTCGGCGCGACGTCCACGACGTCACCGCCCTGCGCCCGCATCGCCGCATACAACGCGTTGATGCGCAAGAGCGGCACGGCCTCAAGAAACGCCGGCGCATAAATCGACGCGTCGGCGCGGACGGCGTCGATCTGCCGCGCGATCTCGTCGACCCGGCGCTCCAATGGGTCATCGACATCCGGCGATTGCGCCCAAGCCGCGACGGCAAGGCACATCACGTACGCGGCGACGATGGCAGGAACACAAACTCGACCGATCTGGGGCATGGCAAGGTCCTCGTCAATAGGTCGCGTCAGCCTAGCTCGACGTCGGCTGAGCGGGTGACCGTCGTGCCGTCGATCAGGTGAGCGATCGCCTCCCAGCGGTGCGTGCCGGGCTCGGCGGGGCGGCCGTGATGCAGCCAGTTGGACCGCCAGCCGATGGCGAACGGGTCGTCGTAGCAAGTCTCGACGGGCCGGCCGTCGCGCAGGAACTCGACGCGGTCGACGCGCTCGGGGTACAGGCACGCCAGCCCCGGCCAGCGCGTTGGCTGATCGAGATTCCGCATGTTCGGCGCGGCCTCGTGTTCGCCGAGGCCGTAGAGGAAGAACTGCTCGTCATCGGCGATGGCGTCGGGGCGATAGCCGAGCGCATCGGCCATACGCCAGGCGAAGTAGCGGTCGTGGCCGGGCCTGATGGCGTAGTCGGTCGGCGGCTCCTGCTTGGTCCAGTTGTTGTAGTACCCCCACGAGACACCCTCGCGCACGGCGACGGGCAGGTTGCTCACGGCAGGGGAATCCTCGTTGCAGACGAGCGGCCGATCGGGTGCCCAAGCGCGGGTCTGGCGGAGGAGGTTGAGGAAATGCTGGCGCGACAGGCCGTTGCCGTGAACCAGCACGACATCGGACGCTTCGACGATGGGCTGACGGATCGATCCACCGACACCCGAGCAGCCAACGGGAACGCCGCCGGACTCGCGCTGCGCGACGCGGATGAGGTGGGCCACGCCGTAGGGCTGGAACACAATGGGTCGCTCGCGGAACGGGCTCACGTCGTGCTCGTTGGCGATCTCGATGAGGCAGTTGGTGTAACCGCCGTCGCGCAGGAAGCGCGAGGCGGTGACTACGGCGCGCTCGACGGCGCGATCATCCTCGAGACGCAAGGTCTGATCGCCGTAGAGGAACGAGACGATCACGGCCATCCCCGCGGCGTCGGCGGCGCGGATCAGCCGGTCCATGCGGGACGCGTACGCCGGGTCGATCGTGGCACCGCGTCGGCCGAAGGGGTTGTTGTCGATGGTGGGGTTGGCGGTCGTGAAGCAGGGACCGCCGCCCTGGAAGCCGACGGTGAAGGCCCGCAAGCCGTGGGCGTGCCACTCGGGCAAGGCGGCGATGAGGCGGTCGGTCTGCGCATCCGGGTCGTACGAGCCGTGGCCGAAGCGGGCGAAGCGCGCCGGGTCGGCCGCGTCGTCGAAGACGCCCTGGATGAAGCGGGCGTTCATCAGCAGGCCACGCGCATCGGCGTGCGTGTCGGCGTTGTCGTGATAGGTGAGCCGGCCGTCGAAGAGGAAGCGTGTGCCGTCGAGGGAGAGTTGCATGGCGTGATCCGATGGATATCAAGAGGCGAATGCGCCGGCGATGGCGATGGCGGCGCCGAGGGAGACGACCGAGCCGAGGGTCGTCAGGGCGATGATCGAGGCAGCGAGCCCCTCGTCGCCGCCGACCTGGGTGACAAGAACGTAGCTGGCGACGGCGGTGGGCGCGGCGGCGAGGACGAGCAGCACGAACGCCTGCTCGCCGTCGAGCCCGAGCAGCAGCGCCAGCCCGAGCGCGACGGCGGGGCAGACGGCCAGCTTGAGCGCGGCGACGGCCGAGGCCTCGACGAGATGCCCGCGGACGCGATAGACGATCAGCGCCCCGCCGAGGCTGACCAGCGCCAGCGGCCCGGCGGGCAGGCCGATCAGATCGAGGCTGTCGAGCACCACGCGGGGCAGCCGAAGCGGGCTCACGGCCAGCGCCACCCCGAGCACGCAGGCCAGGACGATCGGGTTGGTGGCGATCGTGCGCCCCGCCTGCCGCAGCAACGCCCCGCCGGTGAGCGTCGCCGCCGACTTGCCCCACGACAGCCCCGCGACGGCGACGAGGTTGTAGAGGATGACCGACGGCGCGATCGCGATCGCCGCGATGGTCACCGCACGATCCCCCGCACCGGCCAGCTCGACCACCGGCAGGCCGACGTACGCCAGGTTCCCGCGCGCCGCGCCCTGCAGCATCACCCCCAGCGACTCGTGCCGCCCGGACAGCACCCGCCACAGCAACATCGCCCCGCCCGCCGCCACCAGCGTCGCCGCGATCAGCGCCAACACCACCCACCCCACCGCCGCGTCGATCGTCCCCGCCTCCGACACCTTTGACACCAGCAGCGCCGGCAGCCCCACCCAATACACCAGCCGATCCAGGAACCGCCGATGCACGTCGGCCATGAACCCAAACCGCAGCAGCGCCGCCCCCAACGCAACCAGCACCACCAGCGGCAGCAGCGTCTCGACAACCAGCATCAGCACCGACACGGGCGGAGTCTACCGGCCGGCCTTGCCGCCTCGGCCGTCCCGTCGCACTCGGATCGCCTCGGCGCAGAACCCCAGCCACGCCGCGAGCGCCAGCGCCGTCGTCACCAGGAATACCGAGTCACCGATCCCCGAGAACCCCGTCAGCCCCAGCACGGACCACGCCGACCCGCCCTCCTCGACCGTGCCGAACCCGGTGAGCAGGCCGACACCGATGAACGGAGCGATGAACCCGCGCACGCCGGTGAGCGTCTGGTGGATGCCCATGTAGTGCCCGGCCAGACGGCGGTCGGCGAAGTCGTTGTGACCGATCTGCCACGCCAGCCGCCCCCCGCCGAACATCACGCCCTGGATCACCCGCGGGACCGCGATCCACCACAGCCCGCCGTACGCCACAGCCAGGTAGTTGCCCAGCTGCGCGACGACCCAGAACGCCCCGTGCACCGCGCGGAACTCGAAGATGTGCACGCGATCGATAAACCGCGCCCACAGCGGGATCGTCAGCACCACCATGACGGTCGTGATCGTCGTGTTCAGCAGGACCGACGCGGTGAACTCGGCCGTCCCCGCCTCGCGCGCGAGGTCGATGATC
>JBCCZA010000203.1:0-5532 GCA_039188455.1 Planctomycetota bacterium
GCCGAGGTGCGTTCGTCGTTGATCAGGCGTTGGAGGGCGTGGGCGAGCACGGGGGTCTCCGCGAGGTGAATCTCCATACTTTAAGCGACGCGATGTCGCAGCGTGGCGACGCGGCGGGCGGCGCGGCGCAGAAATGCGGGATTCAGTCCGGCTGGACGAAGCGGAGCACCTCGTCGACGTTTTTCGTCGAACCGATGATCAGCGGCGTGCGGTCGTGCACGTCGTGGGGGACGGCGTCCATGACGCGGCCGTGGCCGGTGGAGGCCTTGCCGCCGGCCTGCTCGGCGATCATCGCCAACGGGTTGCACTCGTACATCAGCCGCAGCTTGCCCTCGGCGTTCTTCTCGGTCGGGGGGTAGAGGTAGACCCCGCCCTTGAGCAGGATGCGGTGGAAGTCGGCGACCAGCGACCCGACGTACCGCGAGGAGTACTCGCCCTCGGTCTTGGCCCAGGCGAGATAGCGCTGGTAGGTCGACGGGAAGGTGTGGTAATAGGCCTCGTTGCAGGAGTACTGCGAGAGGTGGTCGGGGATCGTGATGTTCTCTTTGACCAGCAGGAACGCGCCGTAGTCGGGGTCGAGCGTGAACATGTGCACGCCCTGCCCGGTGGTGTAGACCAGCACGGTCGACGAGCCGTAGACGACGTACCCAGCGGCGACCTGCGCCGAGCCGGGCTGCAAGACGGACTCTTGGGTGTCCTCGATCTCGGGGGGGTTCTTCCAGACGGTGAAGATGGTGCCGACCGAGACATTGACGTCGATGTTGGACGACCCGTCGAGGGGGTCGAACATGACGATGTATCGGCCCTGGTTCTTGTCGACCTCTTTGAGCACCTTGGGGGCGTCGTCCTCCTCGGAGGCGATGATGCCGACGGTGTTGCGGTAGCCGAGGGTCTTCTTGAGGGTCTCGTTGGCCATCAGGTCGAGCTTCTGGACCTTCTCGCCCTGCACGTTGGTCGAGCCCTCTTCGCCCCAGACGTCGATGAGGCCGGCGGACCGAACCTGGGAGGAGATGATCTTGGTCGCCAGGGTGATCGCCGACAGCAGCCAGGAGAACTCGCCGGAGGAGCCCGGGCGGTACTTCTCCTGCTGCATGGCGATGTGCTGCTGGACGGTGATGAAGTCGGCGGAACGCTGGATGGGCATGGAGGACGCTCGGGGTTTTCGGGGCTAGTGTTGCACCTATCGGCCAACCGGCCGAATCAGCTTACGTGAGCCACAGCGGAGCCCTTCACGATGGCAGACCTGATCGATCCGAGCAAGAAAGCCCCCGCCTTCACCCTGGCCGACCAGGCCGGCACCAAGCACAAACTCAGCGACCAGAAGGGCAAGCCCGTCGTCGTCTACTTCTACCCCAAGGACGACACCCCCGGCTGCACCAAGGAGGCCTGCCAGTTCCGCGACCTCACGGCCGACTTCAAGAAGGCCGGCGTCGCCGTCTTCGGCGTCAGCCCGCAGGACGAGAAGAGCAAGGCCAAGTTCGCCGACAAGCACGGGCTGAACTTCCCGCTGCTGGCCGACCACGACGCGAAGATCAGCGACAAGTACGGCGTGTGGGCCGAGAAGTCCATGTACGGCAAGAAGTACATGGGCGTCGTGCGGACGACCTACCTGATCGACGCCGCGGGCAAGGTGGCGAAGCGCTGGGACAAGGTGAAGGTGCCTGGCCACGCGGAGGAGGTGCTGGACGCTGCACGCGAGCTGTAAGTGAGCAGTGATTAATGATGAGTGATTCAAGTCAGCTTCTGGGTCACTCATCACCACCCACTCATCACTTAACCCTTTCAGGTCTACCCGACCTCTTCGCGGATGAGCAGCGTGCCCGCGTCATCCAGCTCGGCGATGCCGAGTTCGACGAGCGCCTGCATGGCGGCCTTCTGCTCGGCTTCCTTCTTGGAGTTGGCCCAGGCCGAAGAGAAGCGGCGGCCGTCGACCTCGGCGGCGACCTCGAAGGCCTTGCAGTGGTCCGGGCCCTTCTCATCGAGCAAGACGTACCTGGGCGTGGTCGGCAACGTGCGCTGGGCGTGCTGCTGCAGGAGGGACTTGAAGTTGTGCTGATGGGCCGAGTCAGCGGCCTCGTCGATGAGCCCGCCCATGTGGGCGAGGATGAACGAGCGGGCCGGGTCCATCCCGCCGTCCAGGTAGATCGCGGCGATGAGGGATTCGAGCACGGCGGCGGCGACGCTGGCGGGGACGTCCGAGGCCTCGGCCATGCCCTTGCCCAGGTGCATCTGCTCGACCAGCCCGATCTGCCGGCTGACGGCCGCGCAGGCCCGGCGGCTGACGACGGCGCTCTTGATCTTGGTCAGGTCGCCCTCGTGCAGGTCGGGGAACCGCTCGAAGAGGGCCTCGCAGACGACGTAGCCGAGGATCGCGTCGCCCAGGAACTCCATCCGCTCGTTGGACGTAAGACGATCGTCGGCGGACGACGCGTGCGTCAGCGCCTCGCGCAGCAAGTCCGGTTTGCTGAACCGGTAGGCGAGGATCTGTTCGAGGGTGTCGGTCGTAGACATCGATCCGGGAGAGATGGTTGCGGCCTTGCAGCCACGCAGAGTATCGAGGCGGCCGGTCGCCTTGTCAAAGATTTCCACCACCGATAGAGTCGCTCACGATGCCGAAAACAAGTCTCGTCATGGCCGCCACGGCGGCGGTCTGTGCCGCCTGCATCGGCTCGGTTCCGGCTCAAGAACCCGGGGCCGCCGAGGCGCAGGCCTCCTGGATCGCGACGCCCGAGGTCGCCCAGCCCATCATGCCCCTGGCCGACGTCCACCCCGGCATGACCGGCTATGGCAGGACCATCTTCCGCGGCACCGAGATCGAATCGTTCCCGATCGAGATAGCCACCGTCCTGCCCGGGCAGGCGCCGGGGATGAGCACGATCTGGATCCGCAGCTCCGACCCCCGGCTCAAGGAGAGCTCGGGCGCCCAAGGCATGTCGGGCTCGCCGATCTACCTGTGGCCCGACGACCTGCCGGAGTCGGAACGCAAGGTCGGCGAGAACGGGCTACTCATCGGGGCGTTCGCGTTCGTGTACCCCGATACCTATGGCATGCTCGCCGGCGTGCAGCCGATCGAGTACATGCGTGGCGTCGCGGACCGCATGAGCAATGACGCCGAGGCCGGCCAAGCCCGCGCGGCGCGTGGCGGCGGCGCGGCGGCCGCGATGATCGATCAGCTCAGCGCCGGCGTCGCCGCGACGGGCAGTGCGCCCAGCGCCCGGCTGGACGCGATCGCCCGCCTGACCTCGCCGTGGAAGCAGGGCCAGCGATCGGCGCCGACACCGAGCGACGCCGCCGCAACCCAGGGCGCCGTGCCGCTGGGCGTCGCGCTGCCGCTGGGCGAGACGGCCGATCTGCTTGCGCCAGTGCTCGCCGGCACGGGCCTGCGCGCGACGGCCACGGCCGCTACGTCGGCGCTCGCCGACGCGCCGCGCGACGTCGACGCCGACACCCAGCTTCAGCCGGGCTCGGTCCTGTCCGTGCCGCTGTCCTTCGGCGACATGATGCTCGCCGGCCACGGCACGGTGACCGACGTCCTGCCCGACGGGCGCGTGCTCGGCTTCGGGCACAGCATGATGGGCGTCGGCCCCACGGCCCTGCCGGTCGCGACCGGCTACGTGCATTTCGTCGTGCCCCGCAGCGTGGTCAGCTTCCGCATGGCGACCCCGATGCAGACGGCCGGGACGATGCTCCGCGACGAGAACGCGGCGGTCACCGCGACCGACGAGATCGCCTTCGCCACCTCGCCGATGACGGTCACCAGCGCGATGCCCGGCCAGGACGACGCGAACTTCGACTACGACGTCGTGCACCACCCCACGCTCACGCCGATCATCGTCGCGATCCTCGGCATGCAGAGCATGATGACCCATCAGCAGCCGCCGCTGGATTCGACGCTCTACCTCGAGGGCGAGCTGCGCTTCGCCGGCGACCGCACAATCCCGGTGCGGACCGTCGCCCCCGACGGCAGCGCCGGGTCGGTGGTGTCGGCCGTGCTGCCGTTGGTCGCGCCGATGCTGGACAACCCGTTCGAGCGGCTGACGTTCGAGGGAGCGGACCTGGACATCCGCGTCGTGCCCGAGCTCAAGCTGGCCCGCGTGATGGGCGCCCGCCTCGACCGAGCCGTCGCCGCGCCGGGCCAGACCGTGACGCTGACGACCGAGCTCATCCTGGCCGACGGGCAGCGCCAAACGGTGACTCAGCCGATCGTCGTCCCCGAGGACACGGGCGATGGCGACGCCGAGATCATGGTGAGCGGCCTGTCCAGCTACATGTTCCGCGATCAGATGTTCCACCCGTACCGCTACCTCGCGACCGACGTGGACGAGCTGACCGAGGTGCTCCGTGAGATGTCCGAGCTGCCCGATGATGCGCTGTACGTCTCGACCATCTGGCCGCAGCGCGAGAGCGTCGCGATCGGCCGCACCGCGCTGCCGGACCTGCCGTCGAGCCGGCTGGCGATGATGAGCGTCAACAGCCAGACCGACGCCGTGCCTTACCCCGAGACGACCACGCAGCGGGTGTCGCTGGACGACGTCCCCCAGGGCGAGATGCGCGTCATGCTCACCGTCCGCGACCCGATGCGTGACAACTAATCCCGAGACCCCCCGCATGCCCTCTATCGCCAAGCCGCTGCCCATCGCGGCCGCCCTGATCGCCTCGCTCGTCATCCCCGCCGCCCACGGCGTCAAGCCGCAACGCTGGCAGCACACCAACGAGGCCGACTTCGAGCCCGGCGTGGCCGAGGGCGTCGTCGTCACCAATCTCGGCGACATCAAGCTGGCCCGCGAGGTCGAAGCGCTGGCCGAGATGCCTGAGACCGTGACCGTCGTGCACGACGCGGCGATGCTGGGCGACACGGTGTACCTGGCCGTCGGGCCAGAGCCAGCCGTGATGGCTTACGCCGACGGCGAGCTCACGGAGTTCGCGACCGTCGACGGCGGGCAGGCGTTCGCCCTCGGAACGCACGACGGCCAGCTGCTCGTCGGCGTCAGCGGCGAACCCGCGCAGCTGCTGACGCTCGATGCGCAGGGCGAGGCGGCGTCGACGGTCGACCTGCCCGAGGACGTGCGGTACGTGTGGGACGTCGTGAGCCTGCCGGGCGACGGCGGGCTGATCCTCGCGACGGGCCCGAGCGGCCAGCTGCTGCGTGTGACCGCCGATGGCGAGGCCGAGACGCTGTACGACGCAACGCAGGCCAACCTGCTGAGCCTCGCTGCCTCGCCGACGGCCAGCGGCTTCCCGATGTACGCCGGCACCGACACCGACGGGCTGGTGTACCGCTTCGCCTCGGCCGACGAACCCCCGTACGTCGTGTACGACGCGGCCGAGCCTGAGGTCGCCGCGATCGTCGTGGCGGACGACGGGCAGGTGTACTTCGGCACCGCCGACGCCGACCAGGCCCGACCCGGCCGGCTCGAGCAGCCCGCCGACGCCGAAGCCGGCCGACCCACGGCCCCCGCCGATGGCGACGCCCCCGCGCCCGACGACGCCCCGCCCTCGCCCGACGACCTGCCCCGCGTCCCCCCCGCCCCC
>JBCCZA010000204.1:0-5448 GCA_039188455.1 Planctomycetota bacterium
CGGCCGCTGGAAGGAACGCCTCACCCTCGACCGCTGGCGTCGCGCCCTGCCCTCGGCCGAGATCGTCGAGCACGACACCGCCATCGGCCTGTCCGGCGCGGCCGTGCTCCGCATCAACGACCCGACCGACGTCAGCCCCGCCCTGCTCGGCGCCGCGTCGGCCACGCTGCTCTTCGGCGTCAACGCCATCGCCCGATGGCGTAAGCCCGAGCAGGCCGCGCTGCCCGCCGCCGCGTAAGTCGCGTCAACCGATAGCCGCCTGCCGCGGGTGCCACACCTCGCCGCAGGCGATGTGTGCCGAGGCACTCGCAGGGCCAGCCGCACACATCGTGCTGCTCACGAGGTGTGGCACCCAACACGATCAGTTATTCCACCTCGACCGCGATCACAACATCCCCAGGTCGCGCAGCCGCGGCTCGTCGCTGTCGCCAAGCCCCGGGCCGTGCGTGTCCGCCGAGTGCGGCACCTCCGCGCGGTCCGTCGGCAGCTCGATGAGAAACGTCGTCCCCTCGTCCGGCTTGGACTGCACGCCGATCGTCCCGCCGTGTTCGTCGACGATCTTCTTGGTCACCACCAGCCCCAGCCCCGTGCCCTTGAGCCCCTTGCTCGAGCGGAACGGCACGAACAGCCGGCCCGTCTGCTCGGACGACATGCCCATTCCGTTATCCGCCACCCGCAGCCGCACCACGCACGCCGCCGGGTCGAACTCGCACCGCATCGACACCACGCCCGACTCGGGCTGCACCGCCTCCAGGCCGTTGGTCACCAGGTTCAGCACCGCCTGGTGGATGCCATTGGGGTCGATCGGGACGGGCGGCAGGTCGGCCGCGACGTCCAGCAGCAGCATCGCGTGGCGGTCGTCGAACGGCTTTTGCATCAACTCGGCGATCTCGTCCAGCAGCTCGCCGAGGTTGGTCATCTGGATCTCGGGCTTGCGCTGCTTGGAGAACGCGAGCATGTTCATCGCCAGCTGGTAGATGCGCTCCTGGTTGCGCTGCACGATCTCCCAGCCGTTCTGCAAGACCTTGAGGTTGTTCTTGCGCAGGCCGAGCTCGACGACGTCCGCCCCGCCGCGCATGCCCTGCAGGATGTTCTTGATCGAGTGCGACAGCGAGGCGACGGTCTGGCCAACCGCGGCCAGCCGCTCGCTCTCCAGCCGCTCGGCGAGCAGGCGATTGTTCGCCAACGCCAAGCCGGTCTGCACGCCGATGGCGGTGAGCAGCGCGAGCTGATCCTCGGTGTAGGTGTAGTTGGCGACCTGGGAGTCGAGGTAGATGACGCCGTAGGTCTTGCCCTTGTAGCGGATGGGCACGCACATGGCCGAGCGGATGCCGTAGCTCTGCACCGAGTCGCCGGCGGCGAAGCGCGCGTCGCTCATCGCGTTGGCCGAGAGGATGCCCACGCCGCGGCGGACGACGTAGTTCACGATCGTGCGGCTGACGGTGATCGTGTCGCGCGTCAGGTTCGGGGCGGGCACGTCCTCGCGGTGGCGGACGACCTGCGGCTCGGTCCCGTCGTCGCGCTCCTGCAGCAGGATGAACCCGCGGTCGGCCTTGAAGTGGTCGAAGATCACGTCCATGACCTTCTCGAGCAGCTCGCCCTGCTCGGTGACGCTGCCGATGAGCGAGATCAGCTCGTAGACGACGTCGAGCTGGAAGGTCGCCGCGTCGCCGGGCTCGGCGGGGGAGGCCATGATCAGCGACTCGTCGTTGGCCGCGACCGTGTGCTCGACCGAGATGTCCATCTCCCCCCGCTGCGCGACGCGGATCGCCCGCTGGCCGGGGCGGGGCTTGGCGTGGTCGCCGAAGAGGATGAGCGTGCCGCCGACGCGGACCTGGTCGCCCGCCTCGAGCGTCCGAGGCGACGACAGCCGCACGCCGTTGACGAACGTGCCGTTGCTCGACTCGAGGTCGCGCAGCACCCACGCGCCCTCGTCGGGGGTCAGCTCGGCGTGGCGGCGCGAGATCGTCGCGTCGGTCAGCGGCAACGCCTCGGACGACCGGCCGATCTGCTGCGGCTCGTGGTCGGGCAGGTCGAACCGCCGGCCCTTGTCGGGCCCCTGGAGGATCTGCAAGACGAGCATGGCGGCATGGTAGCCGCGATGGCGATTGCTTAGCGGGTGCCACACCTTGACCCGAAGGGCAAGGTGTGCAAGCGATCAACGCACACCTTGTCGCTGCGCGAGCAAGGTGTGGCACCCGGCGTTCGACCCGCGACCTGTGAGGTCACGGCTACTGGTCGTCGTTACTCAGCCGCTGCTTCCACGCGGCGAGCTGTTCGCGGAAGCCGGTGAGGCCGGCGTTGCCGGAGGTCTGATACCGCTGCACGACGTTGGCGGCGCCGAGCCAGTCGTAGACGTCCTCGCCGACCGCGGGGTCGGGGCCGTCGCCGCCGGTGTTGGCGATGCACTCCTTGGCCGCGGCGTTCATGTCGTCGACGGAGAGCTGGCTGAGCTGGTGCTTGCCGGTCGACCGGCACTGATGAACTAGCGCGCCGACGACCTGGTGGGACGTGCGGAAGGCGACACCGCGGGTGACGAGGTACTCGGCCAGCGAGGTGGCGTCGAGGAAGCCGTGCTCGAGGGAGGCCTCGATCTTGTCTTGGTTGAAGGTCGTGCCGGCGACGATGTGGGCGGCCATGTCGAGGCAGTCGCAGACGTCGTCGTAGGCCTGGAAGACGTGGCGTTTGTCCTCCTGCAGGTCGCGGTTGTACCCAACGGGCAGGCCCTTGAGCATGGTGAGCAGGGCCACGAGGCAGCCGTAGACCGAGCCCGACTTGCCGCGGATGAGCTCGAGCATGTCGGGGTTCTGCTTCTGCGGCATCATCGACGAGCCGGTCGTGAACGTGTCTTCGAGCGTGATGAAACCGAACTCGGTGGAGGCGTAGAGGACCCACTGCTCGGCCCAGCGGGAGAGCGTCATCGACGTCATCGCGCAGGCGTAGACGAAGTCGACTCCCGCGTCGCGTGAAGCGGTATCAAAAATACTGCTCGACGTTGCACCGCCAAGTAAGAGTGCATCGTCGGTTACATCACGATCGATATGCAGGCTTGAACCAGCGATGGCACCGGCACCCAGCGGGTTCCTCATATTCGCGGGGCCGAATAGCACGAACCGCATTTCGTTCAAGCTCAAAAATTCAAGCCAGCAGAGCAACTCTCCACCAACAACGATGGGTTGGGCTCGCTGCAGGTGCGTGTACGACGGCATGACCGCTTCCCCATCACGCTCTGCCAACTCCACCATTGCAGCGGTCAGGCTCTTGAACTTATCGAGCACCGTCTTACGTGCGTCTACGATCCACAGTTGAAGGTCCGTCGCCACCTGGTCGTTCCGGCTGCGCCCAGTGTGCAGCTTTCGCCCAGGCTCGCCGACTTTTTCAATCAGCGCGGCTTCGACGCACATGTGGACGTCTTCGAGCTCGACCTTGAAGCCGGGCCACTGCCGGCCGTTGGGCCCGAGGGCGTCGATCTCGGCTTTGATGGCGTCGAGGCCGCGCTCGATGTCGGCGAGGTCGTCGGGGGAGATCAGGCCGACGTGCCGGAGCATGCGGGCGTGGGCGATGGAGCCGGCGATGTCGTGGGCGTAGAGGCGCCAGTCGTAGTCGAGCGAGGAGACGAACCGCGCGGCGAGCCCGGCGGTGGGGTCGGCGGACGCGGGGGCGGAGCTGCCGGCGGCGTCGCCCTTGTTGTGTTCCCAGGGTTTTTGCGACATGCGGGGAGGGTACCGAGGCGCGACATATAGCGACGCGACTTGTCGCGTTGAGGATGTGCGTCACGCGACGAGTCGCGGCGCTAAATGTCGGGGTCGGGGCTCGGCGTGGTCGGCAAGGGAGCGGTGTGCCGCGTGCGGAGTGGGGTCAGAACGCGGTGCCGAAGAGGTCGCCGTCCTGCCAGTCCTCGTTCTCGTCGGGATCGGGGAGGTGGCGGTGGTGGATGCGGATGACGCGGTGCAGGGCGTCGCCGAGGCGGGGGGCGACGGCGTGGAGGGCGGCGCGTTGCTCGGGGGTGAAGGGCTCGGCGTGGTCGCGGAAGAGGACGACGACGGCGAGGGCCTCGTGCTCGGCCGAGCCGGCGAAGGCGAAGACGTGCGAGTCTTCCAGCCACGCGGCGTCGTCGCCGATCCAGTTGGCGATGTCGTCGTTGTCGGTGAGGTGCAGCGGGCCGTCGGCGTCGGCGACCTTGGGGGCGACGACGTCGGCGAGGTGCTGCAGCAGGAGGTCCGCGGCGTCGCGGGAGCAGTCGTAGTTCACGTAGCCGGCGAGGGAGAACTCGTCCATCGAGCTGGGCAGGAAGATGGCCGCGTTGGTCGGGCCGGTCTGCTGCATGGTGAACTCGAGGGTGCGACGGATGAGCTGCTCGAGGTCGAGCTCGGACGCGATGAGCTGCTCGAACGCCTGCTCGGCGATGTCGGGGGACGACGGGCCGGGCGTGGGCATGACCTGGGGTTGGAGGGCGGCGCGTTCCTCGGCGGAGGGCTCGATGAGGGCTTGATCCGACCGGTCGCTTTGCTCCCAGTCGGCTTGCGTCTGGGCCTGCTTGTCGGCGACGTCGGCGAGCTGCTTGGCGAGCTCCTGGTAGGCGTCGAGCAGGTCGTGGCAGAGGACGTCGACCTGGCGGGAGACGTCCAGGCGGGCGTCGTTCAGCTTGCGGCAGAGGTTGCGGAGGCGGTCGACGCGGCGGTGGTGCTTGCGGTCGGCGGCCTGCTTGGCGATGGCGTCGCGGAGGCGGTCGGCGAAGTCTCCGGGGGCGGTCGGGTCGGCGGGCTTGATGACGAAGTCCGTGGCGCCGGCGCGGATGGCGGCGACGGCGGCGTCGACCGAGGGCTTGTGCGTGACCAGCACGGTGTGGGTCGCGCGGTGGTCGCGCTTGAGGCGGTGGGCGAAGTCGATGGCGGCGTCGCCGGGCAGGTCGGAGTCGATGACGGCGAGGTCGACGGGGGTGTTCTCGAGGAGTCGCGCGGCGTCGGCGGGGGAGTCGGCGACGATGACCTCGGTGCGGTCGGGCGCGGGGGCGGCCGAGGCGACGAGGCGATGCAGGGCCGGGTCGGGGTCCACGACGAGCACGCGGTAGGCGTTGGCGCGGGGGGTGGGTGCGTCGGCGTGCTGATTGCGCGTCACGTGGGGCGAGCTCCGGAACAGCGGGAGGCGAGGGCGTTAGGGAGGCGGTCAGGCGACCTGTCGTTGGGTGGTCGGCGGGTCGTCGGTGGTGAGGGCATCGGCGGATTCACCGCCCGGCTCAAGGGGCAGGACGAGGGTGGCGGTGGTTCCGTGGCCGAGCTCGCTGCGCAGGTCGACACGACCGCCATGAGCGGCCGCGAGCTGTCCGGCGCGGGGCAGGCCCATGCCGACGCGTCGGCCGGCGGGCTTGTTGGAGAAGAAGGGGTCGAGCGCGTGGTCGAGCGTGTGCCCGTCCATGCCGTCGCCGTCGTCGATGACTTTGACCAGCAG
>JBCCZA010000205.1:0-5424 GCA_039188455.1 Planctomycetota bacterium
ATGCGAAACATCCAGAAGGGCATCCTCACCCAGCTCGGCCACACCGAGCTCGAGGAAGCCGCCGACGGGCTCGACGCCCTCGGCAAGCTCGACGCCTTCAACCCCGAGCTGCTCCTGGTCGACTGGAACATGCCCAACATGGACGGCCTGACCTTCGTCAAGGAGTACCGCGCCAAGGGCGGCGCCGCGCCGATCATCATGGTCACGACCGAGGCCGAGAAGGCCCGCGTCGTCGAGGCCATCAAGGCCGGCGTGAACAACTACGTCGTCAAGCCCTTCACCCCCGACGTCCTGTCCGGCCGCATCAACGAGACGCTCAGCCGCGCCTCGGCCGCCGCGGCCTGACCCGGGCGATCGGGCGGGCCGCTTCACGCCACACCCCCGCTGCGCCATGACTCAGGCCGAACGCCAAACCGGCAACGGGACCGGGCTCGCCCGGGTGCGCGTCAGCCCCGACAAGCTCGAGGCGACGATGCGGGTCCAGCCCGAGTTGGCCGGCCGGCCCGATGCCGCCGCGGCCTGCGGGCAAGCCGTCGTACAGGCGGGCCTGGCGGTCACCCCCGACATCGAGGCCCGGATCGCCTCGGCGCTGGCCGACGCGTCGGGAGACGAGGCGCTCGAGGCGGTGATCGCCGAGGGCCAGGCAGCCGCCGCCGCGAAAGCCGGCGAGGTCGAGTGGGCGGTCGACACGCCCGAGTTCGAGGCCCTGCAGCGCAGCCGTCGCGGCGACCTGGCCGAGATGCCCGAGGACGCCGAGCCCGACGAAGGCTCGCACTACGAGCGAACCCGGTTCCTGGTCGTGGTCGCCGGCGACGTCCTCGGCCGCGTGCTGCCGCCCAAGGCCGCGCAGGATGGCCGCGACGTCTTCGGCGAGGTCATCCCCGCCCCCGAGGAGGAGCCGTCGGACTTCCAGTTCGACGACACCATCCAGCGGAAAGGCGACGGCGAGCTCGTCGCCGCGATCGACGGCTGCCTCACACGCGACAAGACCTCGGCCGGTATCCGCCAGCAGATCGAGGTGGACGGCCCCGTCGACTTCTCGACCGGCAACATCGACTTCCAGGGCGACGTGACGATCCGCGAGGGCGTGCGCGATCGGTTTACGGTGCGTGCCCGATCGATCGAGGTGTTCGGCCTGATCGAGGCGGCCACGCTGATCGCCAGCCAGGACCTCCGCGCCGCGGGCGGCTTTGCCGGGCGGGAGCTGGGCGTCGCTCGCGTCGGCGGCACGCTCGACGCCAAGTACCTCGACAAAGTCACCGGCGAGATCGGCGGCGACCTGGCCATCGCCCGCGAAGCCATCAACTGCAACCTCACCGTCGGCGGCGCGATCGACGCGCCCCAGGGAGCGATTATCGGGGGTCGCGTCGAGGTCATCGGGCCTTGCAAGGTCGGCCAGCTCGGCTCGGGCGGTGGGGCCCCGACGCTGCTGTCGATCGGTGCCGTCCCCGAGTTCGACCCCGTCCGGCGCAAGCTGCGGCCGATGGTCGAGACGCTGCGGTCCAGGCGCAACGCGCTCGAGAACGAGCAGGCCGAGCTGGAGGAACGCGTTAACCGCGGGACCACCACACCGACCGACGGGAGCCGGCTGGTCACGCTGAAGCACGAGCGCAAGAGCGTCGACCGCATGCTGGCCAAGGGCGAGCCGGCGCTGGAGAAGGTCGACCGCCTGGTCTCGGCCAACCGGGTCGTGGACCTGACCATCGAGCGCAGGCTGCACGCCGAGGCCGTGCTGTGCTACGGGGGCTACCGGTACCGCGTGCTCGACCTCATGAAGGGCCCGATCACGGCGCGGGACGGCGGCGATGGCCCACCGATCCTCGCCAACGCCCGCGGCGAGCTCGGCGATCTGGACGCGCTCTGCCGGCAGGGCGCGTTGGAGCGTTCGGACGACACGATGGACGACGTCGCGCCGCCGCAAGCCGGCGCGGCGATGGCCGCTTAACCGATGGAGGACCGACGATGCGTGCAGTGGTAATCGACGACTCAGGCTTCATGCGACGCGCGGTCGAGCGGATGCTCGCCGAGGACCCCGAGATCGAGGTCGTCGGTCGCGGACGCAACGGCCTGGAGGCCATCGAGCTCGCCAAGACGCTCGAGCCCGACGTCATGACCCTCGACATCGAGATGCCCGAGATGGACGGGCTCACGGCCCTGAGGCGCATCATGCGCGAGGCCCCGTGCAAGGTCGTCATGGTTTCCTCGCTGACGACCGAGGGGTCCGTCGCCGCGCTGCGCGCCCTGCGGCTGGGCGCGGCCGACGTCGTCGCCAAAGACCACTCGACGTTCTCGATCCACATCGACAACATCCGCGACGAACTGGTCGGCAAGGTCAAGGGCCTCGCGCAAGAAGCCAAACGCACCCGCGCCATCGCCAAGCCCGCTGGGGCCCGGGCGACCGCCGGCACGACCGCAGCCGCGGCGCACGACGGCCCCGCCGCGCGCGAGGTGAACTTCACGAACCAGCGCTTCGACCTGATCTGCATCGGCTCCAGCACGGGCGGCCCGCCGGTGCTCGAGCGCGTCCTGCCGACCATCCCCGCCGGCTTCTCGACGCCCATCGTCATCGCCCAGCACATGCCCGAGGTGTTCACCCAGTCGATGTCCCGCCGGCTCAACGAGCTGTGCCCCCTCGAGGTCCGCCACGGCGCCGACGGCGACGAGCCCGCGCCCGGCACCATCACCATCTGCCCCGGCGGCAAGCACACGCACGTCAAGCACGTCGCCACCGGCCGACACCGCCTGCACGTCACCGACGAGCCGGCCGCCGACGTCTTCAAGCCCTCGGCCAGCGTGCTGTTTGAGTCGGCCGCCAAGGCCTGCAACGGGCCGGTACTCGGCGTCGTGCTCACCGGCATCGGCGAGGACGGCAAGCGCGGCGCGCAGGCCATCCGCGACGCTGGCGGCACCGTCCTCTCGCAGTCGGCCGACACCTGCGTCGTCTACGGCATGCCCCGCGCCGTCGACGAAGCCGGCCTGAGCCACGCCAGCGTCACCCCCGAAGGCCTCGGCCGAGCCCTCGCCTCCCTCGCCCGCGCCGCCGCCGCCTGACACCGGCACCGCCCCGCACCCAACCCGGCCGACCCCGCGCGATAAGCTCGCCCCATGCCCGTGCTCGACTGGCGGCTGCCCGGCGATCGTCGCCTCTCCCTCACAACCACCGGCGTCATGGGCGTGCTCAATGTCACGCCCGACTCGTTCAGCGACGGCGGCCGGTTCGTCGATGCCGACGCAGGCCGTGACATCGACACCGACGCCGTGGTCGCCGAAGGGGTGGCGATGGCCGAGGCCGGCGCGGCCGTGATCGACGTCGGCGGCGAGTCGTCCCGGCCGGGCGCCGAGCGGATCGACGCCGACGAGCAGCGCCGCCGTGTGGTTGAGCCCATCCGCCAGCTCCGCGCCGCCCTCGATGATGCCGGCCACGCCGCCGTCGCCATCAGCATCGACACCACCCGGGCCGCCGTCGCCGACGCGGCGATCGACGCCGACGCGGCGATCGTCAACGACATCTCCGCCGGCCGCGACGATGGCGACGCGATCTTCGCCGTCGCCGCCGAACGCAACACACCGCTGATCCTCATGCACATGCGCGGCCAGCCGGCCACCATGCAGCAGGACCCGCGCTACGACGGACCCGGCGGCGTGGTCGGCGAGGTCGAGCGTTTCCTGCTCGACCGGGCCCAAGCGGCCGAGGCGGCCGGCGTGCCGCGTGAGCGGATCGCGATCGACCCGGGCATCGGCTTCGGCAAGACCGTCGAGCACAACCGATCGCTGCTGCGTGCCCTGCCTCGGTTCGTCGGGCTGGGGTACCCGGTGATGCTGGGCGCGAGCCGCAAGCGGTTCATCGCCGCGGTCAGCCCGAAGACCGGCGGCGACGCGGCCGACCGCGTGGCGGGGACGTGCGTCGTCACGGCCTGGGCGGGCCGGTGCGGCGTGGCCGTGGTCCGCGTCCACGACGTCGCGGCCAACCGGCAGGCGCTGGACGTAGAGGGGTGGCTAAAGGACTTCCCTGAGGGCGATTGACGACCCTAAATTTTTTTGTTTGGTCAATGTATGCATGTTGGTAAGTCGAGGCATGGCCGAGGCTTGGGGAATGGTCCCTGCGGCCGAGGGACGCGGATTATCGGGCTTTGTGTCACGACAAGTCGTTTAATGTCTTGACTTGCCTAGTCTTACTGATGTAATCAGAACTTTAGCCCGATCTTCAAGCGTCGAATTGGTGTTGGGCGATATGCGTGTTGGCAGGCAACGGCCTGCCCCCGAGTCCCGGTTGGCCAGGACGGCCGGCCGTACCTCGCACGGAGGCGTGCACGGCGCTTAGCTCGCGGCGACCCGGCCCCACGGGCGCCCCAGATGGCCGACAGCCAGGAATTGCACATGGCAGACATCGCCCCCCTCGGTCGCTCCTTCGCCCCCGCCCCCGCGGGCCCCTCACGGGTGAACGGCACCTCGACCACCACGATCGACGCGGCCCGGCCCGCCGATCAAGCCGAACTCTCCGACCACGCCCGCTTGCTCAGCAAGCTGGCCGACCTCCCCGACGTCCGACAGGACGTCGTCGATCGCGTGAAGACCGAGATCGAGCTCGGCGGCTACGACACGCCCGAGCGGCTCGACAGCGCGGTCGACGCGCTGCTCGACAGCGGCGATCTCGACTAACACCCAACCCTGCTTTCTCCCCTCCGCCCGCGGCTCCGGCCGCGGGTTTTTCATCGGCCGACGCCGCCGCGCTATCGCGTCAGGAACGGCAGCTCGGCGATCGTCGCCGGCCGCATCACGCCCTCGCCGGCGACGTGCACGATCGTCCCAGGCGCGTGGCTCCGCCATTTCACCTGAGCGAGCGCGATGGCCGACGACCCCAACATGGGCGACAGCGTCGAAGACGTCACGACCCCCACGACCTTGCCCGAGGTCGCCGCGGCACCGGGCTCGGGCGGCAAGGTCACCGGCGAGCCGCCGGCCGGCAGCGTGTCGTCGTCAAGCTTGAGCCCGACGATGACTCGCTTGGGGTGCCCGAGGTTCTTCATGCGGGCCACGATCTCCTGGCCGATATAGCAGCCCTTGGTGAACGAAACCGTCTCGTGCAGGGCCGCGTCGCCGAGCTCGCCGGGGATCGCGTCCGGGCCGAAGTCGACGTGGAACAGCGCGTGGCCCGCCTCGATGCGGGCGGTGTTGAACGCCATCCACCCGATCGGCCGGCCGCGCAACGTCGAGCGACGCCGGTCCGCTTGCTCCGGCGAGGGCGATGCGCCCGGCTCGTCGACGCCCTCCGCGGGCAGCTCAAACCCCGAGGCGTCGAGCAGCGCGCGGTACACCCGACCGGCATCCGCCGTCGGCACCCACAGCACCACGCCGACCTCGCCGATCGTGTCCCGCCGGCTCGCCGACACCCGCGACCCCGCCAGCCCGACGACGTGCGTCGTG
>JBCCZA010000206.1:0-5412 GCA_039188455.1 Planctomycetota bacterium
GCGACGAGCACTTCACCTGCTTCCAGTTCGCCTACGACTGGCGACGCGACAACGTCGAAAACGCCCAACGCCTGCACGCCTACCTGCTCGACCGCAAGGCCTACGTCATGGCCGAGCGCGCCCGCCGCTACGGCGGCACGCCCGACGACTACGCGGATGTCCGCTTCGACATCGTCGCTCACTCGATGGGCGGGCTCATCGCCCGCTACCTGCTGCGCTACGGCGACGCCGACGTGCTCGACACCGACACCCCGCCCGAGCCGACGTGGACCGGCGCCGAGCTGATCGACCGGCTCGTCGTCGTCGCCACGCCCAACGCCGGCGCGGCCCTCGCGTTCACACAGCTTGCCTGGGGCTACCAGCCCGCGGCGATGCTGCCGAGCTTCCCCCCGGCGATCATCGGCACGTTCCCCTCGGTCTACCAGCTGCTCCCGCGCGATCGCCACGCCGCGCTTGTCAACGCCCACACCGACGAGCCGATCGACCCGCTCGACCCGGCCGTGTGGATCGCCAACGAGTGGGGCCCGGCCAACCCCAACCAGGCCGACGTGCTGGCCAACCTCCTGCCCGACATCCCCGGCGCCGACGCCCGCCGCGCCATCGCCATCGACCACCTCACCAAGTCGCTGCACCGCGCCCGCCGGTTCCAGGCAGCGCTCGACGCCCCGGCCGACCCGCCGCCGAGCACCACGCTCCACGCCTTCGTCGGCGACGCCGAGCCCACCCCCCGCACCCTCGCCTACGACCCCGACACCGGCCGCATCACCTTCGCCGCCTCCGCCCCCGGCGACGGCTCCGTCGCCCGCTACTCCGCCCTGCTCGACGAACGCCAATCGATCGATGTCGACTGGCAGCCCCGCCTCGTCTCGCCCATCGACTGGTCGACCGTGATGTTCCTCTTCGACGACCACCTGGGCCTGACCCAGTCGCCCGAGTTCACCGACAACCTGCTCTACCTGCTCCTCGAGTCGCCGCGCTAGGACGGCTTCGGCATGCGTCTAGTGGGTGCCACACCTTGACCCGACCAGAGGGAGGGCAAGGTGTGTCGACCTCTCTTGAACGTTCACACACCCTGCCGCTTCGCGGTCAAGGCGTGGCACCCGACTCCCCCCCACAGAAGATACCCGTGCTCTGGCGTTTCGCCCCATGCCCGAGGTGCAGTTCCGGTGGAAATCTGCAGCCGCGGGCAAATCCCGCGATTGCCTGTTGGGCCCAACCACGTGCGCCCGATACTGAAGGCGCACCCGCGACCTGTTTAGACACCACACCCGAGCGTTGCTCATCCCTGGATAAACAAACAGCGTGTCGCGGGTTTTTTCGTGCGCGTGTCGGCCTCCGGTGAGTTCCAAGCAAGCGGCTTGACACACCCAAACAAATTACGATCATACACGCCTCGCCCATCCACTCATCCATCGCAGGAGCCCGCCCATGGACATGACTCCCGAACCGTGCCTCGCCGTCGCCAAGCAGCTCGTCGACCTGTGCCAGCATGGCCAGAACGTCGAGGCGATCAAGACGCTCTACGCCGACGACATCATCAGCGTCGAGGTCATGGGCGACGAGCACATGCCCAAGGAGATGCACGGCCTGGGCGCCGTGCTCAACAAAACCCAGTGGTGGATGGACAACCACGACGTCCACGGCGGCGAGGTCACCGGCCCCTTCCCGCATGGCAACCAGTTCATCGTCGTCTTCAAGTACGACGTCACGCCCAAGATCGGGCCGATGGCCGGCCAGCGCATCACGATGCAGGAAGCCGGGCTCTACACCGCGAAGGACGGGAAGATCGTCCGCGAAGAGTTCTTCTACGACATGACCGCGCCTAAGAGCTGACTGACAACACTTGAGTTGCGCGAGTTACGGACCTCCGACACACTGGAAACCAAACGCGAACTCGAAAGTCTTGCTCCTTGACGAGTCGCGCCCCCGCGATCCTCATTCTCCGCCTACGCCACATTGAAGATCGCGTTTGCAAAAATTTTCGTCCAGACCGAGCTAGCCAATCATGGCGAATTCTGCAGACCATGTCCTAGATGAGCTAGAAGAGATCGATTTCTTTACGTCGGTTGGCGAATCGTTAGATACGCCTTGGGCTGTTGCCAAGTGCTCAACTTGGCGGTCTGCATTGATGGATTGGTTTGACGACCTTGCAGGCGTGAAGATCATCGAGATGCAACAAAGGAAAGCATGGTGCGATGACAACCTCGACGAAGGTTGTGAGTACTTGGTCTCAGAGAGCACGCGACTTAGTGAGCGAGTTCAGCGTCTTGCCCTCAAAATCGCATGGCCGAAGATACCTCGAAGCTCACGTATCCTCGGCGACTCTAATGAGCGGTACATGTTCAAGTCGAGAATCATCGGAGACTTCGAGTATATCGCTCTCGAGGCAAGTCTAATCGCTATGGGTCGACCACCCAGTGTCTTTTCGGACATCTACAAGGCTTACCAGATGGGGCATTTTCCATGCGGCTACGAAGGAACCCCACCATCAGGCCGACTAATCGTGTTTTAAATCAAAGACGAAACAACCGCCGCTCAATTGGATCACCGCTTCGCGCTGGGGAAGCCCCACCAGCTGACCGTCGGGCGCAGCGGGATCGCGAGGATGGCGGCGGCGAGCGCCGTGTACAGCAGTTGCATGAACCGCCCGACCAGCTCGGCCGAGGTGTCCCAGCCCGGCACGGGGTCGGCGATACCCAGCGGGAAGCCGCGCAAGGCCATTAGCGCCACGATCGCGAGGTGAGCGAAGACGCCGGCGACGAACGTCATCACGCCCAGCGTCAGGCCGGACTGGCGGAAGACCATCCCGCGCATCTGCAGCACGGCGTAGGCTCCGAGCGCGTAGCCCAGCGCGTGGGGCCCCAGCAGCCCGCCCCGGCCGTCGTAGTGCGTGCCCAATGCGTCCAGCACGAGCCCCGCCGCGATCGCGGCCCACAGCGCCGTCAGCGACGGGGCCTGCAGCGCGATCCACACGACCAGCACCAGCACGAACGACGGCGACACGCCGGTCGTCGCGTCCGGGATCGCCAGCAACGGCGCCAGCCCCCGCTCGAGCGCGAGCGCCACCCACAACGCCACGGCGAACACGGCCCAGTTCATGCGGGCCTCCCGGGTTGTGTCGCGTGAATCACGGAGGGCGCGGAGGCGCGGAAGCGCGGCGACCTCGCTCGTTGATCTCTGGTTGGGTGCCACACCCTGACCCGACAGGGCAGGGTGTGATGGGCGGTCCGCTCTTCTTCGGCACACCTTGCTCTGCGAGTCAAGGTGTGGCACCCCAACTCAGCCGCTCCTCTCCGCGTCTCCGCGCCTCCGCGCCCTCCGCGATTCGTGGGAGAAAGCAAGCTCACTCGTCCACCTCCATCACGACCGTCACGCGCGCGAGGTTGGCGAAGTCGATCATCGGGCGCACGATCACACGCTTGAGCTGCATCGGCTGATCGGTCCGGTCGTCCACCGCGTCGACGACGCCGACCACGCGCCCGACCGCCGTCGCCGGCCAAGCGCCCTGGCGGTCGACGAGGTGAGCCAGATCGCCGGGCCGCACCGGGTCGGCGACGCGGACCTGGGCGGTGAACGCCGAGCCGTCGTCGGTGACGGTCAGCCACTCGACCAGCTCGCGCGGGTCGGCCGCGCCGACGGGAGCGAGGCGGGCCAGCAGCGCCTCACCCGGCGCGTTGACCAGCTCGACCTCGGCCGTGCGACCGGTCACCGAGTTCACGACGCCGACCAGCGACGCGCCGAACACCACGGCCTGCCCGGGCTCGACGCCCGACGTGCGGCCGCGGTCGAGCGTGATCGTCCGGCGGGTCGCCGTGGCCGTGTGCGCGGTGACGCGGGCATTGACGTACAGCAGCTGGCGATCGCCGACCGCTTCGCGGACCAGGCCGAGCTGGCGGACCTCCTCCTCGAGTTCCTCGACGCGGTGACGCAGCCGCTGATTCTCGACGCGCAGGGCGAGGTAGTTGTCGTAGGCGGCGTCGGCGGCGCGGGGGTCGGCGGCGGCGAGCTGAGCCAGGTAGTCATCGAGCGCGTCGGGCAGGTCGGGCCGACGCGTGGTGCCGGGGCGGATGGCCAGCGACAGCCGACGCAGCGTGCCCTCGCCGGGGATGAGCACGAACCGCGTGACCTCGCGCGGGAGGTACGCCAGCCGGCTCGCCAGCCCCGAGGGCAGCTGCGAGACGATCACCAGCAGGATCACGGCGATGACCAGCGGCCGGCGACCCGACGTCCACGATCGCACCATGAGTCAGTCTTACCAGAAGGGACAAGCGGGCAGGCCCCCCGTGACGATCACACGTCGTCCATGTCCGATTCCATGGTCTGCTTCCACTCCTCGAGGTGCTCGAGGTAGATGGCGGTGCCGCGGGCGACGCAGGTCAAGGGGTCGTCGGCGATGCGGCAGTCCAGGCCGGTGGCGTTGGTCATCACGATGTCGATGGCTCGCAGCAGCGCCCCGCCGCCGGCGAGGACGATGCCGTTGTCGACGAGGTCGGCGGCGAGCTCGGGCTCGCAGCGCTCGAGCGTGCGGGTGACGGTCTCGATGATGGCCGAGAGCGGTTCCTGCAGCGCCTCGCGGATTTCCTCGGAGGTGATGACGGTCTTGCGGGGCAGGCCGGAGATCATGTCGCGGCCGCGGACCTCCATCGAGCGCTCGTCGCCGTCGGGCGCGGCCGAGCCGATCTCGATCTTGATGCGCTCGGCGGTCTGCTCGCCAATCATCAGGTTGTAGGCCTTCTTCATGTGGCTGATGATCGCCTCGTCCATGTCGTCGCCCGCCACGCGGACCGACTCGCACTGGGCGATGTCCGCCAGCGACATGATCGCCACCTCGGTCGTGCCGCCGCCGATGTCGACGATCATCGACGCGGTCGCCTCGACGATCGGCAGGTTCGCCCCGATGCCCGCGGCCATGGGCTCCTCGACGAGGTACACGCGGCGGGCGCCGGCACGCTCGGCCGAGTCGAGCACGGCCCGCTTCTCGACGGCCGTGATGCCCGAGGGCACGGCGATGACCACGCGCGGCCCGACGAACTGCTGCCGGCCGTTCACCTTGCGGATGAAATACCCGAGCATCGCCTCGGTGATCTCGAAGTCGGAGATAACGCCGTCCTTGAGCGGGCGGATCGCGGTGATGCTGCCGGGCGTCTTGCCGAGCATCTCCTTGGCGACCCAGCCGACGGCGTTGCCGTTCTGCAGGACCTGGTTGGTGCCTTTCTTGACGGCGACGACGGAGGGCTCGTTGAGGACGATGCCCTCGCCGCGGACGCAGACCAGGGTGTTGCAGGTGCCCAGGTCGATGCCCATATCGACGCTGAACCAGCTGAGCACGCGATCGATCATGCGGGTGCCGCCAACCTCAGGAGGGAGGGCCGCCCGGCGGCCTTGCCGGCACGGCTAGCGCGGCAGTGTAAC
>JBCCZA010000207.1:0-5396 GCA_039188455.1 Planctomycetota bacterium
CGACCAGACCGAGATGTACGGCGAGCACTTCGACATCCCCGACCCCGACGAGCTCGTCTTCATCTCCTGGTTCGAGGGCGGCGAGGTCTTCCGCTCCGGCTGCGTCTGGAAACGCGGCGCCGGCAAGGTCTTCTACTTCCGTCCCGGCCACGAGACCTTCCCCATCTACCACGACCCCGAGATCCGCCGCGTCCTCGCCAACGGCGTCCTCTACACCGCCCCGCCCATCGGCGCCCAGGCCCCGCTGGTCACCGGCTGGGAGTCCCGCCCCAGCGACACCATCAAACCCAACGTCGCCGGCGGCGTCGCGCCCTATCGTCAAGGGTCGCCCAACATCAATCCCCCCCTCTCCCCCATCGCCGCCGACCACGCCGTCGACGACGCGCTCCACCAACACTAAGTCACTCACGCCCGGAGCCTGCCACCATGAAACGCCTCAGCCACCTGTCCGCCGCCCTCTGCCTGATCTTCGCCACCGCTACCACGGCCACCGCAACCGCCGATGACCTCGCCGACCTGCAGCGAGAGTACACCGCCGTCGAGATCGTCCACGGCGCCATGCAGGACTCGCAGCAGCACATCGACGCCCAGCTGCGATCCATCACCGCCTACCTCAACGCCAACGACATGATGAAGGCGTACGACGCCTCCGATGCGCCGTCCGACGACCACCTGTCCGGCTTCCCGCTGAGCTACGACGACGCCCTGAAGAGCGCCGAGAAGGAAGTCGGCACCGCCGACGGCGACACCCCGCCCTCGACGATCCAGGACGCCGACCAGCTCCAGCGTCTCATCAGCGCGACCAAGACCTTCGACGAGGCCGCCTGGGACCGCCTGCACCCCGAGGCCATGCAGCTCGCCCACATGATCGCCTTCGTCAAGAGCAGCGATAAGTGGGACGACATGAGCGACTGGGTCTCGACCCAGCAGCAGGCCCGCGAGCAGGCCGTCGCCAGCGCCACCGCCACCAAGTTCCAGTCCGCCCACGACGAAGCCATCAAGGAAGACGAGGCCGGCCGCCAACGCGTCGCCAAGGCCAACGAAGAAGCCTGGCAGCAAACCCTGCAGCGCCAGCAGGAGCAGTGGGAACACCACATGGCCGAGTACGACGCCGAGACCCGCCGCGTCCAGGCCGACCACACCTACTACACCCAGCCCAACTACGGCTACAACTACTGGCGCGGCGGCCCGTACTGGCGCCACGACGGCTTCCACCGCAACACCGGCCGGCTGTACGACAACTGAGTCGAGTACGCCGCGCGAGCCGGGTTCCACATCTCGCCGCAGGCGATGTGTGCCGTTGCGGTCTAGTAAGGCTTCGGCCTCTGTCTATGCGGGTGCCACACCTTGACCCGACCAGCGGGAGGGCAAGGTGTGCCGACATGTCTTGCACGTCCACACACCTTGCCGCTTCGCGGTCAAGGTGTGGCACCCGCACCAGCACGCGACACGATTAGGCCGACAGCGACACCCGCCGCCCGTGCGTTAGCGCGATCGCCAGAGCGTCGGCCACATCTTCCGGGCTGGGCGGCTCGGCCAGCCCCAGCTGCGCCGCCACCGCCCGCTGCACCTGAGCCTTGCTCGCGTGGCCGTAGCCGGTGAGCGCCTTCTTCACCTCGGTCGACGGCACGTCGTGCACCGCCAGCCCACGCTTCTGCGCCGCGAACAGGATCACCCCCCGCGCGTGCCCCATGATCACCGCCGTCTGCGGGTGCTTGTAGTGCGAGTACACCTTCTCGACCGCCAGCTCCGCCGGCTTGTGCTCGTCGATTAACGCCCCCAGCGACGCCTCCAGCTCCACCAGCCGCTCGGCGACCGACCGCTTGCTGTCGAGCCGAACGACCCCCGCCTCCACCAGCGTCGGCTCGACACCCACGCCAGCGACATCGACGAACCCCCAGCCGGTCAGCCGCAACCCCGGATCGACACCCAATACGCGTGACATCGGCTTAGTATGCCTTCGGTTCAGCCAGCCCACTTCCGGACCGCCGCATGCAGACCTTCTACCAGACACTTGGCCTCGTCACCCCCGTGGTCGCGGCGATCATCCTGCTGGCGCTGTTCTTCCGATGGCTCGCCGGCGGCACGGAATCGGTCGAGGAGAAGCCGGATCGCATCGCGCTCAAGGGTGTCCTGAACGAAAAGACCCTCGCGACCGTTCACCTCAGCGGGGGCCGCTCGTTCGAGCAAGTGCGACTGATCGGTTTCACGAAGTCCGAATCGTTCAAGGGCATGATGCCCTACGAGCTCAGCGACATG
The DNA here is from genome assembly GCA_039188455.1 of Planctomycetota bacterium. Lineage (GTDB taxonomy): Bacteria > Planctomycetota > Phycisphaerae > Phycisphaerales > Phycisphaeraceae > JBCBUE01. Next base: position 2,260 of record JBCCZA010000207.1, read on the forward strand.
CTGATCCTCGAACACCAGGACGGCCGCCGAACCCTGATCCCCGCTCGCAGCGTCCGATCGATCGAGATCGCGCCCGAATCGACCTAACCAGTGCCGCTGCCCCGCGAAGCAAGCATCGCGGCCGCGGTGTCGTCCCCGTGAGCGTCGGCGAACGCGCCCAGCATCCGGCGGTGCTCGGCGAGGACATCGGCCATCTCGGGACGCCGCGCCAGGTCGACCGTCTCGCCGGGGTCGGCCAACAGGTCGACCAGCGACTCACGTCGCTCACCCTGGTCGTATAGGCCGTACTTGAACCGATCGCTGCGCACCATCCGGCCGCGCGGCGTCGGCCGCCACCCGTCGACCTCGACCGTCTGCACCGCGTGGTTCTCGCACACGACGCAGTCCCGAGGCGGCAGGGCGCCGTCGAACAGGTCGCGCCCCGGCAGGTCGGGATCGGCCGGGACGCCCGCCGCGGCGAGCATCGTGGGCATCAGGTCCACGCCGATGTTCACCAGGCGATCGTCGACCGCCCCCGCCGCCACGCCCGGGCCACGGACAATCAACGGCACCCGCGACGACTCCTCGTGGAACACGGTCTTCTGGTTGAAGCCATGAGCACCGCGACACTCGCCGTGGTCCGAGGTGAACACGACGAGCGTCTCGTCCGCCCGCCCCGACTCGCGCAGCGCGTCGAGCACCACGCCGATGCCGCGGTCGACGTGCTCGATCATGCGGTAGTAGGCCCAGATCAACTCCCGCCAGTCGCGCTGCCCGAAACCGCCGACCGGGAAGAGCGGATGGGCGTGCATCGACCGACGCACCGCCGCGACGATGTCCGGCTCGTCGATCGGTGGAGCGTCGTTCGACAGGGCGGGGGGCAGCCGATCGATCGGCGGGACCGGGCCGATCGACCCGTCGGGCATGTCGCGATCGCCCCGTGCCCACTCGCAGACGTTGTGCGGGTTGTTGAACGACGCGACGAGTAGGAACGGTTGCTGCGTGTCGCGACGCAGGAAGTCGGTGGCCAGGCCGGGCGTGCGCGGGTCGGCGCCGTTGGCCGAGGCGACGTTGTCGATCTCGGCGAAGCCGTGCGTGTCCGTGTCGGCCGCGTCCCACGGCAGGTGCCACTTGCCGTAATAGCCCGTGCGGAAGCCGGCGTCGGCGAAGCGTCTGCCGAGGCAGGCAAAGGGCGTGGGGTGCGCATCGTCGTTGGTCTGGATGCCGTGCTCGTGCGGGTAGCGACCGGTGAAGACCGACGCCCGAGCCGGGGCGCACAGCGGGTTGGGCGTGTAGGCCCGCGTGAAGCGCACGCCCTCGCCGATCAGTCGATCCAGGTTCGGCGTCTCGAGAAACCCGCCCGGCACGAGCGCCCCGATAGCGTCGGCCGACTGCTGGTCGGTCATGACGAACAGCACGTTCCGCGCCCGCCGCTCGCGAATCGCGCCGGTCATCGCGACGACGCGTCCAGCTTCGCCTTCACCTCGGCCAGCTCGGCCTTGACCGTTTCCAGCTCGGCCTCGACCGCCGACAGGTGCTTGCGCCCCGCCTCGACGCGGGCGATGGTGTCGATCAGCAGCGACGCGATCATCGACAGCAGGATCGCCCCGGTGAACAGGTACAGCCCCATCTTCGGCTCGGCGTCCAGCAAGGCCTTCGACTGCGTCAGCGTCAGCAGCGTCGCCATCACGAACACGTCCAGCATCGACCACTTGCCCAGCCAGCTGATCAGGCCCAGGAACCGCGCCCGGCCGCGCGCCTCGAGCGGCGCGAACCAGCAGACCGTCATCGCCCCCAGCTTGAAGAACGGGAACACCAGCGAGAACAGCGTGATCACCCCCGCCAGCAGGTAGTACTTCGCCTGCCACATCACGTGGATCGAGTGAAACAGCGTGTAGTCGTCCTTGAAGAAGATCAGCGTCTTCATCACCAGGAACGGCACGGTCAGCGCCCAGACGTTCAGCGTCGCCGAGGCCGCCAGCAGCAGCGGGATGTCCAGCCGGTACCAGTAGCGGGCCACCAACGCCGATCGGCCTGACCCAAGGTCGTCCATCGCCCAAAGATAGTGGCAATCGGCGATCGCTTACGATGCGGCCCGACGAGAGCCGCACGGACGCGACCCATGGCCCGCAAGAAGCGAACGCCCCGAGACGACGACTCCCTCTTCGACGCGCCGATGAACGGCGACGGCGGCGGCACAGCGACCCAGGGCGAGGCGCCCATCGCCCTGCACGAGGCCGCCCAGGCCCGGTACCTCAACTACGCCCTCTCCGTCATCACCGCCCGCGCCCTGCCCGACGTCCGCGACGGGCTCAAGCCGGTCCAGCGCCGCATCCTCTACACGATGTGGCAGCAGCGCCTCCGCGCGGACGCCAAGCACCGCAAGTGCGCCAAGGTCTGCGGCGACGTCATGGGCCAGCTCCACCCCCACGGCGACCAGGCGATCTACGACGCCCTGGTCCGCATGGCCCAGTGGTGGGTCATGCGCCACCGCCTGGTCGACGGGTCGGGCAACTTCGGCTCGATGGACGGCGACCCGGCCGCCGCGATGCGCTACACCGAGTGCCGCCTCACCCCGATCGCCACGCCGATGCTCGAGGACCTCGGCTCGCGCACCGTCGCCTACCGCCCCAGCTACGACGGCACGTCCGCCGAGCCCGTCGTCCTGCCCAGCAAGGTCCCCAACCTCCTGCTCAACGGCGCATCCGGCATCGCCGTCGGCATGGCGACCAACATCCCGCCGCACAACCTCGCCGAGCTGTGCAAGGCCTGCCTCAAGATCATCGACAACCCCGAGGTCAAGGACTACCAGCTCGTCGCCAACGACGCCGTGCAGGGCCCGGACTTCCCCACCGGCGGCGAGGTGCTCAACTCCCGCGACGAGCTGCGCGAGATCTACAAGACCGGCCACGGCACGATCCGCCTGCGCGGCAAGTGGGAGCTCGGCCCGACGACGCGCTCGGCGCAGACCGTGCACATCACCGCCATCCCTTATGGCGTCAACAAGGCCCAGCTCGTCGAGAAGATCGCCGAGGTCGTGCTAGGCCGACGCATGCCGCACCTCGTCGACGTCGCCGATGTCTCGGCCGAGGACGTCCGCATCGACCTCGAGCTCAAGAAGGACGCCGACGCCGACAAGGTGATGGCCTACCTGCTCA
>JBCCZA010000208.1:0-5378 GCA_039188455.1 Planctomycetota bacterium
CGCGCGCAGCGACGACGAACATCACCCGTCTTGACCCTTGTATCGGCCTGCGCGATCGATGAATCGAGGGCCCGACGAGCCGTTCAACTCTCGCCAACCGTCCCAGACCTCCTATTTTGATCGAGCACCGCTGCGCCACCTGAGGATCTGCGTGGGCAGGGTGGAGCGGTCCGTTCCTGTGGGAAGGGCCGGTGCCGATCTCGCAGCGCCGGCCGGTCAGGCTGGGGGACGTGTCTCTGGCGAGATATTCATCTTCGCCGCCATGGGCGCCACGCCAAGGCCCCCAATGCCAGCAAGGCCGCCGTGCTCGGCTCGGGCACGTCGCCCGCCCGATAGCTGCGTACCCAGTCGACTTCCATCGTGTTCTTGGTCGGGTCGGACAGGTCAGCGATGGACGGCAGGCCCACCCAGGTGAAGGCCTCCATGTCGAAGATCATGTGAAGGCCTTCGTCGAAAGGTCCCGCTGGCGTCACGTTCGCGACTTCGATGTCGTTGTAATAGAAGATGACCTCTTCGGGGTTCTTCCACCAAACGGCATACCTGATGAAGTTCTCGGCCGAGAGAAGCGGGTCGCCGTCGTCATCGACCATCTGAGCTCTCCCGCCGACCGCGATGTCGGGGGGCGGGTTGTAGAAGTGGGTGTTGTATTCCATCGCCGATCGCCGCCAGCCCTGGTTGGATCGCGAAGGATTGCCGATGTTCTCGATGACATCGATCTCTGACTTGCTGTTCATGCGGAACCAGAACGCCGAGGAGAGTGAGGTGTTGGCGACTCGGATCGATGCCTCAAAATAGCTGCCGTGCTGAGCCTGGGTCTTCGACACGACCGCGGCGGTATCGATCCAGTGGTCGTTGTTGGGGTCATCCACCTCGCTCATGCTGTCGACCCGCGACGTCGCACGCAGCTTGAGCTTGCCGTCCTCGACCCACGAATTAGACGCGGAGAATTGGCTGGGGATCCGTCCGCTCCATCGGGGGTGATCGTCCCACCACTTGGAGTCGTCGAGGCCGTCGCCGCGCGGGTTGGCGTGCTGTGTGTTGAACTCGTCGGACAGTTCGGGGATTAGTTCCCAGCGCACGTCGCTGACCGACGGCGGGGCGGCCGACAGAGGGGCCGCCAACAACACGGCGAGGCCCAACGAAGCAGACGCGGAGTGTCCGGCGACTGATCGGGCCGCGTGCGTGGGATCCACGCAAAACAAAGGTGTGCGTTGAGCCATTGGTAAAGAGATCCGGATTCAGCAAAGAGACGTGGTGTGGTATTCAAGCACCGATAATTTACTCGATTGCCAGCCAGATTCAAGAGCCCACTATTTGCGCACAGAGGCACCAGCCCCGAAAGAGATGACTTGTCTCGGTAGCTGCACAGCACCGGTTTCGAGGTTTTCGCCCCAATGGTTCTGACAAAGAAAACACATGTTCTCTGCGGTAGCTGCTGCTAGTGTGTTGTGGAGGGCGTTTCGGATCACCTAAGCGAATTCTGGGCCAGAGATATGTATCTAATCACTCTTTTGATCTGCTTGTTGTTGGTCGGCTCGATCGCGGGGACGCCTGCGCAGGGTCAGATCGCCGACCTGAACTTCGACGATAGCTCCGGCCACTACAACGCAGTCTCTGCCTTGACCGGTATTCCGAAGACCGGCGGCGTCGATCCGACCGGTCAAACGCAGAACCCGGACGTCACGGCGTCGATCACGTTCAACCAGGTCGCGATCGGCGAAGCCACCAGCCCGAAGAACAAGAGCCCCTTCGGCAACTACTTTTCTGACGCCCGCATCCAAGGGCGCGTCTCTCGGCAGCAGGCCAATCCTTCATCGACCTATACCGTGGTGCCTCAGATCGTGAGCGGGATTACGGCGAGCGGGACCGTCCCCTCGCAGGTGGACTGGACGGCTTCGACGACGGCGCTCTATCGCGATGCGTTCTACTTCAACGACACCGGCAATACGTCGAAGGTGCTCGGCGTCACGTTCGCCACCAGCCCCTCCAATATCGTTGAGCTCTTTCCGTCAAGCCGAGAGAATCTCGCCACGTCGACCTCGCTGACGCTCACCTTCGAGAGCCCCAACAAGGCGCTGAGCCCGATCACCCTCGATGTTCCATTTAGTGCGGGCTCTGCTCAGGAACAGATGGTCAACATCGAGTTCGATCGATTCGGGCCCGACAACCTGTTCACGATGACTTTGAACCTCGACGTGACCTCGACGTTCACGATCCCCGCGCCGACCACCGAGGCGACTCAGACTCAGGCGGTCAACTGGATCGATGACTCGTTCACCGACCTGCCGTTTGCGACCATCAGCCTCTCCGATGCGATCGCCGGCGCCGCGACCAAGCAGTTCGAGCCGCTCGCCGACGCTCCGGGCCCTCCGAGCGATACCGCGATCGTGCCCACTCCCTCTGCCGCCGCGGCGGGCGTGGCGCTGCTCGCGCTCGTGGTAGCTCGACGGCGTCGGCGGTAGCACCGGGCGGGGCGTCAACAGCCGCCCTGCGCGGCCATTTCCTTGAGCGTCGCGCGGTCGACCTTGCCGGTTGCGTTGAGCGGCATCTCGTCCAGGAAAACCACGTGTTCGGGGGCCTTGTAGCCGACCCGTTCGCGGGTGAACTGCACGAGTTGTTGCCCTGTCACCTTGCCCGAGCCGGGCACGAGGGAGACATAGGCGTAGACGTTCTCGCCGTGCACAAGGTCGTGCACGCCCACGACGCCCGCCAGCTCCACCGCTGGGTGTTCGAGCAGCGCGTCCTCGACTTCTTTGGGGCTGATGTTGGAGCCGTCGTGGATGATGAGCTGCTTCTTGCGGCCGCGGTACCAGGCGTAGCCGTCGACGTCGACCGAGACGATGTCCCCCGTGTCGATCCACCCATCGACAAACACTTCGGCGGTGGCCTGCGGACGATCCCAGTACCCGCTCATCGCTGCCTGCGTCTTGACCCACATCTGTCCGTCCTCGCCGACGTCGATCTCGCGGCCGTCTTTGTCGCGGACCGACATGGCGTAGCCGTCGAAGACGGTGCCGATCGAGCCGAGCTTGTTCACGCGGCCCGGCAGGTTGGCGTGGCTGACGCCGAACTCGGTCATGCCGTAGCCCTCGTGGATGTCCAGCCCGGTCTTCTCTTTGACGACGCGGACCAGCTCGTGCGGGACGGTGTCGCCGCCGGAGCCGCAGTAGCGGAACGAGGCGAAGTCGTCGCGCGTGGCGTGGTCGTCGCGCACCAGGGCGAACAATGCCGCGGGCAGCATCTGCAGGAGCGTCGGGCGGTGCTCGCGCACTAGCGGGAGGATCTCGTCGGCGTCGAGCACGCGTGCGACGGCGACGGTCGCGCCGGCCGAGAAGAACGCCATCGGCATGGTCGCGCCGGACATGTGCGATGCGGAGGTGCTGACGAGCAGCGTGTCGTCTGGCGTGGCCTTGAGGTTGGCGGCCTTGGCGGCGAAGACCCAGCCGATCGAGCGGCGGGAGTGGACAACGCCCTTGGGCTCGCCGGTGCTGCCTGAGGTGAAGAAGACGATGGCCGGGGCGTCGTCCGGCAGGTCGGGCGGCGTGAACGCGGCATCGCCGTCGCGGAGGATCGACTCGAGGGTGAGGGGGCGGTCGTCGTCGGCCTCGAACGAGATCACCCCAAACGGCAGCCGACCGGCCTGCGTGCTGGCGGCGATGTCGGCGTCGCGCTCTGCGTGGTGCACCAGCGCCGACGCACCGCACACCGCCAGCGCGTGGTCGATCTGCGCCGATGTGTAGCGGTAGTTCAGCGGCACGGCTACGACGCCGGCGCGCAGGCAGGCGAGGTAGAGCACGATCAGCGACGTGCGGTTGGGCACGAGCGACGCGAGCCTGTCGCCGGGCCGCAGGCCTAGGTCGGCTAGGCGGTTGGCGGCGCGGGCTGACGCGGCGTCGAGCTCGCGCCAGGTCCACGCATCGACGCGCGAGACCAGTGCCGGCGCATCCGGCCGATCCGCCAGCCCCCGCGCGAGGATCTCCTCGATCCGCACCGGCCCTGCCAGCTCGCCGCCATCGATCCGCATTGCATCTCCTGCCTACTCGGGCGTTCTCTCGACGGCGGCCTCAACCCGTCGAGCCCTCCGGGTGGATGCGCGCCTCGGCCATCCGCTTGAGCGTCGGCCGGTCCACCTTGCCGGTCGCGTTCAGCGGCATCGCGTCTAGCACCATCACCTGATCCGGCGCCTTGTACCCCACGGCTTCTCGCGAGAACGCCACGAGCTCGCGGCTGGTCACCGCCGAAGCTTCCGGCTCGAGGGTGACGTAGGCGTAGACGTTCTCGCCGTGCACCAGGTCGTGCACCCCGATCACGCCGGCCGACGCGACCGACGGGTGAGCGATCAGCGACGCCTCGACTTCCTGCGGGCTGATGTTGGACCCGTCGTGCACGATGATCTGCTTCTTGCGGCCGCGGAACCGGACGTAGCCTTCGCGATCCACACGCACGACGTCGCCGGTGTCGAGCCAGCCTTCGACGATCGTTTCCCGCGTCGCATCCGGGCGGTTCCAGTAGCCCTTCATGACCGACGGGCCGTGGACCCACAGCCGGCCGTCTTGGTCGTGATCGACGTCGCCGCCCTGGTCGTCGCGGACCCACATGCGATAGCCAGCGAGGACGCCGCCGATCGAGCCCAGGCGGTTCGCCCGTCCGGGTGCGTTGGCGTGGCTGACGCCGAACTCGGTCATGCCGTAGACCTCGCGGATCTCCATGCCGGACTTCTCGTGGAACAGGCGTTCGAGCTCGGGGGCCACCGAGTCGCCGCCGCTCATGCACAGCCGCAGCGAGGCGAAGTCGTCGTGGCCGGCGTCGTGATCGCGGACCAGCTCGATCAGCGCCGCCGGGAGCATCACGAGCAGCGTCGGGCGGGTCTGACGCAGCAGCGCGAGCACTTCGTGGGCGTCGAACGAGTGAGCCACGTCAACGCGGCACCCGGCGGCCAGCCCCGCCAGCGAGAACAGGTACGCCCCGATGTGCGAGCCCGACGACGCGGGCAGGATCACGTCGTCGGGCGTGAACCGGAAGTTGACGATCGTCTTGGCGAACATCCAGCCCATCGTCGAGCGGGTGTGCGTCACACCCTTGGGCTTGCCGGTGCTGCCGGAGGTGAAGCAGATCGCCAGCGGGTGGTCGGCCGGCAGGTCGGTCGGGAGTGATGGCGCGTCCGCCGCGACATCGTCGGTCAGCAGCGCCTCGACGCTCGGAGCACGCCCGTCGCTCGCCTCACACACAACGGTTCCCAGCGGCAACTCGGCGGCCCGCTGGCTCGCGGCGACATCGGCGTCGCGCTCGGCGTGGTGCACCAGGATCGACGCGCCGCTCACCTCCAGCGCGTGATCGATCTCCGGCGGCATGTAACGGTAATTGAGCGGCACGGCCAC
>JBCCZA010000209.1:0-5287 GCA_039188455.1 Planctomycetota bacterium
AGCCCGCGTCGGTGCGTCGGCGCACCCCGGCGGCCACGCCGATGATCAGCAGCGTCACCGTGGCGGGCTCGGGGATGGCGTTGGCGGCGAGCGTGACGGCGAGCTCGGCGTCGTTGGCCTCGACCGCGGCGACCAGGTCGGCGTAGACCGGGGTGCCCGACAGGCCGAAGTTGATCGCGAGGATCTCCAGGTCGGCGACGTCGATGTCGCCCTCGCCGGTGAAGTCGCCCTCGGTCCAGGTGCCGGTGCCGCCGAAGTGGGTGGCGAGGATGCCCAGGTCGACGAGGTTGACCTCGAAGTCGAGGTTGGCGTCGCCGCCGAAGGTGACCAGGCCGGTGGCGGTGATGGCGTCGTCGAGGCGGGTCGAGGTCTCGCCGGCGACGTCCTCGTCGGAGGTGTCGAGGCCCCAGACGGCCGAGAAGTCGCCGAGGGCCGAGGTGTCGAGGGTGACGTCGAAGGCGACGGACGACCCGGCCTGGATCCCCGACGTCGCGGCGAGGGTGGTGTCCAGGGCGGCGCCGGTGGAGCCGTCGAGGGTCACGGCGTCGAGGTCGAGATCGGCGGTGAAGCCGGCGGTGGACTCGAGGTTGAACAGGTCGAAGGACTGGGTCAGCTGCCCGCCGTTCGAACCCAGCGCGACGATGCCGAAGTCGACGACCAGGTCGTCGGCGTCCGTCGGGCTCGCGAACGACGCGTTCGAGGGGTCGAGGGCGGTGGCGGTGTAGGCGACCTGCACGTCGCTGTAGCTGCCTTCGCCGGTCAGGCCCTCGCCGGTGACGGCGAAGCTCTGGGTGCCCGACTTGTTGCCGGCGGTCGTGAAAGTCTCGCCGATAAAGAAGTCAGTGGTGTCGGAGGCGTCGTCAAACAGCTGGTTGCCGACGGTGACGCGTGTGCGCTCGTCGTCCGATCCGGTGGTCGAGAGGGTGCTGAACGCGCTGGCGGTGTAGCCAACGATGGACGTGCCGAGATCGACCGAGGTGGCGGTGACGACGCGCTGGGAGACGACGGCGACGCCGACGTGGATCGTGTCGTTGGCGTCGTTGGCGCCGTTGCCGGCGCCGCCCTGCGTGGTGACGTCGAGGTTGTCGATCGTGACTTGGCCGGATTTGAGGCCGGTGGTCGAGGTGTCGACGGTGTCGAGACCGACGTTGAGGACACGAGAGCCTGGACCGCCCAGAGCGAAGTTGTTGTACTGGCCGGTGATGTCCGAAGTGGCGCCGCCGCTGGTTTGGACATCGAAGTAGGTGCCGTCGTCGCCGGCTTTGTTGACGGTGACGGCGGCCGTGCCGAGCCCGGACGCGGAGCCGTTGAGGAAGACTCGGCCGAGCAGGACCTCGACGGAAGACGAACCGTCGCTGGCTGGGCCGCCGCCGACCGAGACGGTGGAATCGTTGGCTTGATCGACATAGATGGAGTGGACCACCCAAGGCATGTCGACGAAGGCGTTTCGATTGTTGGTGAAGAAGAAGTTGGTTTGCGCGGTTCCATCGCGCTCGGTGAAGTTGCGCGACGCGATGGCGTGATTCCGTCGGCGCTCGAACTCGCTGGGCGCGTCGGCGTAGTTCCACGCGATCATCGAGCTGAGGTCGCCCATCTGGTTACCGGAGGGGAAGCTGTCGGTGAGGGACAGCCCCAGGGATGACCATCGAGTGTCGGAGTAAAAAATCGAGCGGGCGATATCCCCCTTATCGCCGTCCCCAGGGAACCAGTAAGAACCGAGCGAGCCGTAGCTTCCCGTGGTGGTGTCGAAGCCGAACGGCTTGTTGCTCCGTGCGGAGTTGACCAAGGGGGTGGCGGGGCGGAGGGCGTGGGGATCGCCCAGGTTGCCGGTGCTGGAGTTGCTGGCCGAGCCGGGTTGGCGGGACTGGGGCCAGACGTGCTCTCGATTCCAGGTGACGCCGCTGTCCCAGTCCCCATCGACGGAGACTCCGTCATAGACAAGGATGATGTTGCCGGGGTCGTTGATGCTGCCGATGTTGTTGGGGTCTGCATCAACGAGCGCGGCGATATCTCTGAAGTTTCCGTACGTTCGCTGGATGTGTCCGGTGGACATCGCGGTCCGGAGCTGCGACTTGAGGGTCGAGCCAGTGCCGGTCGCGCCGCTGTAGTAGGAAGCGGGGGCCGCCCAGGGGTCGGCATGGGCCGGGGCGATCGGGCTGAAGCCGAGCGGCAAGAGTGAGGCAATAACGACCGCCGAGCGGGCGTGAGACCTGGCGGGCATCGGCGTTAGCTTTCTCTTCCTGGTGCGAGCCGTGGAGGCCAAACACGTGGTGAATGGAGCTCGACGGTTATGGGATAGGACGTCGCCGAGCTGAGCCGCGAAGATACGTGGGGTCAGGGTTTGCGCCTAGCGTGACGCGGCGAGTTCTAACCTTGCTCGAACATACCGAAGACGTTGCGGGACAGGCTTGCACAAATGATGGGCAGAATCGGCCCGCCGCGCTGCCTGAAGCCGTGATTTGCCATCGAAATAGGCAAAAAGAAAAACGGCCGACCCGAAAGGGCCGGCCGTCTTGATTGGATCTGTTTTTTGGTCTTCGGTGATTAGGCCGAGCGGCGACGCAGCGCGACGACTCCCAGGCCGGCCGCGAATAGCACCAGCGAGGCGGGCTCGGGGATAGGGGCGTAGTTGACGACACCGGGGTCGCTGGGCGGGCCGTTGAAGAAGTCGGTCAAGACGAAGCTGCCGGCCGCATCGGTGCGGTAGAAGCCGGCCGCCTGGAAGCTGCCGTCGGCGGGGACGGAGATGTCGGGGGTGATGCTGACCCCGCCGATGTTGGCCTGACCGAGTCCTTCACCGGGATCGACGATAAAGATGGTCTCGAGGACGCTCGCGCCCGCGTCGCTGAGGACGTAGGTTGAGCTGTCATTTTCGAGATCGTTGTTGGAGATCGCAAGATCGGCGGTGATGCTGAAGACGGACTCGGCCTGCGGGGAGGCGAGGACGTAAGTCTCACCGATGGCGAGAACCGTGGTGGCGGGGATGGTGATGCTTAAATCGACGGTGCCGAAGTCACCGTCGGTGGTGTCCGAATCCCACAAGTCGATGACCCAACCCGAGATATCGACAGGACCGCCGCCGGTGCCGTCGTTGTAGAGCTCGATGTATTCGGCGTCCGTGCTGGTGGTGTTGAAGTGGATTTCCGAGAACACGACATTAGCGTTCGCGACGCCGGAAACGGCGACGGCGGCGAGAGCCGCGGTGGCTGTGGTCTTAAGCATTATTCCTCCAGTAATGGTTCAGTTGAGTTGACGGCAGGCCTGCCGGTCGGGCAAGAGAATATGGAACCCGCGCTAGATGCTCGTGAGACTCATGTTGGTAATACGTTCAACATAGCTGATCCCCTCGGAACAGTTCGACGACGCCCTGGCGGAATCGCATCGACGGTTTGCCTGTTTTGTCACGCCAGCCCGCCACCCTTGGACGGCCGCGAGCGTCACGCTCAGCCCACCATGTTCGGCACGTTCACTCGCACCGTCAGGGGGGTCTCGGCGTCCTCATCGGCGTCGATCGTGACGGTCGACCCCTCGGTGACCTCGCCGGCGATGATCGCGCGGCCGACGCGCGTCTCCAGCTCGTGCTGCAGGTAACGCTTCAGCGGGCGGGCGCCGTAGATCGGGTCGAACCCGGCCTGGGCGATGTGGCGTCTTGCCGCATCGGTCAGCTCCAGCGTGATCCGCCGGTCGGCGAGCCGGGCCTGAAGGTCGGCGGCGAGCAGGTCGACGATCCGCTCGATCTCCGACAGGGTCAGCGGGCTGAACAGCACGACGTCGTCGACTCGGTTGAGGAACTCGGGGCGGAAGTGGCTGCGCAGGTCGGCCATGACCTGGTTGCGGGCCTGGTCGGAGATGTTGCCCGAGGCGGCGGTGACCGCGTCGTCGAGCAGGTACTGGCTGCCGATGTTGGACGTCATGATCACGACGGTGTTCTTGAAGCTGACGGTGCGGCCCTGGCTATCGGTCAGCCGGCCGTCGTCCAGCAGCTGGAGCAGGACGTTGAAGACATCGGGGTGGGCCTTCTCGACCTCGTCGAACAGCAGGACGGCGTAGGGCTTGCGGCGGACGGCTTCGGTGAGCTGGCCGCCCTCGTCGTGGCCGATGTACCCCGGAGGCGCGCCGATGAGGCGTGAGACGGCGTGCTTCTCCATGTACTCGGACATGTCGATGCGCACGAGATTGTCCTCGGAGTCGAACAGCGAGGCGGCGAGGGCCTTGCAGAGCTCGGTCTTCCCGACGCCGGTGGGGCCGAGGAAGATGAACGAGCCGATGGGTCGGCGGGGGTCCTTGATGCCGGCGCGGGCGCGGATGACGGCGTCCGAGACGAGCTGGACGGCCTCGTCCTGGCCGATCACCCGCTCGTGCAGGACCTCGTCGAGCTTGAGCAGCTTCTGGCGCTCGGTCTCGACGAGCCGAGAGACCGGGATGCCGGTCCATTGCGCGACGATCGCGGCGATCTCTTCCTCGGTCACGGCCTCGGCGACGAGGGGGCTGTCGTCGGAGTCGGTCGCATCGACCTCGGTGTCTTTCGTGCGTTGGACCTCGCGGTTCTCGGCATCGGCGAGCCGCTGCTCGAGCTCCGGCAGCCGGCCGTACTGCAGCTCGGCGGCCTTCTCGAGGTCGTAGCGGCGCTGGGCCTGCTCGATCTCGAGCTTGACCTGCTCGATCTCGGCGCGGAGCTGGCCGGTCTTGTCGAGGTCGGCCTTCTCGGATTCCCAGCGTGCGCGCATCGCGTCGGCGTCGGTACGCAGGTCGGCGAGGGTCTTCTGCAATTCACCAAGACGTTGCTTGCTCGCGGCGTCCTTCTCGTTCTTGAGCGCGGCTTCCTCGATCTCCAGCTGCATCACGCGGCGGGTGAGCTGGTCGAGCTCGGCGGGCATCGAGTCCATCTCGGTCCGCACCTTGGCGCAGGCCTCGTCGACGAGGTCGATCGCCTTGTCGGGCAGGAAGCGGTCGGCGATGTAGCGGTCGGAGAGGTTGGCGGCGGCGACGAGGGCGGCGTCCTGGATGGTGACGTTGTGGTGGGCCTCGAAGCGCTCGCGCAGGCCGCGGAGGATCGAGACCGTGTCGTCCACCGAGGGCGCGTCGACCATGACGGGCTGGAAGCGTCGCTCGAGCGCGGCGTCCTTCTCGATGTGCTTGCGGTACTCGTCGAGCGTGGTGGCGCCGATGCAGTGCAGCTCGCCGCGGGCGAGCATGGGCTTGAGCAAATTGCCGGCGTCCATCGCGCCCTCGGTCTTGCCGGCGCCGACGATGGTGTGCAGCTCGTCGATGAACAGGATGATGCGTC
>JBCCZA010000210.1:0-5237 GCA_039188455.1 Planctomycetota bacterium
CGTGCGCTTCGGCGCCGAGCTGGGCTACGACGTCAAGCTGCTGGGCATCGCCGAGCGCGGGGAAGACGGCAGGATCGGCGCGTCCGTGCAGCCGTGCTTCGTGAAGATGGGCTCGTCGCTAGCCGAGGTGCACGGCGTGACCAACGCGGTGGCCGTGCGCGGCGACGCGGTGGGGTCGGTCGTCATGACCGGGCCGGGCGCTGGGCAGATGCCGACGGCGTCGGCCGTAGTGTCGGACCTGCTGAACGTCGCCGCCGGTTGGTACGTCAACGCGATGGCGGCGATGCCGCTGACCGCCGACGCCCACGCCCCGGCCGAGCTGGTCCCGGCGGCCGAGGAGACGGCCCGGTACTACCTGCGGATGCACGCGATGGACGAGGCCGGCGTGGTCGCTCGCGTCGCCGACGCCTTGGGCCGCCGCGGCGTGTCGATCATGTCGATGCTCCAGCACGAGGTCGACGCCGGCGCGTTCGTCCCCCTGGTCGTCACGACCCACGAAGCGCAGCGCGGCGAGCTCGACGCGGCCATCGCCGAGATCGAGTCGATGGACGCGATCGACGGGGCCGTGGTGGCGATGCGGATCCTGGACGCCGAGTAGTGCGTAAGTGTCTCTGTCGCGTGGGATCCGTCTGTGAGTCAACCCCTGCCCCGTCTGTTTCGATTTTGTTCTGCTTCCACTGGAACCGGCTTCTGATCCCTCTTAGCCTGATGGCGACGGAATAGCCTCCGAGACCGAGAATCGTGACCGAAAGCCCCCCAGCCGACCCGAGCCCCAGCCCCCTGGCCGAAAGCTCGGTGACGGCAGAAACCGTCCAACCGCTTCGCGACGAGCGTCTGAAAATCGATGCGTGGTTGTTCCTCGTCATGGTCGGGGCGGTCATGCTGGTCTGCTCGCTGGTGGCCTATCCCTTGTTCGAGACGCCGGAGCAGGCCGGGATGCTGTCGATGGTGGCGGCGATCCTCCTCGGCATCCCGGTCACCGTGACCACGCTCCGCGGCATGTTCAGCTCCAAGGCCAACGGCCCCGCGCACACCGAAGAGCTGGTCATGCTGGCGTTCATGGCCTCATTCGCCGCGGCGCGCTACGTGGAAGCGGCGTCGATCGCGCTGTTCATGTTTCTCGCGTCCATGATCGTCAACCGCACCGCCGCCGGCGCGCGGAGCACCATCGAGTCGCTGATGCGCGTCTCACCTAAACGCGCCACGCGGCTGCGCGGCGAGATCGAAGAAGAGATCGCCGCGTCGGACCTGAAGCCCGGCGACCGCGTCGTCGTCCGCCCGGGCGATCAGGTGCCATGCGACGGCCGGATCCTCGCCGGCTTCAGCTCGCTGGACGAGAAATACATCACCGGCGAGTTCCATCCCGTCGACAAGACGGTCTCGGCCGAGGTCTTCGCCGGCAGCATCAACCTGACCGGACTGCTGACGATCGAGGTGGACAAGCCGCTAGCCGAGAGCACGCTGGGCAAGGTCCAGTCGCTGATCCTCGAGGCCGCGAACTACCGAACGCCCGTCACCCAGATGCTCGACAGCTTCTCGGGGCACTACACGCCGGTCATCCTGTGCGTCGCGGGGATCGTGCTGTACTTCACGCAAGACCTGTCGATCGTGATCAGCCTGCTGCTGATCGCCTGCCCGATGGAGATCATCATCTCCGGGCCGCTGGCGATCGTCGCCTCCCTGACGGCCGCGGCCCGCCTGGGCGTCCTGATCAAGAACGCCACCGACATCGAGATCGCGCACAAGCTCACGGCGATCGTGTTCGACAAGACCGGCACGCTCACCACCGGCAACCTCACCGTGACCCGCCTCCACCCCGTGCCCGGCACAGACGCGGCCGACCTGCTGCGGATGGCGGCGTCGCTGGAGCAGAACTCACGCCACCCGGTGGCTCGTGCGGTGATGGCCGTGTCCGAGCGCGCGAAAGTGAAGCCGTCGGCGGTCGAGGATTTCGAGGAGGTCGCCGGTCGCGGCGTGCGCGGCAGGCTCGACGGCAGCGAGATCATGGCCGGCCGCGAGTCGTGGGTCCGCGAGTGCGGCGTCTACATCCCGCCGAACCTGCTCGACGACGCGGGCAGCATGAGCCTGCTGCTGCTGGCGGAGAAGGGTCGTTGCGTCGGGTGGGTCGGCCTGTCGGACAAGGCTCGCGACGGGGCGGCCGCGGCGGTGAAAGACCTCGCCGTGCTGCCGGTCCCGCAGCGGATCATGGTGACCGGCGACCGCCGCGGGCCGGCCGAGGAGATCGCCAAGTCGCTCGACCTGACCGCGGTGGTGGCCGAGGCGTTGCCGGCGGACAAGCTCGCCATCGTCCGACAGCTCAAAGAGAAGGGCCACACCGTGGCCGTCATCGGCGACGGCGTCAACGACGGCCCGGCGCTCGCGGCCGCCGACCTGTCCATCGCCATGGGCGCCGCCGGGTCGGACGTGGCGATCAACGCCGCCTCGGTCGCCCTGATGAATAGCGAACTCAACCGCCTGCCGTTCCTGATCCGCCTGTCACACGCCACGACCCGCGTGATCCGCCAGAACATCACGTTCGTGATGGTTTACATCGTCGCCATGATCGGCTTGCTGGCCCTTGGTTTTATCACGCCGCTGATCGCCGCCATCGCGCACGGCGTCAGCTCGATCGTCGTGGTCTTCAACTCCGCCCGCCTGATCCGCCAGGGCGAAGAGCTGCCGCTGCAGGAAGACATCGAGCGCCTCCGCGCCGCCCAGGCCCCCGCCAAGCCCGCCCCACGGATCGAACGCATCCGCGTCGACGAGCCGAACCCCGTGATCGGCCGCATCGCGGGTTAGCATAGAGGTACTGCGGGCCGTTCAGATCGGGTTGATTCAACACAGAGGGCCACGAGAGGGCCACAGAGATGACTGATGCCGGGGCTGATGATCCGCTGTCGCGTCGGGTGATTGGGTGTGCGATTGAGGTGCATCGGGCGCTGGGGCCGGGGTTGTTGGAGTCGGCCTACGAGGCTTGTTTCGCGGCCGAGTTGAGTCACGCAGGGCTGGTCTATCGCCGGCAGGTGCCGATCTCGATCGAGTATCGCGGGGAGGCGGTGGATGCGGGGTACTTCTTGGACTTGGTGGTTGAGGATGCGTTGGTGGTGGAGCTGAAGTCGGTGGAGCGGGTGGTTCCAATCCACGTCGCTCAGCTGCACACTTATCTGCGATTGTCGGGAATCCGTACGGGGTTGCTGATCAACTTCAATGTGACCAAACTGATTGACGGTGTGACGCGCCGGGTCGTCGGGTCATTAACACGGATTGATTCAACACAGAGAGCCACGAGAGGGCCACAGAGTCGGTATGGATGTGGCAATCATTGGTTACGCGGGGCGGTCCAGATTTTAAGTTCGCGAACTCGGATGTAGTTGACTATGAGAAGAACGGCCGTCAAGAATGCTCCTGCTGAGATAAACAGAGCTAGAGCGATATTGAGCCACAGTTCGTCGGCAAACTGGGGCGGCCAGCGACGGTCCATCGCAACCGTAATACAAGCCGCGACAGGCAAGAAGCACATCGTTACGTACAGCAAGATGTACTCGCCGATCCCGAGTTTTGGCTTGAGTACCGAATAGACCTTTGCAGCATCCTCGGCAGACGCGCCATCGATCGAGTTGCTCAATGTCATGGCGGCAAGCGCTCCTGACGCCCATGTCGAAGTGACGGTGAGAGCCGCCACGGATATCCAGAAGACGGAACTGGTGCCTGCATTGGATGTGCCGAAGGACGACGCGATGCAAGCGATCAAGAAAGCCAGAGTGGCTGAGATCGTGTAGGCAAGGCACAACGAGAAAGTCGTGGAGACCAGCACCACCTTTCTAACGTGAGTTTTGGCCCCAGAATCATGCATCAGATCATTCAGCGTAATCTCTGTGGCCCTCTCGTGGCCCTCTGTGTTGAATCCCGTTCCACCGGCGAGAAATCTCGCCGGCTAAACGTCCTCTTCACACGTCGTAATACATGCAGAACTCGTACGGGTGCGGTCGGGCGTTGAGGGCGAGGATTTCTTCTTCGCGTTTGTAGCCGGTCCAGTAGTGGATGACGTCGTCGGTGAAGACGCCGCCCTTGAGGAGGAACTCGTGGTCGGCGTCGAGGGCGTCGAGGGCGGTGGCGAGGTCGATGGGGGTGCGGTCGATGCCGACGTACTCCTCGGGCTCGAGGTCGTAGAGGTTTTTGTCGAGGGGTTCGCCGGGGTCGATCTGGTTCTCGATGCCGTCGAGGGCGGCCATGAGGATGGCGGAGAAGGCGAGGTAGGGGTTGCAGGCGGGGTCGGGGCAGCGGAACTCGATGCGCTTGGTGGCCGGGTTGTCCTGGTACATGGGGATGCGGACGGCGGCCGATCGGTTGCGTGAGGAGTAGACGAGGTTGGTGGGAGCCTCGTAGCCGGGGACCAGGCGTTTGTAGGAGTTGGTGGTGGGGTTGGTGAAGGCGCAGAGGGCGGCGGCGTGCTTGAGGATGCCGCCGATGGCGTACAGGCCCATCTGGGATAGGCCGGCGTAGCGCTTGCCGGCGAAGAGGGGTTCGCCTTGTTTCCAGAGGGAGAAGTGGGTGTGCATGCCGCTGCCGTTGTCCATGAAGAGGGGCTTGGGCATGAAGGTGGCGGTCTTGCCGTAGCGGGCGGCGACGTTCTTGACGACGTGCTTGTAGGTCATGCAGAGGTCGGCCATGTGCAGCAGCGAGTCGTAGCGGAGGTCGATCTCGCCCTGGCCGCCGGTGGCGACTTCGTGGTGGTGGGTCTCGACGCGGATGCCCATCTCGATGAGCGTCGCGACCATCTCGCTGCGCAGGTTCGTGCCGGCGTCGACGGGTGGGCAGGGGAAGTAGCCTTGCTTGAGCTTGACCTGGTTGCCGAGGTTGGGACCGGTCTGGCGGCCGCGATTCCACACGCCTTCCTCGGAGTCGACCTCGTAGCCGGCGTGGTTGACGCCCTGGTCGTACTGCACGCGGTCGAAGACGAAGAACTCGAGCTCGGGGCCGAAATAGGCGACGTCGGCGAGGCCGGTCTTGAGCAGGTACTCCTCGGCCTTGCGTGCGATGGAGCGCGGGTCGCGGGAGTAGCGCTTCTTGGTGATGGGGTCCTTGATGTCGCAGATGAGGCTGAGGGTGAGCCGGTCGTAGAAGGGGTCGAGGCGGGCGGTCTCGGGGACGGGGACGACGAGCATGTCGGACTCGTTGATGGCCTGCCAGCCGCGGATGGACGAGCCGTCGAAGCCGAAGCCCTCGACGAAGGAGTC
>JBCCZA010000211.1:0-5152 GCA_039188455.1 Planctomycetota bacterium
AGCAGCGGGCTGAGCTGCCGCTCGAACGCGTCGTAGCAGTGCGGGCAGCCCAGCAGGCTGTCCTCGCGGAACTTGGCGAAGGTCGTCTCGCACTCCGGGCAGCGCAGCTCTTCGCTGCTGGTGGCTCCCTCGGCGGGCTTGTCGCCGGAGTGGAGCTTGACGAAGTTGCTGAGCAGCTCGTTGATCGGCGTGTGGGCCGACTTGACGGTCAGCCCGGCCTCGGCGGCGTGGATGTCGCAGTAGTTGTGCTCGATCTTCTTGCCGCCGACGATCTCGATCGATCGGTGCGTGGCCGGCCGGTCGCACTTGTCGCACTTGCGCTTCATGGGGGGTCGCTCGTCGCGGGGGCAGCGAAAACGGGTTCCGTCCTAACGGGCGATGGTAGAACCGGCCGCGGCCGGCATCAACGGCTCTGCGTCAACCCGACGACCCGGCCCCGACGGTCAGCAGGACGTTGCCCGACCCGCTGCGGAAGCCCTCCAGGTCGACCGCGACGAAGTCGAACCCGGCCGACTTCACCGCCTCGATCACGCGTGCCCGCTCGATCGGGTCGGCCAGCACGCGCTGCAGGTCCTCGTCGGGGAACTCCAGCCGGGCGACCGCCTCGTGGTGACGGACGCGGAAGCCGCGGTAGCCGAGCTCTTGCAGCGCGACCTCGGCGTCCTCGACCTGCTGCAGCCGCCGCGGCGTCACCGCCGTGCCGTAGGGGATACGGCTGGCCAGGCACGCCGACGCGGGCTTGTCCCAGTTGCTCAATCCCCGCCACCTGGCCACGGCCCGTACGGCGGCCTTGTCCAGCCCGGCGTCGAGCAGCGGGCTGATCGCCGACGCCTCGTCCGCCGCCGTCAGCCCCGGCCGATGGTCGCCCTGGTCGTCCAGGTTCGTCCCGTTGGCGATCCACGCGATGCCGCGGCGGTCGGCCTCGACGCGGAGCGCCGCGTACAGGTGCGTCTTGCAGTAGTAGCACCGGTCGCCGGCGTTGGCGCGGTAGCGCTCGTCGTCCTGCTCGCCGGGCTCGACCGCGACCAGCTCGGCGCCGATCTCCTCGGCCAGCGCCCGCACGGCCGCCAGCTCCCGCCTCGGCAGCGATCGCGAGTCGCCCACCGCCGCCGGCGCCGCGTCCCGGCCCAGCGCCTCGATCGCCGCGGCCGCCACGAGCGTCGAGTCGATCCCCCCGCTGAACGCCGTCATCACCGAGCGGCGCTCGTGGAGCACGCTCAACAGCCGCGACCATGCGGCGATCGGATCGAACGGATGGGTAGCCTCACTCATCGGCTCATTATCCCACCGATTAACGCGTCCGTCACGCCGGCGCGATATGTTTTGATCGATCTCACACCACCTGATCCGGGAGCGTTGCCATGAGTGTGTCGGATGCCGATCGTGCCCTGCTGGCGGCTGCCAGGAGCGGAGACGTCGCGGCGTTGGAGAAGGCGTTGGCCGAGGGGGCCGACGTCGAGGCGGTCGACGCCTACGGGCAATCCGCCTTGGCCGTCGCGATCAAGAGGCGTCGGGACGACGCGGCGGTGCGGCTGATTGAGGCCGGCGCCGACGTCTCGACGACCGATCTCAACCCGTACTGGGCGATCGGGACCGGCCGCGCGTCGATCCTGCGAACGATGCTCGACGCCGGGGCCGACCCAAACTTCACCCCGATCGGCGGACCGGTGTTGCAATTGGCCGCGACGCGGGGCCACGCCGACATGGTGCGGATGCTGCTCGACGCCGGGGCCGACCCCAACGCGGGCAACATGCTGGGCAGCGCGCTGGCCGGGGCGATCCGAGAGGGCCACGAAGCCGCGGCGGTGGCCTTGCTCGACGCCGGCGCCGATGCATCGGTGGCCACCGGCTCGCTGCTGGTCGAGGCCACCCATCGGCGAATGCAGGCGGTCGTGCCCGCGCTGCTCGCGGCCGGGGTCGATGTGGACGGCCGGGCCCAGATCGCTGACATCGATCGGGGCGGGGTCAAGGCGGCGCTGAAAGCGGCCTTCATGGGCGAAGCCACGCAAGCCGGCGACCCCTTCGGCGGCGCGATCCAGCAGGACGTCTACGCCAACGCCCCGGCGCTGCACGTCGCGGTGAGACTGGCCGAGGCCCAACTCGTGGAGGCGCTGCTGAACGGCGGGGCCAACCCGCATCTCCGCGACGAAGCCGGGCAGCTGGCCATCGATCACGCCAAGGCCGCGGGCGACGAAACTCTGGTCCGCCGGCTGAAGGCCGCGATGGAAGCGGTCGCCGCCGACGAAGCGCCCGGCGAGGCATTGGCCTTGGCCATCGAGCGGGGTGATCTCCAGGAGGCGCGTCGACTGCTGGCCGACGGCGCCGACCCGAACGCACGCGATCCGCGCGAACGAAGCCGCGGCGCGACGCCCCTGCTGCTGGCGATCGAGCACGACCGAACCGACCTGCTGGACGCGCTGCTCGATGCAGGGGCGGACCCGTCCCTGAGCGACATCGGCGACGACGAACAGCGGGCGGGGCTGGAGCGGTCGGTGAGCATGTTCGACATGGAGGGCCTGGACGCGATGGGCTCGCCAACCGGGCGGTTTCCGCTAGGCGAGGCCGCGGCCCGTGGCGACGCCGATCTCGTCGACAAGCTGCTGGCGGCGGGGGCGAGCGTCGAGGCGGCCGATGTCGCCGGCCAGACCGCCCTGATCCTCGCGGCGCAATCGGGGCAAACTGAAACGCTGCGGCGGCTGATCGACGCCGGAGCCGACGTCAACCGCGCCGACCGCGGCAAACAAACGCCGCTATACCACGCGGCAGGAGAGGGCAGATCCAGTGACTGCGTGCTCGCGCTGCTCGACGCCAAGGCCAAGCTCACCGCCCGCAAGGCCTGCAACCCGCTGATCGCGGCGGCGCGGGCCGGCCTGACCCCCGCCGTCGCCGCCATGCTCGACCGCAAGGCCAAGCTCGACAAGCATGACGAGATGGGAATCACCGCCTTGGCCGCGGCGGCCGATGAGGGCCATCTCGACACCCTCCGGCTCCTGCTGGAACGTGGCGCGGACGTCAACGGCCGTTGCGAAGACGGCGAGACGCCGATCATTCAGGCGTGCTGGAGCGTCCAGGGCAGAAGCCAAGAAGGCAAGCCGTCCGAGCTCGCACGCGAGGTCGTCGCCGCGCTGTGCGACGCGGGCGCGGACGTCAACGCCAAGTGCGATTCGGGCACGACCGCGCTGGCCAACGCCGTGTTCAACGGCGACGAGCCACTCATCGAACTGCTGCTGGACCGCGGGGCGGTCGCCGGCGGCACCCGATTGTTCCGCGACGAAAGCCTCGTCGACGTCGCGAAGGGACACGACCATCTTTCAGAGAGGCTGATCCATCGTCTCGCCGCGACGGCCACCGAACTCGACCCAGACGAAGACGACGAAGACGAAGACGATTTCGACAACGAAGAGCTGCTCGCTGAGCTGGGCATCGAGCCCGACCCGGCGGACAATCAACCGCCCGATCTCGCCGCGGCGGCCGACAGCGACGCCTTCCGTGACGCCGTCGCGGACCTCGAACGACGGTGCGGCACCAAAGCCCAGACCGACGCACACGCGTCGGGCTTGGTCACCCTGCACGTGGACTCGCGGGCCGATTTCGACTTCGACGCGGCCCGAGCCGAGACCACCACCCGTGGCTTCTCCCTCGTCCGACTCGGGATACACAACGACCAGGTCGGCGTGCTGCCCACGGCCGACAAGTACGAGGTGATGCGGGTGTTTCAGGTGAACGGCGCGAACTACGGCCTCGGCCCCGCCGAGGTCGTCGCTTGGCTACGCCAGCTAGAGCAAGAAACGCCCTTCGAGCTGATCGCGGTCGCCCACGACACGATCGACGGCCGCTTCCTCGGGCCCATTCCCGACCCCCACGACTTGGCCGAACGGATGTACCGCTTCTGCCCCGATATCGCCGATCAGGGCTCCGGCGATCTCGAGGCGCTGGCCGAGCAACTCGGCGAGTCAGGCCGGCTGTTCTTCTGGTGGGACTGAGCCGGACGGGGAGGCAAGCGCCTCGCCGGCCGGTCGCGAATGATCCCGGAGGGGCTCGAACCCCCAACCTGCTGATCCGTAGTCAGCCGCTCTATCCAATTGAGCTACGGGATCGGGATGTGGGACGCCGCGTCGGCACGCGGCGAACGCCCTGGTGAGGGGCAATGGGCCGTACAGGACTCGAACCTGTGACCTTGTCGATGTCAACGACACGCGCTAGCCAGCTGCGCCAACGGCCCGACGACCGACGCGGCGTTCGCCACGCGGAACGCGGCAGTCTACCCCAACCCCGCCGCCGCGCTCAACCGACGAAAACGCGCCGGTCGATACGCTCCCTGCCGTGCCGCCCGCCGACCCGCCCACCGTGCTGTTCACCGCCTACGAGCCGTCCGGCGATGCGCTGGCCGCCGGGGTGATCGCCGAGCTGCGACGACGCCGGCCGGACCTGCGCGTCGTCGCGATGGGCGGCGACAAGATGCTCGAGGCCGGCGCCCGCCTCATCGAGCACACCACCGGCCGGGCCGCGATGCTCGGCGACGCCCTCAAGGAGGTCGGCGAGCACCGACGACGCACCGCCGTGCTCCGCCGATGGATGCGCGACCACCGCCCGGCGCTCGTCGTGCCGACCGACTCGCCGGCCGCGAACTGGGCGACCTGCGCGATGACGCGCAAGCTCCACCCCGACGTGCCCGTCGTGCACCTGGCCGCGCCGCAGCTGTGGGCCTGGGCGCCGTGGCGCGTGAACAAGATGCGTCGACTGTCCGACGGCGTGCTCTGCCTGC
Source organism: Planctomycetota bacterium (assembly GCA_039188455.1). Taxonomy (GTDB): domain Bacteria; phylum Planctomycetota; class Phycisphaerae; order Phycisphaerales; family Phycisphaeraceae; genus JBCBUE01. The sequence continues at coordinate 4,766 of JBCCZA010000211.1, forward strand.
TGCCGTTCGAGCCTGAGTGGTTCGCCGAGCGCGGCGTGCCGGCACGATTCGTCGGCCACCCGATCTTCGACCGGCTGCGCGATCACCCGCCCCGCCCGCTGCCGTGGCCGAGTCAGTGGGAGCCGCCTTCGCCCGACACCCTCAAGCTCGCGGTCCTGCCGGGCTCGCGCGAGAAAGAGGTCACCCGCAACCTGCCCGACATGCTCCGCGCGATCGGACAGGTCCACGAGGAGGGCTCGCGTGTCCAGCCGATCGTCGCGCTGCACGACCAGGCGCTGGAGAAGCTGGCGACCGGCATGGTGGCCTACACGCCGATCGGATCGGCGGTGCGGACGCCGGTGGTCGTGGGCAAGACGCCCGAGGTCCTCGCTTGGGCCGACGCGGTGC
>JBCCZA010000212.1:0-5080 GCA_039188455.1 Planctomycetota bacterium
CGTGTTCCGGGACCTGACGACGATCCGCCAAGCCGGCGGAGTCGTGACGCACGAGCTGGGGCGGGGCTATCGGCTGACCGGGCTGGGGATGAGCGAGCCGCCACAGTTGGGGGCGAGCGAGGCGCTGGCGCTGACCGTTCTTTACGACCACCTGCAGGCACGGCAGGAGGATCCGATCTTGGCGGCGGCGGCGAGGCCGCTGGGCGAGATGCTGGCGTCGGCCGACGCACGTCTGCGCGAGGCCTGTCGGGCGATGGGCCGATCGATCGAGATCATCGAGCCCGACGGTCTGAGCGCGCCGGAAGGCGGGCTGGTCACCAGCGCCCTGCGCGCGACCGAGACGGGCGAGCCGGTGAACCTGGTGGTGAACGAGGCCGACGGCACCGGCGCATCGCTGCACCATCGGGTGCACAGCGGCCGGCTCGAACGCATCGCCGGGCAGTGGTACTTCACCGCGATCGCCGAGACCGGTGGGCCGCACCTGCGGCTGGCGCTGGACGCCATCGTGTCCATCACACCAAGCGAGGAGGATGGCGATGAGGACGAGGCAAGCGGCTAGAACGGCCGCCGGCGGAGGCCGCGCGTGCGTGACGTACGCACAAACCCGCGGTGGTGCCTGATTGTGTCCGTGTTAAGTTGGCCAGGACCGGGGCCTGCGAGATCGTCCGATACTCGAGCGACACCGTGCCCTCAAAACGCCTGTCCCGACTGATCCAGCTGCTGACGACGATCCAGTCGAACCCAACCCAAGGCCCCGCCGAGCTGGCCGAGGCGATGGGCGTGAGCCGACGGACGCTGTTCCGCGACCTCAACACGCTGACCGAAGCGGGCGTGCCGATCGTGTTCGAGCACGGCCGGGGCTATCGGGTACGCGAGAGCTTCTTCCTGCCGCCGGTCAGCCTGACCGTGCCCGAGGCGGTGGGCGTGATGCTGCTGGGGCTGCAGGCGCAGGCCCAGCCGGACAAGCCGTTCCACGCCGCGGGTCTGAGCGCGATCCGCAAGCTCGCGTCGCTGCTGCCCGGGCCGCTGCGTTCTGGGTGCGAAGAGGTCGTGGCGTCGGCGAGCTATCGGCCGACGGCCCAGGTGCCCGGAGGCACCGAAGCCGCGCCGTACCCACTCTTGCAGCGCGCGATCGACGCGCACCTTGAGTGCCGGCTGACGTACCGGGCCCCGATGCGCGAGCCCGCCGAGGTCACGCTGCGCCCGCTGCGGCTGCACTTCTCCGAGCGGGCCTGGTACGTCTACGGCCGATCGAGCCTGGGCGACGAGGTGCGGGTCTTCAAGCTCAGCCGCATCGGCGAGATCGAGCTAACCGATCGGCGGTTTACGCCCGAGCCGTTCGACGTGGCTGAGCACCTCGGGCTGGCGTGGCAGATGATCCCCGGAGGAGCCGAGCACGACGTCGCGGTCATTTTCGACCAGAAGGTCGCGACCAACGTCAGCGAGGTCCGCTGGCACCGCACGCAGCGCACCGAGCGGCTGCCCGACGGGCGGGTGCGGCTGCACTTCCGGGTCGACGGGCTGGGCGAGATCGCGTGGTGGGTGTGCGGGTACGCCGATCGGGCGGAGGTCGAGTCGCCGGCCGAGCTGCGGGCGATGGTGGGCGAGATGCTCGGGCGGGCGGCGGCGCGTTACGGCGAGGGGGCCGCCGAACCGGACAGCGACGGCACATCGCCGGGCTGAGCGTCGCCCGAGGCGGGGGCGCGTTTGGCGGCGAGGCGGAAGGCGTAGGGCAAGAGATCGGCAAGGTCGCGGGCGAGCAGGCCGCGGTCCCAGTGGCGGTGGGCCCAGAGATCGCCGGCGGCGCCGTGCAGCCAGACGGCCAGACACGCCGCGTCGTACACCGGCATCCCGGAGGCCAGCAGCGCCGCCGTCACGCCGGTGAGCACGTCGCCCATCCCCGCGGTCGCCATCGCGACGTTGCCGGTGTCGTTGACGTAGGTGCGCTGCCCGTCGCTGACCACCGTGCCTGCGCCCTTGAGCACGAACACCGCCTCGTGCATCTCGGCGAGCCGACGCGCGACCTCGGGACGCGTGGCCGGGTCGGTCGGGTCGACGCGCAGCTGCAAGGCGTCGGCGAGTCGTCGGCACTCGCCGGGGTGCGGCGTCAGCACCGACGGCGCCCGCCTTCTCAGACGACGTCCGGAAGCAGCGAGCGCGTTGAGCCCGTCGGCGTCCAAGACCAAGGAGCGCGTGTCGTTGCTTACCGCCGGCAGGATCGCCTCGGCCGAGCGGCCCAGCCCCGGGCCGACCGCCAGCACCGCACGCCCGTCCGGGTCGGCCGCGCGCAACGCCTCGATCACGCCCCCCGCGTCCAGCCGCTCGCCGCTCGCCACGCCCGTCGCCGACGGCTCGATCGCCAGCACTCGGTCGAGCACGGCCTGCTCGGCGACCACCTTCACCAGCCCGGCCCCACCGCGGAACGCCGCGCGAGCCGCCATCGCCGCGGCCCCGGGCATCGTCGCCGACCCGCCGACCACGACGACCGTGCCGAACGTGCCCTTGTGGCCGTCGGCCGGGCGCGACGGCAATGCCACCGGCGCCGGCGACCGCTCGTACGGGATGGTTCCTCCGCCGCCGCTCATGCGATCAGCCTAACGCCTTACCGTCGATGTTGTTGCGGTCGGCGGTTGATCTGACACGCCGCAAACGCCCCGCCGAACCCGTTGTCGATGTTCACCACCGACACGCCCGACGCGCAGCTCGTCAGCATCCCCAGCAGCGCCGCCAGGCCCCCCAGGTTCGCGCCGTACCCCACGCTCGTCGGCACCGCGATCACCGGCACGTCCACCAGCCCCCCCATCACGCTCGGCAACGCCCCCTCCATGCCCGCGATGCACACGACCACCCGCGCCGACCGCACCTCGTCCAGCCGACCCAGCAACCGATGCAGCCCCGCCACCCCCACGTCATTGAGCTCCCGCACCGGGTGGCCCAACGCCCGGCAGGTCATGATCGCCTCCTCGGCGACCGGTAGGTCGCTCGTCCCGGCCGTCACCACCGCGATCGTCCCGTCAGCCCGGTCGTCGGGCAACGGCTCGCCGACGATCACGCAGCCCGATCGATCGCCCACCTCCACCGCATCGCCAAACTCGGCATACAACGCCGCGACCTGCTCGGCCGTGCATCGCGTCAGCAGCACCGCGCCAGAAGCGCCGTCCGCCTCGCGCAGCCGACGCGTGATCGTCACCGCCTGCTCGGCCGTCTTGCCCGCCGCGTACACCACCTCACCCGTCCCGCACCGCTGCGCCCGGTGGTGATCGAGCGTGGCAAACCCCAACGGCTCGGCCTGCATCGCCCGCAGCTTGCCCGCCGCCTCGCCGACATCCAGCGACCCCGACCGCACCGCGTCGAGCAACGCCTCCAGCGTCTCACGCCCCTCACTCATCGCCCGTCTCCACCACACGGATCGACATCCCGCCGATCAGCGTCGACAGCTCGGCCAGATCGTTGAAGCCATCCGCGTCGGAGAGCGGTGAAGCCGTCAGGGCGATGTGGGTCGCGTCGAAGCCCGTCCCGCTGAAGCCCGCGGGCAGCGTGGCGTCCAAGTCGACCCATCGGCCCTCTGGCGATCCCTCATCCGCGTCGACCCAGGACTGCGTCCACATGTGATAGCCGAACACGCCTCGCTGACCGAGAAATTCGTCGGCATAGATCAGCCCGGTCACCACACGGCTCGGATACCCCTCTGCTCGCGAGAGCGCCGCCAGCAGCACCGCGTGCTCGGTGCAATCGCCCTGCCGGCTGCGTGCGACCTCGCTTGCCGTGGCGAAGCCGACCGAGAGGTCTGTCTGCCTGATCGCGTTACGCGCCACGCCGAGCAAGTTCGTCAGCTGCCGCGGGGTCGTGTCTTCGGGGGAGCCGCGGCGTGTCAGCGCCAGCACCGCTGGGTCGTCCCGGTCGATCATCGTTGAGGCCGCCAAGTGCTCCTCGCGATCCGCTGCGTCCAGCTTGGACATCACCGGGGCCATGATGTCGACCGTTACCCGCGCCGTGCGATCGTCCACCCACTCGACCCGCTGCACGGCCGTCTCCACCAACTCCACCTGCCCACGCATCGGCCGATCCCAGACGAGCTCGTACACCGCCCGACGCAGCTCCCGCGGCCGATCGATCGGCCGGCTCGGCGTGATCAGCGTCGACGCCATCAGCTCCGGCGGGTCGACCGCCGCCGTCGCGATCGCCTCTTCCGCGGCGATCATCTCGAGCCGCATCCCGCCCAGGTCGACCGTCGATTTCAGCGGCCTACCCTCGGCGTCGACGTACTCCCGCAGCTTCGCGCCGGGCATCGCGCTGGCCGTCGCGTCCCACGCGATCGCCGGCACCACCTTGCCCAAGACCTCGACGTCCTCCTCCCCCGCCACCGTCATCGTCACGTCCACCGCCCGCAGCCCCGACGAGTAATCCGCCGTCGTCAGCTCGATCGACTCGGCCCCCTCGGCCAGCGCCGCGGCGATCTTCCGCTGCGCTGCCGCCGGCATCAAGGCCCCCTCGGGCAGCCCGGGCACCCGCCGCTCGGTCCGCCGGCCGCCCTGCTCGCTGACCATCACCGCCCCCGCGTCGTCGAACGTGTAACGCGCCGACTGCGGCAGCTGCCCCAGCAACAGCCGCTGCTCGACCTCGATCGGCTCGCCCTCTGGCGTCTCGACCGCTCGGCTGGACTGCTCGATCGTCAGTGCCATCGCCCCCCGCCGAAAGCTCATCACCACGTCCTGCTCGCTGACGATCTGCTCGCTGCCGTCCTGGCCGATCACTGTGTTCTGCCGGCTGACCGCGTGGCCGACGCGCTCGCCATCGAGCCGCATGACGTACCAGCGCTCGAACTCGACCGCCTCGTCCGCCCACGCCCCGCCAGTCAGCCATACCGCCAGACCGGCCAGGCACGCCGCCCACCATCCCCGCCAGTGCTTCCCGTCCGACCGTTCTGCTCTGCTCATGCCGTGTGACTCCCGATCGTCGGCGTCGCGCCAACGCGTTCCCGGATGATCGACGATAGCGCATCCAACGAGGCGACGGGCATCACGCCGATCGACCAGTCTCGCTTGGCCGCCACCGCCGCGTTGCTCACGCCGACCCGCGC
>JBCCZA010000213.1:0-5069 GCA_039188455.1 Planctomycetota bacterium
GCTCCTGCATCGCCTCGAGCAGGGCCGCCTGCGTCTTGGGCGGGGTGCGGTTGATCTCGTCGGCGAGGATGACGTTGGCGAAGACCGGGCCCTTGACGAACCGCAGCCGGCGCTCGCCGGTGGTCTTGTCCTCCTCGATGACCTCGGTGCCGGTGATGTCGGACGGCATGAGGTCGGGCGTGAACTGCACGCGGGAGAACTGGAGGCTCATGGACTTGGCGATGGTCGAGACGAGCAGCGTCTTCGCCAGGCCCGGCACGCCGATGAGCAGCGCGTGGCTCCGGGTGAGCAGGGCCATGAGGACCTGGTCGACCACCTCGTCCTGCCCGACGACGACCTTGCCGACCTGCTCTCGGAGCCGGCCGGTGACTTCGCCGACCCGATCGATCATCGCCTCGGGGGATGTGTCTGTCATGGGGGGAGTCTAGCCGGGGATGGCACGACAGAGAACGACGGCCCGTTACGCTGAGTCCGTGGCTGAAAACCTATTCATCTTCTGCGTATTGTTCTTCGCATTGTTCTTGCTGTTTGGGTTCGTGATCGGCCCGCTCGTGACGATCGTGGTGAATCTCGCGTTTCGGCCAATCGATGGCTGGATGCTACGGGGTCCGGCACGCACGGCCGCCAGTGAAGTGGAGTACAGGGAGACTACACCGCCGGACATTGTGGTGGCTAACCCAGCGGACTTCCCATGGCTGGATGTATCTTTTTATGACGAAACCGAAGCTGAGCTATCCAGATTAGGATTTCGACTCATCGGTGATTTCGAGGATGTCACTGAGAGCAAGCTACATCCCGCATTCCAGAGATTCCATCGATTTATGTACACAGATCGGGGTGAAATACTCGCGTCGATTTGCATCATGCCCGTTATTCGTTCACGACTCTCAGGACTCGAACGAATATCCAGCTGGTTCATGAGAACCTCGGTACCCAAAATAGAGATGTTCTCAAAGACCTATGACCAGCTACGCATCACCACGGCCAACGTCAACGGATTGGTGGCAAAAGAAGCCATGGATTATCCAGGTGTGATCGCTGAATTGTTGCCGCGAGAAACTGGTGCTGGCGATTTATATAAGCACCACCGTGATACCGTTGAAGCGATCGAGCAGGCCGACCCTAAAGTGAAGTGGAGGCGGTGCTTCAACATGGACAGACTCCGACGATTAGCACGCAACGAGCATTTCTGGATGAGAGACAGTGGTCTTTACCGCGACGTTACTGAACACGCTCTAGCTAACTTGGAGGGGCAACCGGAGCCATTCACGCTCTCCCTTGTCGATCGCTATCGCACAGAACAGGCAAAGCTAGATCGAATCAGGCAACGCCGACGTGGTCGCTTGAGAAAGTAGTCGGTAGTCTCCAGTTGGCCGATGACCCAACCGGACGTGATCTCGTAGTCGCAGCCGCCGCGGGGCGGATCAGTCGGCCTGGGCCGCTCCGAGCCTCGCCGTGATTCGCCCGGGACGCTCTGCGTCGCCGGCTCAACCTGATCTTGCACGCGGATCGGCGGCGTAGACGATAATCCCGCCATGCCTTCACGAGATGTCCCCCACCGTGCCCTCGCGTGGCTGTGGCTCGCCCCCTTGCTGGCGGCCGCCCTCGCCCCCGTCGTCCACGCCACCGTGCTCAATCCCCCGGCCGAGCGGGCGATCCAGTCGGCCGACCTGCGCGACACCGTCGCGGCCGTGCTGGTGCGGGACCTCGACCGCAACGACACGCTGATCGACCTCAACAGCCGATCGCTGCTCATCCCGGCCTCCAACGCCAAGGTCGCCACCGCGATCGCCGCGGTCGACATCCTCGGCCCCGAGTTCCTGTTCCGCACCCGGCTGGGCGTCACCTCGCCGGACCCCACGGCACCGGACGCCCCCGACGCCGGGAACGCCCTGCCGGACCTGGTCGTCACGGCCGACGGCGACCCGGGCTTCGGCGACCCCGAACTGCTCGCCCAGCACGGCCTGCAGCTCGAGGACCTCGTCGATCAGTGGGTCGACGCCGTGCGCCAGACCGATCAACCCCGGTTCGGCCGGCTGCTGCTCGACGACACGGTCTTCGACCAGCAGCGCATCCACCCGGACTGGGAGGCCGACGACCTGCTCAAGCCGTACGGCGCCCAGGTCGGCGGGCTGAACTTCTACGCCAACGTGATCGACATCCTGCCCGTGCCCAGCCGGCAGTTCGGCGTGACGCCGACGGTGTCGGTCTACCCGATGTCGTCGGCGATCGACACGGCCAACCGGGCCCGCACCGGCTCGTCGGACCACTTCAGCGTGCACCGCGAGCTGGGGTCGAACCACCTGCGGCTGTCGGGCACGATCAAGTCCCGGCCGCGCACGCCCTACCGCATCAGCGTGCACGACCCCGGGCTGCACTTCGCCCACCTGCTGGCCGACCGGCTGCGCGAGGAGGGCATCGCGATCGACCGGGTCGTGCGGCGGGACATCAATGAGCCGGCGCCCGCGAGCATCGACCTGCACGTCGTGCAGACCGCCCTGCCGTTGGTGTTGCAGCAGGTGAACCAGGACTCGAACAACCTGGCGGCGGCGGCGCTGCTCAAGCGGATGGGCCACGCGTTCACCGGCTCGCCGGGGTCGTGGGACAGCGGCGCGGCGGCGGTGCGGCACGCGCTAGGACAGCGGCTGGGCCCGGCGTTCGCCAACGCCCGCATCACCGACGGCTCGGGGCTGGCGCGGTCGAACCTGCTGTCGCCCCGCCTGCTCGTCGACCTGCTGGCGATCGCTCACCACGACGCGACGCTGGCCGAGCCGATCCGCGCGTCGCTGGCGTACGCCGGGACCAACTCCAACGGCACGTACCTGTCGGACGGCACGCTCGCGCCGGGTCGGCGGTTCGACGAGCTGCCGCGCGGGACGTGGGTGCTGGCCAAGTCGGGCTTCCTGTCGGGCGTGTCGTCGCTGTCGGGCTACTTGGTGAAGACCGACCCGAGCGGTAAGGCCGAGCCACGGGTGATCGCGTTCGCGATGATCTTCAATGGGTTCAAGCCGCCGGTCTACAACAGCCGGCTCAAGGCATTGCAGGAGGAGATCCTGATGCTCGTCGTAGACCGGATGGAGAAGCAGACGCCGGTCGCGGCTGACGCGTTGGGCGGGTGAGGGAGTGCGGCTAGCGCCGCGCCGCGGCGGCTCGGTGCAGGTCGCGCATCACGGCTAAGACGTCGTCATCGAGTGTCTGGCCGCGGCGCTCGGCCATGGTTTCGGCGGTGCGTTGCCAGGCGTCGAAGTCGTATAGCGCGTCGCCGTCGTCGGTGATGAAGCTGAACGCCTCGACGCGCTTGGGCGCGAGGCGTGAGGTCGCCAGCGACACGGCCGGGTCGAGCCAGGTGCCCGAGCTGAGCATCGTGCCGATGCCGGTGAGGACGTAGTCGCCGGTGACGGTGCCGAAGCGGGTGCGGCCGGTGTCGGTGCGTTTGCCGTCGGCGTCTTGGGGGGTCTCCGGGGGGGTGTCGGCGAGGCGGATGGTGCCGTAGGTGTTCTTGAGGTTGCTGGTGGTGGTGCCGGCGCCGAGGTTGCACCACGAGCCGACGATCGAGTCGCCGAGGTAGCCGTAGTGGGCCTTGTTGGAGAAGTCGTGCATGACCGAGCCGGCGACCTCGCCGCCGACCTTGCAGAAGCGGCCGATGCTGGTGTTGGGGCGGAGGTGGGCGTGCGGCTGGATGACGGCGTCGGGGCCGATCCAGCAGGGGCCTTCGACGACGGCGAGCGCGCCGATCGCCGCGCCGGGCTCGAGACGCACAGGGCCGGACGACTCGTCGATCACGGCCGAGGGGTGCACGGCCGCTCCCGCCACGCTCGATCCGCCCAGAGCCTCGACGTCGCTGATTAACAGCGCCGGCAGCGCGTCGAGCAGGTGACCGGCGTGCGTCACGAGTGTTGCGTCGACCGGCAGCGGCTCGTGCGGCAGGTCGATCAGGCGATCCGGACTTGTGTCGTCGCTCACCTCCGTACACGCCGCGACAACGCGCCCATCGATGTGCCACGCGGACCCGGGCGCAAGGTCACGCAGCGCGCCAAGCAACTCAACATCTGCCATCCAACGCCCGTTGACCCACCACGTCTGGTTGCGATCGGCCAGCGACGCCAGCGCCAACGCGGCGCGCTCCACGCACGTCATCGCGCCGATGCGCAGCCCGCCCCACCCGCGCGTGAGCAACCGCGGACACACCGGCCGGTCAGAGTCGTCGAACACCTCGATCCGCATCGTCGTTGCCTCGCCCCGTCGCGCTCGGTGACGGACTCTACCACCGGCATGCACGCGCTACGCCATCTCAGCGTGGATCGACGACTCGCGTATTGAAACGCATCGCTTCGGTTGCTACGTTCGGCGATTGCCGCGGAACGTCGCGCGCCATCGATCAACCTCGCCGAGACGACCGCATGCCCCGGCTCGACACCGCCGTCTGGGACGCCATGATGGCCTACCTGCGCCGTCACCACGCGCCCATCTGCCGCCAGTGGTTCGAGCAGCTCGAGCCGTTGGACCTCGACGCCGGGCTGCTGCGTGTGCGAACGGCGGGCGTGGTGCAGCAGAATTACCTGCAGAAAAAGTGCCTCGAGCCGTTCACCGAGGCCGCCCAGGCCGCCACCGGCCAGCTCATCGCCGTGCGGTTTGTCGACCAGCACGCCGTCGCCAAGCCCGGCGAGCCCGACACCGCCAACGTCGCGGCCAACGCCGCCCCCGCGCTCGCGACCGCCGGGACCAATGCGTCGGCCAACACCGCCGTCGGCGCACCAACGATCGCCGCCGAGCCCGAGGCCGACCCGTTTAATCCCGGCGCGGTCGCCACCGCCGCGGGCCCGGTCGACTTCGAGGCCGACCACATGGTGCTGTCCCCCGACAATACCTTCGAGACCTTCATCACCGGCCCCAACAACCAGATGGCCCACGCCGCGGCCGTCGCCGTCGCCAACCAGCCCGGCACGGCCTACAACCCGCTGTTCATCCACGGCGGCGTCGGATTGGGCAAGACCCACCTGCTCCAGGCCGTCTGCGGCAAGATCCTCGACGCCAAGCCCGAGACCAACATCCTCTACGTCTCCTGCGAC
>JBCCZA010000214.1:0-5033 GCA_039188455.1 Planctomycetota bacterium
ATCGATCGCGGGCTACGGCCTGCCCGTCGTGAACGCCGAAGGCTTCCCGCTCGTCCTCGGCCTGCAGTTGCCGATGATGATGGCGATGCTCATCCTGTTCCGGCTGTTCATCGTCAAGGCCACCGCCGACCGCCGCTTCTCTCGGTGGATGGGCGTGCCGATGCTGGGGCTGTACGTCGCCTTCCTCGCGCTCAATTTCGCGTTGAGCTGATGGCGCCCGACGTCGCGGTCAGGCCGCCATCGGCCGACGGTCCGACACCCCGCCGTCGATCTCGTGCCAGTGCGTGACCGCATCCTCGCCGGCCTGCCAGCAGAGCAGCACCTCGCGGCCCTCGCGCCACGACGGGAAGTCGATCATCCCCCGCTCGAAGTCCTTGAGCTCGACGCCCACCGCGTGGACCTCGTCGACCAGGTCGCTCAGCCGATCCATCGCCCCCTCGTACGCCCGCTCGGCATCGGCCGTCTGCCCACCGCCCCGCTCGATCCGCCGCCGGAGCCCAACGATCTGCCGGTACTCGGCCTGCAGATCGGCCACGACCCCGCGCAGGTAGACCAGCGCCCGATTCGCCTCGTCCACGGTGAAATACCGACGATCGTCGTCGCACTCGGCCTCGAGCGCCAACGCCAATTGATCCTCGAACGCCATCACTGCCCTCCGACGCGGCGACCGGCCCGCCGACCGACCGGGCCGAACCGCCGGCCCGTGACACACGACCTATCGACCGCGTCGCCCCGCTCGGTTGAAAACGCCACGCCGGGCGCCGGGGCACGCCCAGCCGCGACCACCCGTACACTCAACCCATGCGGTGCCCTCTCTGCGGAGCAGACGACGACAAGGTCATCGATTCCCGCGCCGCCGACGGCGGCCGAACCATCCGCCGTCGCCGGCAGTGCAAGCACTGCGGGAAGCGCTTCACCACGCGCGAGACGGTCGACGACACCATCCGTCTGACCGTCATCAAGAAGGACGGCTCGCGCGTGCCCTACGAGCGAGCCAAGGTGTCCGCCTCGGTCGAGGCCGCCTGCTACAAGCGCACCGTCCCGGCCGACTCGATCCTGTCCCTGACCGACAAGGTCGAGGAAGAGCTCATCCGCACCGGCCAGCGCGAGGTGCAGTCGCTCGAGATCGGCAGGCGGGTGATGAACCACCTGCGGGGGCTCGACGGCGTGGCGTACGTGCGGTTCGCGTCGATCTACCTGCGGTTCAACGACATCGACGACTTCATCGCCGAGGCGCAGGAGCTGCGCGACGCGACCCCCGCCGAGCCCGGCCCAGACCAGGCCGCCCTGTTCGGCACCGGCGGCGAACCCCCGCCGAGCAAACCATGATCGGGACCGTGCTCGCCTGGGCCGCGCCGGTCGTCGCGACCATGGCCGCCGCGATGTGGGTGTACATCAACGCCCACCCGCGCTTCGGCAACAACCTCCGCCACCGCATCGACCCGGCCGAGATCGACGACGCCCGCCTGCCGCCCGTCGCCCTGATCGTCCCCGGCCGCGACGAGGCCGAGCACCTGTCCACCACGCTCGCCGAGCTGTGCGAGCAGGACTATCCAACCCTTCGAGTAATCTTCGTCGACGACGCCTCCACCGACGCGACGCCACGCATCACCGCCGACCTAGTCAAGCGATACCCCGATCGGCTCACCGTCGTGCGCAACGAGACGGACCCGCCGGCCGGCTGGGTCGGCAAGCCTTGGGCCGTGCAGCAGGGAGTGGATCGGCTGAACGAGCTCGAGGCAGCCGACGGGATGCGGTCTCACTACCTCTGCTTCACCGACGCCGACCTGCACTGGGCGCCCGACTGCCTGCGATCGGCGATGGCCCACGCGCTGGCCGAGGACGCCGACGTCACGGGCCTGTTCCCCAAGCTCACCTTCGGCTCGGTCGTCGAGGCCATCCCGCAGCTGCAGATGGTCATGGCCCTGTGCCTGATCCTGCCGTTCGACTCGGCCATGGACCCCGAGGTCGACGACGCGCTGATCGGTGGGGGATTCATCCTGGTCAAGCGCGGGCTGTACGAGTCGGTCGGCGGGCACGAGGCGGTGGCCGACCGGATCCTCGAGGACATCGAGCTCGGCCGGGTGCTCAAGCGGGCCGGCGGTCGGCTGCGGATCGGGCTCGGGCCGGAGCTGCAGTGGTGCCGGATGTACAACGGGTGGTCGGACATGTGGGAGGGGCTGACGAAGAACGCCTACTCGGCGATGCGGAGCAACCCGCTGATCGCGGGCGGCGCGGTGATCGGCGTGGTGCTGGGCAACGTGCTGCCGCCGGTCTACGCGGTGGGCGGGCTGGCGTGGGTGTATGCCTCGGCGCTGGGCGACCCGGCGACGCCGGCGGGCGACTCGCGGGCCTGGGTGACCTTCTTCGCCGGGACGGCCGCCTACCTCGGCGGCGTCCGCGCGACCAACGCCGCCCGCCGCACCCTCGGCCTGCCCGTCTGGTACGCCTTCACCATGCCCATCGGTGCCGCCGTCGGCTGCCTGTTCCTCATCGGTTCCGCCGTCTACCACTACACCGGCGGCAATCGCTGGAAGGGTCGGCGATACCGCACTGCCAGCAAGTGACTTATAAACAGAAAGCCCTCCTGAAAGCACCACCGAAGCCTCATGCTAGCTATATGCTGCGTTAAGAGTCGATTCGCGCATCGGACGACGGTTGCTATGGGCTCAGCCTGCTGCTACGTTGTCTCAGCAAGGTGTAGGGTGGACCGCGTACGTCTAGCCCGTGCACCTCGCAGGTTCTCAGGAGGCATTTCGATGGGTAAGTTCACTCTTTCCGCTGTGCTGATCCCCGCGTCTTTGGTGGCGACCGGCGTTGGTGCAGTCCCGATCTTCGACGATTTCGGCCCCTTCCCGCAGGCGACCTTCGGCGGCTCGGGCATCCCCAACGATGCCGTGGCCTTCTCTGAGCAGATTGCTAATGACGACACGATGGTCACCATCGCTCTCGCGGCCTCGCAGCGGTTCACCAACCCGCCGCTGGGCAACGACGGTGCCGGTACCTATTTCGCCACCCCGGGCAGCAACGCGCCGAACGGCACCCTGGGTGCGTTATGGAACTTCAACTCCTACGTTGAGATCGACGGCGGCGGCGAAACCATCGAAGATTTCGAGGTCAGCCTGCTTTACGACATGGACCCAGCGTTCAACACCCCGGTCGCTGACCTGGGCGTCATCGACATCTCCGGTTTTATTGCCTTGACGGACCCCGGACAGACATTGACCCAGGGCTCGCAGAACCTGCTGTTCGATTTCTTGAACATCGGTGCGCCGTTTGTCACCCCGCCCCCGTCCGCCCCGTTCGATCCGAACGCGCTTGGCGAATACACCTTCGCGATCACGGTTTCCCAAGACGGCCTGCCGGTCGAGACGGTGGCGATTAATGTCGTCGTCGTTCCCGAGCCGGCCGCGGCGCTCATGCTCGCAGGCCTCGGCGTGTTTGCCCTGCGACGCACGCGGTCTGCGTGACCGCGGTGGATCGCCGACGCCTGGCTTAGGCATCGAACAACCCTTTTTGGCCGTGCAATGACGGCCGCCTGAAGTTTCGTGCGCTAAGAGGCCGCACGTCGCGGTTTAGCCCGTACTTCCGGCAGTACACGTCGAACACCTCGCGCAACTGCACCGAGTGGTGTCCCGCGCCGCGCCGGCGATCGTGGCCGACAGGTTGGCCGAGGCGGCGCTCGCCGACGTCTCGCGTCGCGACCATCCGCGACGTGTCGTCGTCGGCTTTGGCTCGGAATCGACCTGCGTCGTACAGCTTGCCGCCCCGCGCCTGGCGGATCAGCGACTCGACCTTGCGGGCTCGGTCGGGGTGGACGCTGCGCTGCAGCCACTCCAGAAACAGGTCCTTGACCTGGTACGGCAGCCGCAGCAACACCCACGCGACCCGCTTGGCCCCGGCGTCGGCGACCGCCTCCAGCAACGCCGGCATCTCCGTGTCCGTCAAGCCCGGGATCACCGGCGCGATGTTCACCGACACCGGCACGCCCGCCTTGGCCAGCTCGCGGATCAGGTGCAGCCGCCGCGTCGGCGCCGCGGCCCGGGGCTCGAGCTTCTTGGCCAGCCCGTCGTCCAGCGTGACCAGCGTCACCGTCACCCGCCCGGCGTTCTGGTCGCCGAGCTTCTGCCACAGGTCGATGTCGCGCAGCACCAACGCCCCCTTGGTCATCGTCGACACCGGCTGGGCGCAGTCGGCCATCACCTCCAGGCACCCCCGCGCCAGCCCCAGCCGGTGCTCGATCGGCTGGTAGATATCGGTGATCGCGGACATCACGATCGGCTCGCCCTTCCAACTCGGCCTAGCCAGCTCGTGCTTGAGCAGATCGGGCGCGTCGTGCTTGGCGACGAGTTTGGTCTCGAAGTCGAGCCCGCAGGAATAGCCCAGGTACTCGTGGTACGGCCGGGCGAAGCAGTAGATGCAGCCGTGCTCGCAGCCGCGATAAGGGTTGACCGTCCAGTCGAACGGGACGTCCGACGTGCGACTCACGCGGTTGATCACCTGCTTGGTGTCGTCGGGGATGACGGTCAGCGGCACCTTCAACGGCGTATCGGGGTCGCCGCCCTCATCAACGCGCTCGGCCCGGCGCCTATCCATGGCGTCGCCCTCGACGTGCAGGCGGACCGACTCGAATCGGTTGCCCGGGTTCAGCCCCGCACCCCGCCGATGTCCCGGCCCATCGAGCAACCCGTCCCGGTAATCGCGTTCACTCATGGCCTCCAAGATATACAAACAAAAACCAAACTCAAGCGCCGGAAGCGCCACGCGGAACCCCGCTCACTCCCCGAGATTCCCGCCCGCGACACCCGACGCCGATCCGACCGCTACCATCCACCCCGCGCGAGCACGGACGGTTCGCCACGCCCCATTCCCCCTCCAGGACGACAGTTAGCCATGCCCCTGATCCCTACGGTCATCGAGAAGACCGGCCGCGGCGAGCGGGTCTACGACATCTACTCCCGCCTGCTCAAGGACCGCATCATCTTCATGGGCGGCCCCGTCACCGACGACACCGCCAACCTCGTCGTCGCCCA
>JBCCZA010000215.1:0-4862 GCA_039188455.1 Planctomycetota bacterium
GATTGGCCGGCGTTGGCCTGCAGGTCGTCGGCGAGCTTGGCGACGAACGTCTGCGGGTCGATCAACGCCCCGCCGCCGCGTGCCTCGATCGCCGGCGGAAGCGTCGCCGACCCGACGCCCGACACGCCCAGCCGACGCGCGAGCACCATCAGCACCGCCGCGATCTGGCCGGAGGGCACCGGCAGGCGTTCGTCGGCGACCGACCCGGAGAGCGTCATGGTCGACTCGGCGACGTAGACACGGTTCATCTTCGGCGTCGCGTCGTCCATCCGCCGCCGCATCGCCGCCCAGCCCTTGGCGTGCGCCGGGCCGTTGGGGTGGACGCCCATCAGGTCGTCGTCGAAGCAGGCGATGATCTCGGCCTTGGCCGTGTCGATCAGCGGTCGCATCGGCTTGCCGAAGGCGAGCTCGGAGCCGGCGACCGCGTTGTCGCGGTTGATCGGCTCATAGGCGTACATCCGCAGGCCCGGGTACTTCGCGGCGATCGCTTGCTTGAGCCGCTCGGCCGTCGGGCTCGAGGTGAACTGCGTGAGGATGCCGACGCCCGTGCCGTCGCCTGAGGCCTCCAGCCGCGCGTTCAGGTCCGCGGCATAAGCACCCCAGTCCGTGCGCTCGTACGCGCCCTGGCCGTTGCCTTGATAGACCCACCGCGCCCGCTCGGGGTCGTACATCTCCAGGATGCTGGCCTGCAGGTACGTCGACGAGCCGGTCGCCCTGCCGTCGATCTTGATCGGCCGGCCGTCGTAAGCCTGGACGAGCGTCGGCGTGGCGACGCCGGCGAGCTCGTTCATCGACGCGTACGTCACGCTCGTGCCCGGCACCCAGCCCTCCGGCCGGGCGGCGAACGGCGCCATCCGCTCTTCGGGCAGCCGTCGGCAGCCGGCGAACGTCACGCCCGACAACGCCATCGACGCGGCCATGAGCTTGACGAACGAACGCCGGCTCATCGACTGGATCTCTTCGGGGTCGTACTCGGCGAACTCGTGCTTGATCGCCTCGCGGAAGTCCGGCGTGTCGGCCAGCTCGTCGAGCGAACGCCAGTACCGCTCACCGGCGGGCGGCGTTGCATCGGCGGTCGGGTTGGTGGCGAGCGTGGTCATCGGTGGCAGGTCGAGCAAGCGGTCATGTAGACGGTGTCTCGGATCTGGTAGTACTCGACCAGGTTGCGCTGGTCGGCGAGGTAGGCGTTGGCGGCGAGGCGATCGTTGGGCGAGAGCTGGCCGGCTTCGACGGCTTGCTGCACCTCGGGCTCGTCGTAAGGCGACCAGCCCAGGTTGTAGACCTGATCGATCGGGCGGATGTGCTTCTCGGGTTCGCGGTGGCAGTCCAGGCACCAGCTCATCGACAGCGGGGCGACGGTCTGCACGATCTCCATGCGGTCGACCCGACCGTGGCACTCGAAGCACGACACGCCCTTGTTCACGTGCGCGGCGTGGTTGAAGTACGCGTAGTCGGCGAGCTGGTGGACGGTGATCCACTCGACGGGCAAACCGGCGGGCACGCCCTCGTCCGCGTTGCCCTGGTAGCTCTCCCAGACGGGGCCGAGCTTGTTGCTCGCTTTCCAGATCCCGCTCACGCCCTCTTCGGGGTTGTGGCAATTGATGCAGGTCGCCGTTGGTGGGATCGCGGCGAAGGCGGCTTCTTCAACGGTGTTGTGGCAGTACCGGCAGTCGATGCCGAGCTCGCCGACGTGCAGCGCGTGGCTGTAGGGCACCGGCTGATCGGGCGCGTAACCGATCTTGAGGTTCGGGGCACCCAGGCCGTAGTTCACAAAAATGGGTGCGTAGACCGCGCCGCCCAGCACGCCGATGACGGCCAGGGGCAACAGGAAGTTGGCCCACTTAGGGAACACAAACTGCTTGTCCACGCTAGGTTCTGGCATCCGGGTGATCAGCCCCACGACACGCTTGGCGTCGGTCCTTCTAGTTCGCGTGCCCCGCCCCTGTCGCGGCCGCACGGTCGAACCTTAACGGTCGCCATAGGGGCCCGCAACGTGGTGCACGGGCGCATTCCCCAGCCATCGAGACGCAATCTCATTTAGCTGCGACGTTGCGCGCTTCGGTAAGATTTCGCCATGCATTCAACGACGCGAATGACGCTTTTAGCAACGGCCATGACCTGCCTGTTGACCCCCGTTCACGGCTGTTCGCTCTTCCGACAGAACGCCAACGGCGCGCCGTCTGCGCGGGCAACGAACCAGACCGAGTTCCAACGCCAGGCGCAGGAGCGAGCCTTCGCGCGGCGCGACGAGCAGATCGCCCGACGCCAAGGCATGGTCGCCCGACGTGCCGCCGCCGAGGTCGCCCAACTCCGCGACGAGCTCAACCCCGCCTTCTCGCGCAACAGCCCGCTCGGCGAGCCGACGCTCGACGCCAATCCCCCCGCCCGCGACGACGGGCCCGCGCCCGACCCCGCCGCCGAGCGCGTCGTCGACGGCATGGTCGGCCAGGTCAACGGCCAGGCCATCTACGCCGACGACATCTTCGAGCCCATCCACGCCCAGCTCCGCGGCCTCGGCCGACGCCTGCCCCGCGCCCAGTTCCGCCAGCAGGCCACCCAGCTCATCGCCGGCCGCCTCCAGCAGCTGGTGACCGACTCGCTGATCTACGGCGAGGCCGAGCGCGACCTCTCGGAGAACGAACGCTTCGGCCTGCGTCAGGCGATCGAGAGCCACCGCGAGGAGCTCATCCGCCGCTTCGGCCGCGGCTCGGTCACCCTCGCCAACGACACGCTCATCGACGAGGAAGGCGTCACGCTCGACGAGAAGGTCGAGGAGTTTCGCCAGAGCCTTGTCGTCCAGCGCTACCTCCGGCAGGAATTGCTGCCGCGGGTCAACGTCACGCGTCGCGACATCCGCAAGTACTACGAGGACAACATCGACACGTATCAGCCGCCGCAGACGTACACCGTGTACTTCATCCGCAACGTCGCCGAGCCGACGCTCCGCGACATGGCCGGCCTCATCGCCCGTGAAGAGCAGACGTTCGACCAGGTCGCCTCGCTGGCGGACAACGAGTTCCGCAACGACCAGTTCGGCCTGTTCGCCCAGGGCCTGCAGATCGACGACATCAGCGAGGGCATCCTGCGTGACATGGCGGTCGGCCTCGACGACGGCGAGGTGTCCGAGCCGTTCGAGTTCAACAACCGCTGGTGGATCATGAAGCTCGACTACGACGAGGTCGGCGAGGCCCAGACGCTCGCCGATGCGCAGGTCGACATCGAGACCCGCCTGCGGGCGCAGCAGTTTGGCGCCGAGTCGCAGAAGTTTCGCCGCGAGCTGGTCCGCACCGGCAGCTACAACCCGATCGAGCAGATGGCCAACGACCTGGTCGAGATCGCGGTGACGCGGTACTCGCAGCCGACGACCGAGTCGTGAATGACGTGCTGGGTTAGTGATCCAGGCTGGCGTGCACGACGCGCTCGAAGACGTCCATCGGCGCGGCGTGGCCGGTCCACGCGGTGAACTGCCCGGCCGCCTGACGGACGAACATCTCCACGCCGCTGACCGTCTTGCAGCCCGCGGCCTTGGCCTCGCGGAGCAGCCGGGTCTCGGCGGGGTTGTAGATCGTGTCGAAGACGACGGGCGGGTGGCCGATGCGGTGCTCGAGCGTCTCGCCGTCGAACAAGCCTTCGGCAGGTGTGGCGTCGACGTTGGGGTGCATGCCGACGGGCGTGCAGTTGATGAGCACGGCGCAGCACGTGTCGCACAGCTTGTCGAGCGGGGCGGCGACGACCTTGCCGGTGTTGCCGTTGAACCGGTCGACGAGCGCGTCGGCCTTGCTCATGGTGCGGTTGTAGACGACGACGGTGGCGCCCTGCGCGGCGAAGGCCGCGACGATCGCCGCCGCCGCCCCGCCGCCGCCGATCACGCCGACGCGGACGCCCTGCAGCATGGCGTGCTCGATGCCCATCGCGGCGCACACGGCGTCCAACGCCGCGGCGTAGTCGGTGTTGAAGGCCCGCATGGCCGATTCGTCGTTCGGCTCGTGGTGACCTTCCTGGCGTGAGACGACCAGCGTGTTCGCCGCGCCGATCGCGTCGCTGAGCGTCTCGACCCCGCCGTCGCGCTCGGCGACGAACCGCAGCAGGTGCGCCTTGTGCGGGATGGTGACCGAGCAGCCGCCGAAGTCGAGGCCGTCGTAGTCGACCCACGCGCCGACCGTGGCCTTGAACTGCTCCCACGCGTCGGCGATCGGCATCGGCAGGTAGACGCCGCCCCGCCAACGATCGACGCTCGACTGTTCGTCGAGCGCATCGAACCCGGCGTTGTGGATGTGTGGGCTGAGCGAGTGGCCGACGGGCCAGCCGACGACGCCGTACACGGGCGTCCTCGCCGTGATTCGGTCCCAGCGGTACAGCCGCTTGATCTCGTCGAGCGTTGGCTGGCCGGGCGCGGTGCCCTTGTCGGCGTCGATCGCGGCGAACGTCATCCACCCGCCGAACTTGCCCGCCAGCACCCGGCTGGGCAGGCCGAACTCGCCCATGCACAGGGCGACGATCGGCTTGACCGAGCGGTACTCGCGCATCAGGTCGAACGCCTCGAGGTTGTCGCGCAGCGATCGCGCCCGCCAGGCCGCCTTGACGATCGCGCAGTGCGGGTGCTCGGCCATGTCGGCGACGCGGCGTGTCAGGTCGGCTGGGCGGCCAGTGAAATCGTGCGTGCTGAAGATCAGCCCCCGCTCGCAGCCGGCCGACAGCTCGCCCAGCGCCGCGGCCAGCGTCGGGTCCTGCTCGACGCGCAGGAGCTCGACGTCGATCGCGATCGGCTTACGCGTGCCGCCGATCGCCGCGCGGTAGCGGTCGACTAATTCCTCGCCGTCGCCGATGAACGCCCCGCCCTCGGCCTCGGTCCGGCAGGTCAC